>CADDZF010000005.1 GCA_902812445.1 Methylococcaceae bacterium | reverse complement strand
CTACCGGCATTCGGCCACGAGATCGGCCACCCCGGAGAGCGACATGCCCGAGAGTTCCGGTCTACCGCGTTCAGCGGCTATCGAGCTGGTGCGGCGGCACGGCGGAGCCGTGGCGCATGCCGCACTGGATCCTTCGTGCAATACCTTCCGTGTTCCCGGGATTGACGGCCTGATCGGCTTTGTGCTGACTCGCCGGTGTGCCGTCGCGCTGGGTGATCCGATCTGCATGCCCGAGCGACAGGGTGCGCTGGCCGATGCCTTTGCCGCCCACTGCGCGGACAACGATTGGTCGATCATTTACGCCGCGGCGACGGCGAGCATGCAGGCATACGCCCGCGAACGCGGCTATGGCACGCTAGAATTTGCCGATCTGCTGATCGCCGATCCTCGGCATGATCCCGAGGCAGGCCCCAAAGGTCGTCACTTGCGCCAGAATCTCAACCATACCCGGCGGCTCGGCGTAAGCGCCCGCGAGTACCATGGAACGACTGCGCCTGACGCCCGGCTGGAAGCCGAGGTGGAAGTAGCCTGCCAGCACTGGCGCAGTGCTCGCCGCGGAGCGCAGATGTATCTCGCTCCTCCCCGCCTTTTCGCCGATCGGTCGGGACGGCGCTGGTTCATCGCCGAATGCGCCGGCCGCATCGTCGGCGTACTCTCGATGCTGCAGGTGAGCTGCATCGTGGGTTGTAATCTGATCAACTTCGTGTTTTCGACGCCGTCTGCGCCCATTCATACGAACGAACTCCTGGTCGTCGCTGCCTTGAAAGCCCTGCGCGAAGAAGGCGCTCGCTCTGTCTGTCTTGGCGTCGGGCCAAGGCCTGCGCTGGGGCGAATCGAGGGGTTCGGCGGCATCTTCGAGTTCCTGGCGCGCCATCTCTACCGGGTGGCGGCCCGGTCGATGCATCTCCACGGCAAGACCGTCTTCTGGGAAAAGTACGGCGTGAGCCACCGACAGGCGTTGTATCTACTCTTTCAGCCGCCACGCCTCGGGCTTCGCGAGCTTGACGCTCTCCTGCGGGCCTTTCATTTTTCCTTGGCGTGAAGACCCTGCGCAACGCGCATCATGGCTTGGCTGCCGAGTGGCTGCGGCAATGCCGGACCGGCCTTTAGGTGCTGGATGAAAAACCCAACGGTGGCCCGTCGCGCCGTGTTGCGGACCTGGCGCGAATCAGCCGTGCCGCAGCGACAGATGGCGTAGCCGAAACGGTCGGGTTCGTCCAGCATCTGCACGTGATCGGCGCCCCGCAGCGTGAGCTCGACGGTTCCGGCCGGCGCTCGCTCGAAGAAACGCTGGTAGTTGCTCGCGCGCGGCGCGCAGATACGCGATGCTTGCCAGCCCACCTCCGCGCCAATCAGCAGTAAAGGTGCCCGTAAACGGGCGATCACGCCGTGCACGACGGAGAGGGCACCGTTGTCGTCCGGATCGATAGCGACCACGCTGGCAAACAGGCCATACTGGACCGCCGCCAGCACGGCGTCCTTGCCGCCCATGGAGTGCCCCGCGATGCCGATTCTGCTGGCATCCACCTTCCCTTTACGCACCAACCAGTCGCCGATGACGCTCGCATCGCGTGCCAGCTCGATATCGCTGGTGAAGGGTGAATACCAGCCGCGCACCGCCACGATAAACCCCCGCGAGGCGAGTGCGCGGGCATAGCTCTCATATTGATCATCGGGCGCCATCCGGCCCGGTAGGAAAACTATGGCGGGAGGAGGCACCGGCGGGACATCGATCGGCTGGTACAGCGCGACCCTGACGCTCGCGCCTTGATGGCGTACCGCCATCCGCCTGGATGCAACTCCTTGCCGTCCAGGGCCGGCTAGGTCTCCTTCTGGGAGGTCCATGGCGTCCATCGAAAGCGTGCCGCTCGGAGCAATCATCCCGACGCGGTCGCAGCCAATGATGCCAAAAAACAAGACGCAGGCGAGGATGAGGCTGGAATGATGTAGCAAGGTCCACCAAGGCATGATGCGAGCACCTCGCAGGGGTTTCGGCGCCGGCCCACGAGGCGTCAGGGGAGTACCCGCCGGTCCACCGAGCCATCGATACGCCGCGGCTCGGGCATCCGGCTCGTACCGGCGCTATGCAATCGGGGTACGGCACAAGCATACGTTGAAGCTTCAGACGGTGTCAAACCGGTCGTTTTTGCTCCGCCGGTTTTCGATCGGCCAAGGCTTGCTACACGGAATTCGCTGGCGAGGATCGCGCTGCCGATGAGCGCTCGGCCGATGCGCCGACGGATGCGGAACGTCTCCAGGGCCGCTTGGTCACACGGCGTTGTCAGATTCCAGCCCTCCATGCACCTGCTCGCGGTTAGAATCGGGTTTGCCCGCAGCGGCTTTGACGGCTCTGCAATAAAGTCCGCCCCGTAATCGGGAGAGGGCGAAGAGTCTTCCGATGCCATCAAGAAACGCCATGAGCCGGGCGGCTCCACGCGGCATGTCGCCACGCGGAATAAATGTCCAATAGCCAATTCGATCAAGCGTCATCCCAGTCGCTTGCACCATCTTTCGAAGCACCGGTTCGGACAGGAAGCAGTCGCTGCTGAGGTGCCGGGTGCTCAATCCCAGCCAGGAAGCCAGCCGGGCATACCACAGGTGGGCGCCATTGGGGGTCAGACAAATGAAGGCTCCGCCGGGTCTTAGCACCCGGTGGACCTGCCTCAGCACTGTCTGTTGCTGCAGCATGTGCTCCAGTGCGCCGACGCAGAGCACGATGGCGATCTCCTCGTCCCCCACGGTAGCCAGAGTTTCCGCCGGATCGACGGCGAAAACGATCCGTTGCCGCTGCGGATGGCACCCACTCAGGCGTTCGGCCCGTGCAATCATGCGGGGGGACAAATCAGTGCCGCGCGCCTCTCGGAAACGGTCGGCCAGCGCGCGCAGGTGCATCCCGTCACCGCACCCGATTTCGAGCAAAACTTCGTCAGCATGGGGCGGTAGCAGGCGGTTTATGATGCCCAGCCGATAGCGCAGAAGCCTGTCGGCCTCGCCGTGGCAGTCGTGATAGTGATCGGCCAAGCGGTCGAAAAACGAGCAAATATCCTCCCTGCTGGCGATGTGCCGCGTCGTCAGCTTGCCCGATGCGCTCATTGCGGAACGTACAAACGCCAAATGGAGAGTCCAAACGAGTAGACAAGCGCTACGGTGGCAGACGCCGCCAGAATCTCACACGAGGGCTCGAATGGCAGGAAGCAGAACATCAGGGCGGACAACATGACGAGCGCAATGGTCTTGCTGGAGCGCGTCGCCCGCTCCTTGGGCTGTGGCGGTTCTGCCAGCTTGAGATACCAGACGAATCCGTAGCGCAAAGCGCCGGGCAGCAGAATCCAGGCGCCCAGTCGACCCGCCGCGTACAATAACAGGCACAATGCCAGCATGAAAAAGGCATCGACCTCCTTGTCGAAATAATCCCCAAACTCGGAAGCGAGGCCGGTTTTCCTGGCCATCCAGCCGTCGACGCCATCCAGAGACAGAAAGGCCGCGCCCACCACCAGGATCAGCGTATTGCCCGCGTAGGGAACGGCGAGCAAGACGACGGTCGCCAGCAGACGCAGCAGGGTGACGACGTTGGCCGGACCGAACTGGCCGGTCGGCGTCCAGCGCGAGCGGCCTATCAGCAATAAGCCCAAAAACGAGAGGCCGGCGATGAGCGCGCTCGCATACAGCGGCAGGCTCGAGCTGACCGCGACCAGCGCAGCGACCATCAACAGCGCGTGGCATTCTGTCCAGCGAATCAGAGCGGCTTGCGGTGAATGGGCACGATCCAGCATATCGGCAAGGATACCATCCCTTCACTCGATTGGGAGTGCTTAGGCGACTTCCGCGGCGCTGGCGTACAATGCGCATCATGCAGTATCTGTTGTTGCATCCGCCCGCGAATGCGGGCGCTTCAGGCGGGCACATCTATAACGCGCATATGCTCGACGAAGCCCGCCAATGCGGATTCGCCCTGGATGCGTGGGCAATCGACGAAACAACGACCGATGCGCGCCTGGCGGGCACACTGAGCGCTCGGCGGTTCCGCCGGGTTCTTTGGGATAGCCTGCTGATGCGACGCATCGATCACGTAGCGCCGCTCTGCCCCCTGGCCGACCATAGACTTCTGGTGCATTATTTGCCCTCGCAAAATCCCCTGCTGGATGCCGAACGGCGCAAGGCGGCGCAGCGCCAGGAAGATCAGGCCATACGGTGCGTGCGCTCTCTGCTCACGACCGGCTATCGGCTCGCTGACCACTTGCGGAGTCGCTATCCCGGCAAAGCGGTCTTTGTCTGTGAGCCCGGTGTCGATGGCAGCTTCAGGCAGGCGCCTGACGCCGTGCGGCCGGCCGGCCCGAGGAATCATGTTCATCTGGTCACCGTCGCGAATCTGTTGCCGGCGAAAGGCTATCTCGAATTGTTCGGCATCCTGCGGCGCTTAGCTCACTTGCCGTGGCGCTGGCATATCGTGGGCGATGAGACGGTCGATGTCGCTTACGCCGATCAATTACGGCAAGCCGCCGCAGCGAGTGGCCTCAGCGAGCGCATGCTATTGCACGGCGTCTTGACCCATAACGCGTTGGCGGCGTTGCTGCGGTCGGCCGATGCGTTCGCGTTTCCGAGCCTCTATGAGGCTTACGGCATGGCCGTAGCGGAAGCCGCCGCGCTGGGATTGCCTATCGTCACGTCGCGCGTCGGCGATTGCGAGCGGTTGGTCCGGAACGGCGTCAACGGCTGGGTGGTTGAGGCCGGTGATTGGCGAGCGTTCGAGCGAGGGCTCATCGCCTTACTGGCAGACGCCGCGGCACGCAGGCGGATGCGGAACGCGGGGCCACTCAGGCGGCCGCGCTCCTGGAAGGCCGCTTTTTGCGATTTTCGCATGGCCTTTGAAAAATCCTCCGCGAGAAGAGCGGCTGAAAGCTGAGCGGCCTGCGGTGGGCAAAGAGGGGTCGATGATGAGGGGGGCGAACGCTTGCGTATTCTCGAGGAAAATCACCTTATGACAAACCGGTCGGAGCAAAAATGATCAAAAATAAGGGATATCGGGTGTTAACCGATGGCGTTCGCAAGTTCTCGGATTGTGCGACTGAATTGAAACAAAAACAGCCGGTCGTTTGCGCTGGACTTCGGGCGGACCATGAGACCGATTTTCCGCTCGAAGCTAGCGAAACCGGCTTTCAAAGCCTTCATACAGCCTCGTCAAAAGCCGACCTCTCGATCAGATAAAGTCGAGCGGGCTCATGTTGAAGGACATTTTCCGCCTGCCTTCCACGGTCTGGCTATTGGGTTTGGTCAGCCTGTTCAACGATGCGGCGAGCGATTTGATGTATCCGCTGATCCCGATCTATCTGGCTTCGGTGCTCGGGGTGGGGGCGCGGGTGCTGGGTCTGATCGAAGGCGTGGTGCTGGCCGTCAATAGCCTGTTGAAACTGTTTTCCGGCGTTTTGGCGGACAGAACCCACGTGATCAAGGGCTGGGTCGTCGGCGGCTACGCTCTTGCGGCGCTGTCCCGCCCGCTGTTTGCCTGGGCCGCGAACTGGCCGACGGTGTTCGCCTTAAGATTTGCCGATCGGGTCGGCAAGGGGCTGCGGACCTCGCCGCGCGATGCGCTGCTGGCGATGTCGGTTACGGCCGGGCAGCGTGGCCTGGCGTTCGGCTTTCACCGCGCCATGGATAACGCCGGCGCCGTGATCGGCCCTTTGATCGCCGCCTGGCTGCTCAGCAATCAGGTCGACCTGCACAGCATATTTCTCTGGACCGCCGTACCCGGCGTCATTACGGTCATCCTGGCGTTCAGCGTACGTGAACCCGAGCGGGAAATCGATCCTGAAATCACCCGGTTCAGCTGGCGACTCCACGGTTTTCCGTCGGCTTTCAAGCGCTATCTGCTGGTACTCGCGCTGTTTACCCTGGGTTATCCTTCCAGCCTGTTCTTGCTTCTCAGAGCGCGCGACATGGGCGTTCCCAATGACCAGATACCGCTCCTCTGGGCCCTGGTCTCGCTGACGGCGATGCTGTTTTCTACCGGGCTCTCCGCCTTCTCGGACCGGCTCGGAAGGCTGCGGATGATCACTGTCGGCTGGCTGATCTATGCGGTTTTTCTTTTGTTGCTGGGACTGGATCGCGCGGACACGAGGCTGCTGTGGCCGTTGTTTGCCTTTTATGGGCTGTTTTTGGCCGCGACGGAAGGCGCCGAAAAAGCACTGGTCGCCGATCTCGTGCCGACCTCCTTGCTGGGCACCGCGTATGGCTGGTTCAACCTCACGACCGGCATCATGCTGTTGCCGGCTTCGCTGGTTTTCGGCTGGCTGTGGCAGGCGGCAAGCCCGCAGTTCGCGTTCGCGTTCTCCGCGCTCAGCGCTGCGGCGGCGACTGTTCTGTTGCTATTCTGGATACCCAACACCAAGCCGTCGATCGGGCTTTGAGCGCTTGACGTGGCGGCGCCGGAGTCTATGCAGAGTACTCCGGCGATGACGCAAGGCCTCCTGCACGCCTGCAAAGTCCGCTCGGATCAAGTTCCCGGAAAGCCCGGTCATCGAACGGACCGCTTGAAGGCGGCCGCCGAGCTATGGCATCATGGTTGTAGGGTCAGCCGCGCGAGCGGGTTGGCTATGCCAAAGGCCTGTTCACACTTCGAATCTCGCACCAGCCTATTCAACTCGTTCAGCGAAAGAATCGTAACAAGGGGATTTCCATGCCAGGTCGCAACCATTTGTTCGTTCCCGGCCCGACCACGGTGCCGGATTCAATCCTTGATGCCATGCACGTGCCGATGGAAGACCACCGCGCGCCTGATTTTCCGAACCTGGTGAAACCGCTGCTCGAGGATTTGAAGAAGATTTTTCAGACCGCGACCGGACAGTGCTTCATCTTTCCGGCGACCGGAACGGCGGGGTGGGAGGTCGCACTGGCCAATACGCTTTCCCCTGGCGATAAAGTTCTTTCATTCCGCTTCGGACACTTCAGCCATTTGTGGATCGATCTCGCCCGGCGCATTGGCCTCAATGTGCAGTTCGAGCAGGTACCCTGGGGAGAGGGCGTACCGCTGGATAGGCTGGAAGCCCTCCTGCAGGCGGATCATCGGCACGAGATCAAGGCCGTGTTGATCTGTCACAATGAAACGGCGACCGGTGTCACCAGTGACCTGGCCGGCGTTCGTAAAGCGATCGATGCGGCCCAACATCCCGCGTTGTTTTTCGTCGACGGCGTCAGCTCCATCGCCAGCATCGATTTTCGCATGGACGCATGGCGCGTCGATGTCGCGCTGAGCGGCTCGCAAAAGGGCTTCATGCTGCCGGCCGGGCTGGCTTTGCTGTGCTTCAGCGAGAAAGCGCTGGAAATGCGCCACACGGCCAGGTGCGCGCGCTGCTTTCTCGATATCCAGGATCAGATCAACGCCAACAAGGACGGCTATTTTCCCTATACCCCTTCCACTCCCTTGTTGCATGGACTGCGCCACTCGCTCGATCGCTTGCTCGAGGAAGGTCTCGACAACGTCTTCGCCCGTCACTACCGGCTGGCTGAAGGCGTGCGCCGCGCGGTCAAGGCCTGGGAACTCAAGCTCTGTGCCCGCGACGCGAAATGGTATTCGAACACGGTGTCGGCCATCATGGTACCGGAGGGCTTCACCGCCCGGGACGTGATGCATATCGCCTATCACCGCTATAACCTCTCGCTCGGCGCAGGGCTTTCCGAAGTGGCCGGCAAGCTGTTCCGCATCGGCCACCTCGGCGATCTCAACGAGATCAGTCTGGTCAGCGCGCTCGCCGGCGCCGAGATGTCGATGCGCGATGTCGGCATCCCGGTCGCCGCCGGCAGCGGCGTGGCGGCGGCGTGCGAATATTGGCGCGAAACGGCCGCGCCGGTGCCTGTGCGCTGAAACGTGGCGCCGCCCCGCACGAGCCGTGCGTAGTCCGCGATCGCTCCGCGGGCGCCAGCGGATCACCGCCATGGCAAGGCGCTGTTAGGGAGATATGAGATGAACAGGCCCAAAGTCATCGTCACGCGCCGCTGGCCGCAGCCGGTGGAGGCCCGGTTGAAGGAGCTGTTCGACGTCCGGCTGAACACAGACGACAAGCCGATGACGATGGATGAGCTGCAGGAGTGTCTGCGCACCGCCGACGCCGTGCTACCTACCGTCACCGATCCATTCAACGCCGAGGTGTTGAGCGCAGAACCCTTGCGCGCCAAAATCCTCGGCAATTTCGGCGTCGGCTACAATCACATCGACATCCAGGCCGCCGAGGCCCGTGGCCTCACCGTCACCAATACGCCGGATGTTCTCACCGAGTGCACCGCTGACCTTGCCATGCTGCTGCTGTTGATGACCGCCCGCCGCGGCGGCGAAGGCGAGCGGCACGTACGTAACGGGCAATGGACCGGCTGGCGACCGACCCATATGCTGGGCACCAAAGTCACCGGCAAAACCTTGGGCTTGATCGGCATGGGCCGCATCGCCCGGGCGATGGCGAAAAAGGCGCGCCATGGCTTTGACATGAAAATCCTGTTCACCGATCCCTGTCCGCCGCCGGCGGAGCTACTCCGGAACCTTGGAGCCGAGCCCTGCGGGAGCGTCGAAGAAGTGCTGCAGCGCGCCGATTTCATCTCCCTGCACTGTCCCGGCAGCCAGGAAAATTACCACCTGATCAATCGTGAACGGCTGGCCATGATGAAACCTGGCGCTTTTCTCATCAACACGGCGCGGGGTGATGTGGTGGACAATCAGGCGCTGATCGCGGCTTTAAAGTACCGGACTGTTGCCGGCGCGGGGCTGGACGTATTCGAGGGCGAACCTCGGCTGAATCCCGGCTTTCTCGAACTGGAGAACGTGGTGCTGCTGCCGCATCTCGGCAGCGCCACGGCCGAAACCCGCCTCGCCATGGGTGAGCGCGTCATCGAAAACCTAAAGGCTTTCTTCGCCGGACAGACGCCGCGGGACAAGGTGGTTTGATTGGGCGCGGCGCTCCGGGACTCGCTCTGGCCATCGGACCGCCGCGGCTTGACGCCAGCCGACGAACGACGACTCATCGAGCGCGTCCGGCCGGCTTTCAGCGAGCGGCTAGCGGTTCTGCGCATCGAACAAAGCCTCACCGCCGCACTGCATGAGGTCTACCTGCCGCTCGCAGCCTGGGTGGCGGGACAGAAGAATTCCGAACCGCTAGTGCTCGGCGTCAATGGCGCGCAAGGCTCTGGCAAATCCACCACTTGCGACCTTCTCCAGCTCATCTTGAATAATGGCTTCGGCTTTCGCGTGGCAGTGTTTTCCATCGATGACCTGTATAAAACCCGCGCCGAGCGGGAAACGTTGGCGCGGGCCGTTCATCCGTTGCTGGTCAGCCGCGGCGTGCCGGGCACCCACGACGTCCAGCTCGGGCTCGCCACGCTGCAGGCATTAAAGGGAGGCGCCGGAGAGGTCGCCCTTCCGTCGTTCGACAAGGCCATGGACGATCGCCGCCCAAAGAGCGAATGGCCGCATTTCCAAGGCCCCGCCGATATCATCGTGTTCGAAGGCTGGTGCGTGGGGGCCAGGGCGCAAGCCGAAGCGGATCTGGCCCGGCCCGTTAACCAGCTGGAAGCCGAAGAGGACCCAGACGGCCGCTGGCGGCGCTACGTGAACGATCAGCTCGCGGGCGATTACGCCGCCCTGTTCGCCCGCCTGAATGCGCTGATCATGCTCAAAGTGCCCGACCTGGCGAGCGTATACCAGTGGCGCAGCCTGCAAGAGCGCAAGCTGGCCGCACGGCTGATGGAACATCCCGCCGCGGCGGCTCGACTGATGGATGCCGTGGCGCTCAGGCGTTTCATCATGCACTATGAGCGCCTGACCCGGCATATGCTCGAGGACATGCCTTCGCGAGCCGACCTGACCCTGTGCCTCAACGCGCGCCACCAATTCGAGAAAATTCTGATCAAACGCTGACACGACATGAGCATAAAATCCTTCCATCCGCCCGTCCGAACCTTGATGGGGCCGGGC
Organism: Methylococcaceae bacterium; assembly: GCA_902812445.1. Classification (GTDB taxonomy): domain Bacteria; phylum Pseudomonadota; class Gammaproteobacteria; order Methylococcales; family Methylococcaceae; genus CADDZF01. The sequence continues at coordinate 38,861 of CADDZF010000005.1, read as the reverse complement.
CCGTCCGATGTGCATCCACGCATCCTCGAAGCCGTGGCAAGGCCGACCATCGGCCATCTCGATCCGCTGTTCGTCGCCATGATGGACGACATGAAAGCCTTGCTGCAGTATGCCTTGCAAACGCACAACGCGCTCACGCTGCCCGTGTCGGCGCCCGGATCGGCCGGCATGGAAACCTGCATCGTCAACCTCGCCGAGCCGGGCGACAAGGTGATCGTGTGCCAGAACGGCGTCTTCGGCGGCCGTATGCGAGAGAATGTCGAACGCTGCGGCGCCACGCCTATCCTGGTGGAAGACGAGTGGGGCAGGCCGGTCGATGCCGACAAGGTGGAAAGCGCGCTGAAGGCGCATCCGGACGCCAAAATCGTCGCATTCGTGCACGCCGAAACCTCGACCGGCGCCTGCTCGGACGCCCGGACCCTGACGCGGCTGGCGCACGACCACGGCGCCATGGTGATCGTCGATGCCGTCACTTCCCTGGGCGGGAGCCCGCTCAAGGTCGATGAATGGGAGATCGACGCCGTCTATTCCGGCTCGCAGAAATGCCTGTCCTGTATCCCCGGCCTCTCGCCGGTCAGCTTCAACCAGCGCGCCGTCGAAGCGCTCAAGAACCGCCGAAGCAAGGTACAGAGCTGGTTCCTCGATTTGACTCTGGTGATGAGCTATTGGGGCGGCGGCACCAAGCGCGCCTACCACCACACCGCGCCCGTCAACGCCCTGTACGGCCTCCACGAAGCGCTCCTGCTGCTGCAGGAGGAAGGTCTGGAGAACGCCTGGCGGCGACACTGGGATTATCACCTCGCCCTCCGCGCGGGACTCGAGGCGATGGGACTGCGCTTCATCGTGCCGGAGGCGGCGCGCCTGCCTCAACTCAATGCGATTTTGGTGCCGGAAGGCGTGGATGAGGCGCAGGTCCGCGCCACGCTGCTGTCCCGCTATAACCTCGAGATCGGTGCGGGCCTGGGCGCGCTGGCGGGGAAAGTCTGGCGCATCGGCTTGATGGGTTACAGCGCCAGCGCCAAGAACGTCATTTACTGCCTGAGCGCCCTGGAAGCCGTGCTTACCGATACCAAGGCGCCCATACGACGCGGCGTCGCCCTCAGCGCTGCCCAGAAACTGATCTGCGAGCGGGAACAGCGCGGATACCTCGCGGTCGGGTCGGCACCATGAAACCGAGGCTGCGACAACGCCTCTTCGCCCTGTCGCAGTACGCGCTGCCGCAGCACACGCTGTCGCGCTTGATGCGCATCGTGACCCACTCGCAAAACAGGCGTTGGAAAGACTTGCTCGCCCGCGCGTTTATCCGCGTTTACGGCGTCAATATGGCGGAAGCGCTGGAAACGTCGCTGGAAGCCTATGCGAGCTTCAACGATTTTTTCACCCGTTCCCTGCGGGCCGACGCACGTCCGCTCTGCGCGGATTGCGCAACCATCACCAGCCCGGCCGACGGCGCGATCAGCCAGATCGGCGGGCTTGATCAGGACAAACTGATGCAAGCCAAGGGGGCGACGTTCACGGCAACCGCTCTGCTCGGCGGCGATGCCGCACGGGCGGAGCCGTTTCGGGACGGAGAGTTTGCGACGATCTACCTGTCCCCGCGCGACTATCATCGGCTGCATATGCCGCTGACCGGCACCCTCAAGGCGATGCTGCACGTGCCGGGCCGACTGTTCAGCGTCAATGCGGCGACGACGGCATCGGTGCCCAATCTATTCGCGCGCAACGAACGCATCGTCACGCTATTCGAGACCGCGGCTGGTCCGATGGCGCTCGTACTGGTGGGCGCCATCTTCGTCTCCAGCATCGAAACCGTCTGGCACGGCGTGGTGACGCCGCCCTCAGCCAGAACGGTCAGGATCTGGGATTATTCATCCAGTCCGATCACGCTCGCGCGCGGCGAAGAACTCGGGCGTTTCAACATGGGCTCGACGATCATTATGCTGTTCGGCAAAGATAAACTGAAGTGGCGCGAGGATTTGTCGGAAGGTTCCCGCGTGCAGGTAGGACAGGCGCTCGGATGCTTGCTGAATGCGGCCCCGCAAGCCTCCCTAGATGTCAATGAACCTGGCGCCGTCGAATCCATCCACTAGATGGAACGGATGATAACCGCGCGGGTTGCACAGAATGCGCGTACCCGCGCAACGGTAATCCAGGGTCACGTGGGTATGGCCGTGAAACCAGGCAGCGATGTCATAGGCGTGCATGATTGCCCGAAGATCGTTGCAGTAAATGAAACGCAGGAGATTGTTCGGATTTTCCTGCCAGCTCCACAGGGTAGGCGCGTGGTGGCTAACGATGACGGTTTTCCCCGCAAAGGGTCGTTCCAGCTCTTCTATCAGCCACCTTCTTGCTTCCTGATGCAGGCGCACATACGCAGCCGGCGTCAACGCGCCTCCCTCGTGGTAGATCTGGCGGAAGTCATTGGCGAGAGGAACCAGCTCATCTCGCCGGTCGTTCTCCTTGCCTCCGAGATCGGTCCACAGCGTGCAGCCGAGAAAGCGGACGTTCCCGACCACATGGCGTTCCTTTTCCAGAAAGCGCACATTACTGCCGTGCGCCGCACGCCCCAGCAAAGCCACCGTCGAACCGCGCTCCTGTCCGTAAAACTCGTGATTTCCGGCCACGTAGATAACCGGCGCATCGATGGCCTGGAGCCATTCGAGACCCTGTGCGCCGACGCCTATGTCGCCGGCCGCGACGATGAGGTCGGCATCGGTCGGAGGAAGCGACAGCGGGCCGAATTCCAGGTGTATGTCGGAGAAGAATTGAATACGCATCGTATCGTTCCGGAAAGACTTGCAAGCGAGGCTGGTGAAGGTGGATTACTGCCCGTCGAACGGCCTTTCTGAACGCCACCGCTGATGCAACCGAGCTTACCGATTTCGGCACGTTCGGCGCTGGCGATGTAAGCCCGCGCAACCCGGCTGCTAGAATACACGCTATTTGAACTCACAACTCTGTTTGCAGGTTAAGGCCCATGAATCGAAGACAAACCACCGCTGTAATCGTAGGCAACGTTCGCATCGGCGGCGACGCCCCCGTCGTCGTGCAGTCCATGACCAATACCGATACCGCCGATGTTAAGGCAACGGTCAAGCAGGTGTTCGAGCTTGCCCGCGCCGGTTCCGAGCTGGTTCGCATCACGGTCAACAATGAAGATGCGGCGGGCGCCGTCGCCCGCATTCGCGAGCAGCTCGACCAAACCGGTTGCACCGTTCCCTTGATCGGCGACTTTCATTTTAACGGGCACAGGCTGCTGGAGAAATACCCGGCTTGCGCGCGAGCCCTGGCCAAGTACCGCATCAACCCCGGCAACGTGGGACGCGGCAGCAAGCGCGACACCCAGTTTGCCCAGATGGTCGAATTCGCCTGCCGCTACGACAAGCCGGTGCGCATCGGCGTCAACTGGGGCAGTCTCGATCAAAGTGTGCTGGCGCGGCTATTGGATGAAAACGCCAAGCTGCCCGTACCTAGAGAACTGGCCGAAGTCATGCGCGAGGCGGTCATCACCTCGGCGCTGGAAAGCGCCGAACGGGCCACCGCCTTGGGCCTGGCCACCGATCGCATCGTGCTGTCCTGCAAAATGAGCGGTGTGCAGGAGCTGATCGCGGTCTATCAAAGCCTCTCGCAGCGCTGCGATTACGCCCTGCATTTGGGTTTGACCGAAGCCGGCATGGGCTCCAAGGGCATCGTCGCCTCCACCGCCGCCCTTGCTATCCTGCTGCAGCAAGGCATTGGCGATACCATCCGCATATCGTTGACGCCGGAGCCCGGCGCCGACCGCATCCTGGAAGTCATCATCGCCCAAGAAATCCTGCAAACCCTGGGCATCCGTGCGTTTACGCCGATGGTGATATCCTGTCCCGGCTGTGGCCGCACCACGAGCGATTACTTTCAGAAGCTGGCCCAGCAAATCCAGAGCCATCTGCGCCACAAAATGCCGGAGTGGAAAAGACACTACAGCGGCGTGGAAGACATGAACGTCGCTGTCATGGGCTGCGTGGTGAACGGCCCCGGTGAGAGCAAGAACGCCAATATCGGCATCAGCCTGCCGGGAACCGGCGAAGTGCCTGTCGCGCCCGTCTACGAGGACGGCGTCAAAACGGTCACGCTAAAGGGCGACCATATCGCCGACGAATTTCAGGAAATCGTGGAGACCTATGTCAGGACGCACTACGGCGTGCAGCCCGGGTGAAGGTCGGCTGCCGGGCTTCCGCGAAGTCATCTTGTGGCGATCACTTCAAGATACTCTGCCGCGACCTGTGTTGAGTTGTCCTTAGCGCGATTATGCGCTGACCACAACTGCTCCAGATCGCGCCGCAGCGCCGCCTGCCCATCCGCATCGAGCGCCGCGAAGGCGCGGTTCACGGGGCCGAAGTACAGGCGGTAGAACTCGACCACCTGGGACGGCGGGAACGGATACTGGAGCGGACACATTTCAAGCTCCGGTTTGGCCTGGCTCGCCCGCCGCCACCGTGGCGGATGGTCAGGCGCAGCCGAAATTTATACCGGTTACGGCAATTTTCACGTTCGCGGCGAGACAATGCAAGCCGTGGATTGCGGCGGCCGGTGATGAAGCGCAACACGAGCGCCCGGCGGTCGATCGTCTTCGCTGTGCGAAGCAAAGTTGCTCGTGTTCCAGGGTTTCAAGCGGGTCAATCGAACCGTACGCGCACCCCGGCCCATCCCGCGATCGGTGCGCCGGGACCGAGAAAGCGTTCTGGAGTGCCGCCAGCTGGAGCGCCGGTGAAAAAATTCCGGTTGACCACCCCGAAGTTCTCGTAGTTGGCGTCGAGGACGTTGTTGGCCAGGGCGAAGAGTTCCACCTGCTTGTGGATTCGGTAGCGCATATGGAGGTTGACCACCACATACTCGCTCACCTTAGGCAGTCGGTTTTGATCATCACCGCGCAAGAACTGGCTGGAGACGTATTGAAGATCGCCGCCGAAAAACCAGCCGGTCAAGAGTTCGTACTCCGCGCCCAGCTTGACGAGTTGCTGCGGAATGGCGGGAATGCGGTCGCCCGGACGGATGATCTCCGGACCCAGGGCGTTTTGCAGCGTGGCACGGGTCTCGTAGGTGGCCTCTACGAAGCTGTAGTTGGCGTACCCGTTGAAGCGGCCGAGATGTCCTTGCAGGCCCACCTCCGCGCCCTGCCGCAGAGTCTTTCCCACGTTCTGGAAAAACCCGCGCGCCAAGCCACCGCCTGGGACATTGGTGAACAGGATGTCGTTGTAGAGCTGCGTGCGGTACAGCGCGGTGGTCCAGCGCACCGCCTCGCCAAACTGGCCGCGCAGACCCACTTCGAAAGTATTTGATATCACCGGCTTCAGCGGCGGATCGGCGATGAAGCTATTGGGCAAAGAACAGGGCGCTTCCGGGTCGGCGCAGGTCAGTTCCACCGGGGTGGGGACGCGAAAACCCTCGTTGTAATTTCCGTAGAAGGTCAAGTCCTTGATCGAACCGCCTGGCAGAGACAGGGCGTCCAGCGGCTGCAAGGTGAGCCCGGCGGAAGGATTGAAGCGATCGAACACGTGACGACCGGCGAGCGAAGTGCGTTCGCCTGCCTCTTCCTCTGTGCCGAAACCGGCCAGCTCGATCTCCGCCCGGTTCCAGCGACCCGAGGCGTTGAGGTGCAGCCACGGCGTCACGGACAGGGTGTCGGTGGCGAAGAGGCCGAGATACTGATTGGTCGCCCGCGCCTGCGTTGCGGTTTCCGGATCGTCGAGCGGCGTGGTGCCTCGGCTTGAAGTGAACGCCGCTTCCTGTTCGGACTGTGTGAAATCGGTAGTCCCAAAGTCGTAGCTGGTGCCGAAAATGAGTTTGTTGTCGAGATCGAACAGCTTGCCCAGATAGCTCAACTGAAGCTGCACGCCGGTACCGTCCTCGACGCTGCGCGATTTTCGATTGACGGCGGAAGGAATCAGTTCCCCTCCCCCGCTCAGACATTGGCCGAAGGTGGCGAACCGCTCGCAGTCTTCCGCCACATCGCCGTTGAAGGTGTCGAGGGCATTGCCGCGGTAATAGGCATTGCCCGCCAAAAGCCAATCCGGAGAAAACTGATGGCTCACGCGCAGATTGAAAAAATGCAGCTCGGGCTCGGTGATGTCCGGGAACGTATAGACGGCGTTGCGGTCCGCTTGCAGCATGCTTTCCGGCAAGGGGCCGTTGCCGGTCAGCTTGTTCTTCGCGAAGGTATAGCTGAGATCGACGTCGGTCGTTTCATCCTCCCAGCCTACCTTGGCGAACAACTGATGCACGTTGCTGTGGGAGTGATCGCGCCAGCCGTCGTCCTCGAAGAGATTGCCGGTGATGAACCAGTCGAAGCGGTCCTGGAATCCCCCGTGCTCAAATTCAAACGCCTTGCGTCCGAAGGAACCGCCGTAGATTTCCGCCCGCGTGCCGGGGTGGCTGAAGCCGCTCTTGGTGCGGATAGACAGCGCACCGCCCAGCGTGTTGAGGCCAAACAAGGGGTTGGAGCCCGGAATCAGGTCCAGGTTGGCGATCGCGGACTGCGGTATCAGGTCCCAGTTTACGGTATCGGCGAACGGCTCGTTGACGCGGACGCCGTCCTGGTAGACCGAGAGACCGATCGGCGTCCCGATCAGGGGCGATGCATTGAAACCGCGGTAGGTGACATCCGGCTGGTACGGATTGTTCTGCACGTCGTTGATGTTCACGCTGTTCAGGTTGCGGTTCATGAACCGGGGCAGATTCAAGGACTCCTGGCGTTCCATCGCCTCGTCCTCCACCGATTGCACGTTGCCTGGCACCTCGCGGAGCGGCAGCCCCAAGCTCGGCAGCGGAGTGATGCCCACCACTTCGACATCCGGAAGTTCGAAGACATCAAGAGGCGCTTTATCGGCCCGGGCCATCGCTGTCAGCGTCACGAGCAGGAGAGCAAGAGGGTAACTTTTCATGGGGTGATGTCGTCAACCGGCAGATCGGAGACTTCATTCTTCCATGCACTCCACCAGCGAGGAATAGGAAAAATTCCTTTTCCTCCTTGCTGTAAGCGGTGCGAACCGAGCTGACCGCGCTTTGGACTCTATCCGCCGCCCGCTTCAGCGTGAAGCGGCGTAGGCAAAGCCGGTTCCTGCCGGCCTTTGTTCCCCCGTTGCCGAGGTCAGGGATGGCGCTTAAGCAGCAATGCCGTTGTGCCGGAGTAGCGCATCGATTTTGGGCTCGCGCCCCCGGAACGCCACAAAAAGTTCCATAGCCGGCTGGCTGCCGCCTTTTTCGAGAATGTTGACCAGAAATGAATGTCCGGTTTCCGGGTCGAATACGCCGTTTTCCTGGAACCGCGAGAAGGCATCGCTCGACAGCACTTCTGCCCATTTGTAGCTGTAATAGCCCGCCGCATAGCCACCGGAGAAGATGTGGGAGAAACTGTGCGCGAAACGATTGAACGCGGGCGGGATAAACACGGCCACCTCTTTGCGCACGCGATCGAGGATTTCATAAATCCGTCCGCCCTTGCTCGGATCGTATTCCAGATGGATGAGAAAATCGAACAGGCTGAATTCGAGCTGTCTCTCTATCTGCATGCCGGCCTGGAAATTCTTGGCGGCGATCATTTTGGCGAATAATTCGTCCGGCAGCGTTTCCCCGGTCCGGTAATGGCCGGAAATCAACGCAAGGGCTTCGTGCTCCCAGCAGAAATTCTCCATGAACTGGCTGGGCAGTTCGACCGCGTCCCACTCCACGCCGTGAATGCCGGAAACACCCAGATAGTCCACTCGAGTCAACAGATGATGCAGACCGTGGCCGAATTCGTGAAACAGGGTGAGCACTTCATCGTGCCTGAGAAGCGCAGGATCATCACCTACGGGCGGCGTGAAGTTGCAGGTCAGATAGGCGACCGGCTTTTGCACCTGGTCCGGCAGCCTTCGCCGCGCAATACATTCGTCCATCCAGGCGCCCCCGCGCTTGTTAGGACGGGCGTACAGGTCGATATAAAACGCGCCGCGCAGTTCACCGCTACGATCGTGAATTTCGAAAAATTTGACGTCCGGGTGCCAGGTATCGACACCGCTCCGCTCCCTGATATCGAGCCCATAGAGCCGCTCGACCACGGCAAACAAACCGGTTAGCACGCGGGCGACCGGGAAATAAGGTCTCAGCTCTTCCTGCGACAGCGCATATTTATGCTGGCGCAGCTTTTCTGAGTAATAGCTCATATCCCAAGCCTCCAGCGGCTCGAGGCCGTGATGCTCGCGGGCGAACCGGCGGAGTTCATGCAGATCGTCTTCGGCGACGGGACGGGCGCGCGCGGCAAGATCTTTGAGGAAACCGACGACTTGGCCGGGTGTTTGCGCCATTTTGCAAACCAGCGAGAGCTCGGCATAGTTTTGATAGCCTAAAAGCCGAGCTTCCTCATGACGCAGCGCGAGAATTTTTTCCATCAGCTCGGAATTATCCCACTGAGGCGCCGTGGGGCCCTGATCAGAGGCTCGCGTACTATAGGCGACATAGAATTCGCGCCGCAAGTCGCGGTTGTCGGCGTACGTCATCACCGCGATGTAGGAAGGAAATTCAAGAGTGAACAGCCAGCCGGTCTTGCCTTTCGACTGGGCACTCTGGCGCGCCAAGGCACGGTCCGATTCCGGAATGCCACTGAGCAGGCTCTCATCTTCGATGTGCTTGTCCCAGGCCTGTGTCGCATCCAAAAGGTTATCCGAGAATTGACTGCATGATGTGGAGAGGTCTTGGGCGATTTCCTTGAACCGCGCCTTTTCAGCTTCCTCAAGCGCTACCCCGGAAAGTCGGAAATCGCGTAGCGCATTTTCGATGATTTTTTTCTGCGCGGAACTGAGCCGGCCGAACTCAGCGCTCTGTGTGAGCTGCAGATAGGCCTCGAACAACTGGCGGTTTTGGCCGATCTCGGTCGCATATTCGCTGAGCAACGGCAGGCAGGCGTTATAGGCTTCGCGCAGTGCGTCGCTGTTGACCACCGCGTTCATATGGCTGACTGGCGACCAGGCCTTGTTGAGCCGATCATCGAAGTCTTCCAGGGGCCGGACCAGGCTGTCCCAGTCATGCACCCGGTCGGCCGCCAACAGGCTCGCTATGGCGGTACGGTTCTCATCCAGCAATTGGCGTATCGCTGGCAGGACATGTTCCGCCCTGATGCGGGAGAAAGGCGGGAGAGAATGATCTTCAAGCAAGGGATTGTTCATAACCGGCCACGGAAGGAAAGAAAATCAAATGATCTGGCGGTCGTTCAGGGGGTCGATCAGGCTAGACCGTAAAAAATCTCAGCGCTTCGTTGATCTTGGCTTTCGCATCATGTAGAACCTGCAACGAATGCGCCGGCGAAAGCCTGCCATCGGTCAGTTTTCCGCAGGCCGGAAGCGAGTGGATGGCCGGCAACTCCGCCATCCGCGATGTCCCGATATGAGCGTGCAGGCTGGCCAAGATCACGATATCACTCAGGGTAAGCCGATCGCCACTATCGTAAAACCAGTTTTCCGCCAACACCGGGATCTCCACCAGTTCGGGAGGGAAATCCCATTTTTTCAACACCCATGCGCCAACCGGCCCTTTAAAGCAAGGCAGCGCCCAATCGATCGCTTCCAGCTCTTGATGTTCCTCTGGAAACTTCGCGGCGAAATAAAGAAAAGGCACGATGCCGATATCAGCGATCAATCCGGCCAATAACGCCTCTTCGGCGTTCACTCCCCGGTTTTGCGATGCCAGCGCAAAGCACAAGGCAGACAAGTAGATGCTGCGCTTCCAGACCTCGCGCAGTTTGAGCGCGACATAAGGATGCTTGCCATTAAACACCTGCTTCAAGCTCAAGGTCGTGACCAGATTTTGGGTAGCCATGAGTCCGAGTCGAGTGATCGCATCGCAACAACTATTAACGGGATGGGCCGGGAGGTACAGCGGGCAATTGGCGACGTGAACCAGCTTGGCCGCGATAATCGGATCGAGCTGGATGATTTTGGCGGCCTCGGCGATGTTGATTTCATGAACCAAGGCACTTCTGAGCTTGATAGCGACATCGGGCAGGCTAGGTAATTCCAGCGCTTCATCGCGGTAATACTGACAAAACGCCTGGAACAATTTGTTTTCCTGCAGCCGCTCGGGAACATCGGGATGATGGGGGTCAATGAATTCGAGCACGGCCGTCCTGTCGTTGATGTTACTGCTCATGATCTTGCTCGAGACCCTGAGCACTTGAATATCCGTTTGGGCGTAGGCCGTCGCACTACAGACCTTGCCGCTGCACAGCGGAAAACGGGCTTTAGGCGTATTTGCCCCGATGGTATAACTGCTCCCTTCCTCGACCTCCATCCTCACCGTACCTTTCAAGAGATAAAATAACGCATTGATGGGCTGCTTGCGTCGGAAAAGGATAGACTCAGGACCATACACTTCGGCCTCCCGGCCCAGCGAGAAGGCCTCCAGCTCCTCTTCACTGAGGTTGCGCACGGGAAACAGCTGTTTGAGCATCGCGGGCGAAACACTGACGGGTTTTTTCTCAGTAGGCGTTCTTAGGATGATGCCGTCTTGCATGGGCGAAATCACACAAGGTTCGGCCGTGGAGCCTTTTGAACGCTTGTTACCCAAATGCAGCAAACGGATCAGCAAATTCATTGATCATGCACCAAAGCGAAAATACTAAGCCATTGCAAGCCGGATGCCCTATGTCCGAATATAAAATTCAATGCCCATCTCTCCGTCAGCGCCTTGGTGGTTCCACTTCCGTTTTTTACTCAGGCATGGGGCGCGTTGAACTGGGCTCGCTGATCGCCTTATCGTTCGGAATGCCGCCCGGCCACTAACAGGCCGATAACGAGCGGTATCACCAAAGCGATCTTGCGGCTTGGGGCTTATTCGACCGTGACCGATTTTGCGAGATTGCGTGGCTGGTCGACATCGGTTCCCTTTATCAGCGCCACGTGATATGCCAATAGCTGCAGGGGTACGGTATAGACGATGGGCGCCACGATTTCATCGGTCTCCGCCACCCGCAGAATGCTGACGCCAGGCGCGTTCTCCATCGCCGCGCGTACATCGGCAAAGACATATAACTCGCCTCCGCGCGCCTGTACTTCCTGTAGGTTGGATTTCAATTTCTCCAGCAGTTCGTTGTTAGGCGCTACTGCAATGACCGGCATTTCGCTGTCGATCAGAGCCAGCGGCCCATGCTTCAATTCCCCCGCTGGATACGCTTCCGCATGGATATAGGAGATTTCCTTCAGTTTCAGCGCGCCCTCCATGGCGACCGGATACTGCGCTCCACGGCCGACGTAGAGTGCATGGTGTTTGTTGCCGAATTGCTGCGCCCAGCATTCGATTTCGCCATCCAACTGCAAGACTTTGGTGATTTGCCCCGGCAAGTCTTCCAACTCCTTGACGATCTTGGCTTCCTGACTTCCGGTCAGCCCGTTGCGCTTGCCTAGCGCCACGACCAGCAGCAGCAGGGCGACCAGTTGGGTCGTAAAGGCCTTGGTCGAAGCGACGCCGATCTCAGGACCCGCGCGCGTCATCAGCGCCGATTCGGACTCCCGCACGATCGAGCTCTCTGCGACGTTACAGATCGCCAGGGTATGCGCATAACCCAGTTGTTTGGCTTCTTTCAGCGCGGCAAGCGTATCGGCGGTCTCCCCGGATTGCGAAATGGTGATGAACAGGGTATCCGGCCGCACGATCTGTTTGCGATAGCGAAACTCGCTCGCGACTTCCACATTACAGGGCAGCCCGGCTATCGCTTCCATCCAGTAGCGGCTCACCAAGCCCGCGTGGTGACTGGTGCCACAAGCGACGATTTGGACGGCCTTGATTGTGTCGAACGCTTCGGTGGCCGTAGGCCCGAAGGCGGCGTCCAGGACTCGTCCGGCCTGGATGCGTCCATCCACCGTTTTTTCAATCGCTATCGGCTGTTCGTAAATCTCCTTGATCATGTAATGGCGATACTCGCCCCTTTCGATCGCGTCGGCGGAAATCTTCATCTCGTGGACCGGGCGCGCGACTAGGTTCCCGTCAGCATCATAGATATCGATGGTTTCCGCGGTCAGCATGGCGATATCGCCGTCTTCTAAAAAAATGAAGCGCTGGGTTTCGCCGACAAGAGCAAAGACATCCGAGGCGATGAAGTTTTCGCTTTCGCCGACGCCGATTACCAGGGGGCTTCGTTTCCTCGCGGCAATCAGCTGCCGTGGATCGGTCGTGCTGATCACGCCAAGGGCGTAGGCGCCTTCAAGCAATTGACAGGTGCTTTTCACCGCGTCGAACAACGAGCTTCCGTTTGTCAAAAAATCGTGAATCTGATAGGGAATGACTTCCGTATCCGTTTCCGAACTGAACTCATAGCCTTTTTGCCGGAGCTTCGTTCTGAGTAGATCATGATTTTCGATAATGCCGTTGTGCACAACGGCGACGGTGTCGCGGCAAATATGCGGATGCGCATTTCGTTCTGACGGAACGCCGTGCGTTGCCCAGCGGGTATGCGCGATGCCGATTTTACCGACGATCGGCGATCGTCGAATATAAGACTCCAGTTCCTTGATTTTGCCTTTTTTTCGGGCTCGTTCCAACTGATCCGATTCATCCAATACGGCGATTCCGGCTGAGTCGTACCCCCGGTATTCTAGCCGCTTCAGGCTGTCCAATAAGACCGAGGAAATGAGTCTGTGAGCGACCGCGCCAACGATTCCGCACATGCATTAACTCCTGTTTTTTTTAACCGGCCGTTGCCATCCTTCAACGCTGACTTGTTTACAGCGGCTGAGTGTCAAGGTGCTCTCCGGAGTGTCCCGAGTGATGGTCGAGCCCGCTCCGATGGTGGCATTCCTGGCTACTTTAACCGGCGCGACAAGCTGCGTATCCGAGCCGATAAATGCGCCGTCCTCGATGATGGTCTGGTGTTTGTTGGCGCCATCATAGTTACAGGTAATGGTACCCGCGCCGATATTGACTTCGGCACCTACGATGCTGTCGCCGATGTAGCTGAGATGGTTGATTTTCGAGCGGCTGGCTACGCTCGATTTTTTGATTTCGACGAAGTTGCCGATATGAACGCCATCGCCGAGAGTCGTCTCCGGGCGCAGCCGTGCGAAAGGGCCGATCCGGCTGCCCGGACCGATGATGGCGTCCTCGATCACGCAATGGGCCATGATTTCAACCTCATCGCCTATTGCGCTGTTGCGGATGATCGTATGGGGCCCGATCCTCACATTCTTGCCGATGCGTAACCGTCCTTCCAGGATGACATTGATATCGATTTCAACATCCTGGCCGATTTCGGTGATCTCACCGCGCAAATCGAATCGCCCGGGATCGAGCAAGGTTACCCCTTTCGCCATGAGTTGCTTGGCTTGATTTAGCTGATAAACCCTCTCCAGGTGCGCCAACTGTTGGCGATCATTGATGCCGAGCACTTCGTCGCGATCAGCCGGTTTGGTGGTATCAATATCGACGCCATCATTTACCGCCAGGGCAATGATATCCGTGAGATAAAATTCGCCCTGGGCATTGTCATTGTCCAGCTTGCGAAGCCAGTCTTTCAGTTTATTGCCCTTTGCGGCCAGAATGCCTGTATTGACTTCGGTGATCCGTTTTTCTGCAGGACTTGCATCCTTTTCTTCGACAATGCGCATCACAGACCCATGGCTGTCTCGAATAATTCGCCCGTAGCCAGTCGGATCTTCTAATTCTACCGTCAGCAGGCTCAAGCTGCGATCAGAAACCTGCTGAAGCAATTTATTGACGGTCGCCAGCTTGAGTAACGGTACATCACCATAAAGCACCAGGACCGTACTTTGATCGTTGATGCTGTCGGCTACCTGCATCACCGCATGACCCGTACCGAGCTGTTCCTTCTGCTCGACCCAGTTTGTCTCTAGGTAATCCAGCTCTGCCAGCAGCGCTTCTCCGCCATGGCCATATAGGGTGATTATTTGGTTATCGCTTAACTGCTTGGCTAGGTTATAGACGTGCTCCAATAAGCTGACGCCGCCGAGCTTGTGCAGAATCTTGGGGCGCATCGATTTCATTCGGGTGCCCTGTCCAGCGGCTAAAATTAGGGTCTGCAATCTCATCGTCAAAGGAATGATTAAAGATATTATCTTGAGCTTAATGAGGGAATTTTAAAAGTTAGTAAAATAACAAAGCCCGGTCGGTATGGGCTCATGATCCTCCATACATACCGGGCTGTTAAACCAGGTGAGGATATTTTAGCGTCTTCTTTTTCTGTAACGCTCCAAGGTATTGAGCTGCATCACGGCTTTCGCCAATTCAGCCTGCGCCTTGCTGTAATCGTACTGCCCGGATTTATCCCTCAGCATTTCCTCAGCCCTTTTCTTTGCCTCCAATGCAGCTGCCTCATTGATGTCCTTGGCACGAATAGCGGTATCGGCCAGTACGGTCACTATATGGGGCTGGACTTCCAGCATGCCGCCGGAGACATAAAAAGGATAACTTTCTCTATCATTGACTTTGACCCGCACTTCGCCCGGCTTCAATCGGGTAATCAGTGGCGCATGGCGGGGCGCTATGCCTACTTCGCCTAGTTCTGCAGGCGCAAACAGCATTTCCGCCAACCCTGAATAAATCTCTGCTTCAGCGCTTACGATATCCACATGTATGGTCATGGTCATGACTGTAGCCTTCGCGATAACTAAGCGGCTAACCGTTTGGCTTTCTCCAAGACCTCGTCCATCGTGCCGACCATGTAGAAAGCTTGTTCGGGAATGTCGTCAAACTCCCCTTCAACGATACCGCTGAATCCCGTAATCGTATCCTTCAGCGGGACATATTTGCCGGGAGATCCGGTGAAGACTTCCGCCACAAAAAACGGCTGTGACAAGAAACGCTGAATCTTGCGCGCTCGAGAAACGGTCAGTTTGTCCTCTTCTGAAAGCTCATCCATTCCCAAGATGGCTATGATATCGCGCAGTTCCTTATAACGCTGCAGCGTCCCTTGCACCCGTCGCGTCACGTTATAGTGTTCCTGTCCGATAACCAGAGGATCGAGCTGGCGACTGGTCGAATCGAGCGGATCGACCGCCGGATAAATGCCGAGCTCGGCGATTTGGCGCGACAGCACCACCGTTGCATCGAGGTGAGCGAACGTCGTCGCCGGAGAAGGATCGGTTAAGTCATCAGCCGGCACATAGACTGCCTGAATGGATGTAATGGAACCCGTCTTGGTCGAGGTGATGCGCTCCTGCAACGTGCCCATTTCCTCAGCCAGGTTGGGCTGATAACCTACAGCCGAAGGCATTCTACCTAACAGCGCAGAGACTTCCGTGCCGGCAAGCGTGTAGCGATAGATATTATCGATGAACAACAGGACGTCACGGCCTTCTTCGCGGAAATATTCAGCCATCGTCAAGCCGGTTAAGCCCACGCGCAGGCGATTACCGGGCGGCTCGTTCATCTGGCCGTAAACGAGGGATACCTTGTCAAGAACATTACTGTCCTTCATTTCATGATAGAAGTCGTTGCCCTCGCGGGTGCGCTCGCCTACGCCTGCGAAAACAGAATAGCCGCTATGCTCGATCGCAATATTTCTGATTAATTCCATCATATTGACGGTCTTGCCCACTCCGGCCCCGCCAAAAAGCCCAACCTTCCCGCCTTTCGCAAAAGGGCAGATCAGATCGATCACCTTGATGCCCGTCTCCAGCAGCTCATTCGTCACCGCTTGTTCCTCATAACTGGGTGCCTTGCGGTGAATGGCCCACTTTTCCTTTTCCCCGATCGGTCCTTTTTCGTCGATGGGCTGACCCAGGACGTTCATGATGCGGCCTAAGGTTTGCGTGCCCACCGGCACTGAGATGGGTGCGCCGGTATTTGCCACCTTAGTGCCGCGCTTCAAGCCATCCGTGCTTCCCATGGCGATCGTTCTGACCACGCCATCGCCGAGCTGCTGCTGCGTCTCCAGCACCAAGCCCTGCCCCTCAACGTTTAGCGCATCATAAATTTTCGGCAACGATTCGCGTGAAAATTCGACATCGACTACTGCACCAATCACCTGGACCACTTCACCTGAATTCATATTGCCCTCTAAAAAGCCGTTAATGCTTGTTGCCCTTAAAATATGATCAGACGGCTGCCGCGCCCGCCACGATTTCCGAGATTTCCTGCGTAATCGCCGCTTGTCGGGCCTTGTTGTAGATCAACTGCAATTCATCGATCAGTTTACCGGCATTGTCCGAGGCGCTCTTCATGGCCACCATGCGCGCCGCCTGCTCACAGGCATTGTTTTCAACCAGCCCCTGAAAAGTCATCGACTCGATATAGCGCGCCAGTAGCTCGTCCAAAATTTCCCTGGCGTCGGGCTCATAAATATAGTCCCACAGTCTCGGCAGCTCTCCACCGATCTCCTCCGCGTGGATCGGCAAAAGCTGCTTGATCGTCGGTCTTTGGGTCATGGTGTTTACGAACTCGTTATAGGCGATACAAAGCCGGTCGATTTTTCCTTCATTGTACTCGTCCAGCATTACCTTCATCACACCAAGAATGTCTTGTAAGCTCGGCGAATCTCCCAGATGCGTCACTTGACAGATGACCTTCGCACCAATCCCGGTAAAGAAAACGCTTCCTTTCTGACCTACCGCATAAAGACGAACGTTCATCTGCTGATCGGATAAACCTTTCATCTTGCGCAATACCTGGCGGAATAAATTGGCGTTAAGACCGCCGCATAGACCCCGATCGGAAGCGATCACGGTCATCCCTACACTTCTGCACTCCCGTTCGATCAAGAAGGAATGTTTATATTCGGGTTTCGCATGCGCCAGATGCGCGATGATCTGGCCAATTTTTTTCGAATAAGGGCGAGTGACCCGCATTCTGTCCTGCGTCTTTCTCATCTTGCTGGCAGCGACCATCTCCATGGCGCGGGTGATTTTCTGCGTGTTTTTGATACTCGCGATCTTGCTGCGAATCTCTTTTCCAACCGCCATCGTCAGTTCCTACCACGCATTGTGGGTTTGTTTAAACGTTTGAACGGCTTCCTTCAGCCCTGCCTGAATTTCATCATCATAATCGCCGGCTGCATTGATTCTATCCAGTAAATCGATGTGTTCGGACTTCATATAATTCTGTAGCGCATCTTCAAAGTCGCGCACCTTACCGACTTCCACGTCATCGAGATAGCCTTCGTTTACGGCATATAATGAAACCGCCATCTGTGCCACGTTCATCGTGGAATACTGATTCTGCTTCATCATCTCGGTGACACGCTGGCCGCGCTCGATCTGTTTGCGCGTACCTTCGTCGAGGTCGGATGCAAATTGAGCGAATGCCGCCAACTCACGAAACTGAGCCAGATCCAGTCGTATGCCGCCGCCGAGCTTCTTGATGATCTTGGTTTGCGCCGCACCGCCCACACGGGATACCGAAAGACCTGCGTTCACGGCGGGGCGAATACCGGAATTAAATAGGCTCGTTTCCAGAAAGATCTGGCCATCGGTAATGGAAATGACATTGGTGGGAACGAAGGCTGAAACATCGCCGGCCTGTGTTTCAATGATCGGCAGTGCGGTCAGTGATCCGGTTCGACCCGAAACCCTGCCATTGGTCACCTTTTCCACCTCTGCGGCATTTATTCTGGCCGCGCGTTCGAGCAGGCGCGAATGCAGATAAAAGACATCGCCAGGATACGCTTCGCGTCCCGGCGGCCGGCGCAGCAGAAGTGAAACCTGACGATAGGCCCACGCCTGCTTGGTCAAATCATCATAAATAATCAGCGCATCCTGTCCGTTGTCGCGGAAGTACTCACCCATCGAACAGCCCGTATACGGGGCAATAAATTGCAATGCCGCCGATTCGGATGCCGAGGCAGCCACCACGATGGTATGCCCCATGGCGCCGTGCTCCTCCAGTTTCCTGACGACATTGGCAATCGAGGACTGTTTCTGGCCTATGGCAACGTAGACGCATTTAACGCCGCTGGCTTTTTGATTGATGATGGTATCCACGGCGATTGCCGTTTTGCCGGTCTGCCGGTCACCAATGATCAGCTCGCGCTGTCCCCGGCCAATCGGAATCATTGAGTCGATGGCTTTCAGACCGGTTTGCACCGGCTGGCTGACCGACTGGCGGGTAATGACGCCCGGCGCGATTTTCTCGATCGGCGAGCGCTCGGTGGTTTCTATCGCACCTTTGCCATCGATGGGATTACCGAGCGCATCGACCACCCGACCGAGTAGCGCTTCCCCTACCGGCACATCGAGGATTCTGCCCGTACACCTTACGCTGTCACCCTCGGAGAGGTGCTCATAGGGCCCGAGCACGACAGCACCGACGGAGTCCCTTTCGAGATTCAGTGCGATGCCGTAGGTGTCTCCGGGAAACTCGACCATTTCACCCTGCATTACATCAGCAAGGCCGTGAACGCGAACGATACCATCCGTCAAGCTCACGATCGTTCCCTCGGTACGCGATTCAACGTCGAGGTTAAAGTTTTCGATCCTCTTTTTGATGAGATCACTGATTTCTGATGGATTCAAGTGCATACGTCTTTTCCCGCGCTAGCTGTAGAGCCGTTTGGCTAATCTTTCAATCTGGCCCCGTATCGAGGCGTCAATTACCTTGTCGCCCGTGCGAATCAGCACTCCGCCGATCAACGAGCTATCCTGGGTCGCGTGCATCCGGACGCTTTTGCCGAGCGCCTTTTCCAATAGGGCGGTGAGATGCGTTTCGTCGCTTTCTTCGAGAGGATAGGCGGTCGCGATTTCCGCATCTACATAGCCTTCGTTTTCTGCCCTGTAGCGCTCGTATAAACTGCTGATGTCCTTGAGTAGACGCAAGCGATTGTTTTGAATCAGGAGCTTAACCAGATTTAACGCGTCTTCCGGAAGTTTTTTTCGGCACAGGTCAAGGAAGAATTCTTCGAACTGGTCTTTTCTTATTTTTGGGTTGGAGGCAGCTTTAGCAACTTGTCCGTCCTCCATGATCTGGGAGAGGAACATCAGTGACTCCGACCATCGATCAGTGGATTGCGTCTCCTGCGCCCATTTATAGAGTGCCGCGGCATAAGGTCGGGCCAGCGTTATCACTTCGCTCATGATGCGCGGTCCAGCTGCCTATCTAGCGTACTGATAATCTCCCTATGCTTGTCCCGATCGACCTCTTTCTGCAGAATTTGCTCAGCGGCAGAAATTGCCAGCACGGCGACCTGTTTGCGCAGCGCCTCTCTTGCCTGTTGCATTTCGCGGTCTATCTCTGATTTGGCGGTCGATATCAGGCGCTCGCCTTCTTCTTTTGCCGTATATTTGGATTCGTCAACCAGTTCATTCGCCCGCCGGTGGGCCAGATTGACGATTTCCGCTGCCTGATCGCGTGCTTCCTTGATGAGTGTTCTTGCGCGTTTCTCCGCCAGCTCCATATCGCGTTTGCCCCGCTCCCCGGCAGCCAGTCCCTCGGCAATTTTCTTCTTGCGCTCTTCAAGAGCCTGCACGATCGGGGGCCATACGTACTTCATGGTGAACCACACCAGAAGCGCAAACGTGATCATCTGCCCAATCAGAGTAGCGTTTATAGTCACGGTGCATTCCTCATACTGAGTAAAAAAGGCGTGCAAGCGATTCCCGTCTTCGTTAGCCGCCAGCCGCTGTGGTGACCGCCGACAGGAAAGGGTTCGCGAAGGTGAAAAACAGGGCAAGGCCAACACCGATCATGGTCACCGCATCGAGCAAGCCTGCAACGATGAACATCTTGACCTGTAGCATCGGTACCATTTCCGGCTGACGGGCAGCGCCTTCCAAAAATTTACCGCCCAATAAACCAAAGCCAATGGCCGTTCCGAGCGCGCCCATTCCCAAGATGATGCCTACGGCGACGGCCGTCAGCCCTTGAACGCTTGCGGTTAATGACGCTAGTTCCATTATTCCTCCAAGTTTTGAAAATAAGCAAAATAAACTCTCAGTGCTCCTCGTGCGCCATGCTCAGATACACGATTGTCAACACCATGAAAATGAAAGCCTGCAGCGTAATGATCAAGAGGTGAAAAATAGCCCAGGGAAAGCTGAGTACCGGCTGGATGAACCACGGCAACAGCGCAATCAGGATAAAAATGAGTTCACCGGCGTACAGGTTACCGAACAAACGCAAGCCGAGCGAGATCGGCTTTGCCAGCTCCTCGACCAGCTTGAGCAAAAGATTAAAAGGGATTAGCCATTTGCCGAACGGGGTCAGCAACATTTCTTTGGCGAAACCAATGCCACCCTTTACCTTGATGCTGTAAAAAATGATGAGAAAGAACACCGAGAGCGACATGGCAAACGTTGCATTGAGATCGGTGCTGGGCACAACGCGCAGGTACTCAAGCCCTACGACGGAGGCAATCATCGGCAACAGATCGACCGGGAACAAATCCATAAAATTCATCAAGAAAACCCAGATAAAAATGGTCAATGCCAATGGCGCTATCAAGGCGCTGCGACCATGAAAACTGTCCTTGACCTGCGAATCGACGAATTCGACCATCATCTCGACGAAGTTCTGTAGCGCTCCGGGTACGTCGGGCGTCGCTTTTTCAGCCGCTTTTTTGAATACGAATAAAAACACGAAACCCAGAAACAGCGAGAAGAAAAGCGTGTCTAGGTGAAATGTCCAGAACCCTTCACCGGTCGATAGCGATGTTAGATGGTGGACAATATATTCTGTGGCGCCACCTGAACCATGCGCTTCGGTTGCCATTGTTGTCTTTCCAAATGGAGTTAAACGGGGTGATTCCGCAGCAAAAGAGCGAACCAAAACACCATGACCGCCGCTATGAAGCCTGTGATCAAGGGTATAAACAGAATATCTGGTAGCTGGGATATTAAAATAAAAAGGGTACCGGTCATTATAATTTTTATCGCTTCGCCGGCATAGAACGAGCTGAGTAGCTGTTTGGCGGTTCTTGTGTTATGGGGTTTTCCGATGACTGCCGCGAAATAGGCGTTGGGGATAAAAGCTGCCAAGCCCCCTAAAATGGCGGAGCGTGCTTCTGTCCTGCCCCAAACGACCAGCACCAAAGCGCTGAACAGGACTATCGCTACGGCTTGTAAACGGAGAATCTGCTTCACTGCAAAGAAATAGCTGTTTCCCCGCATGCTTATCTCTGCAAAGGAACATGGATAATAGCAACCAAAAACCCAAAGATCAACGGCATAGCTGCGCGCATCTCAACGCATTTTCTCGAGCATTCCCTGGAGCTGATCCAGGCTCGCATAACTGATGATCAGTCTGCCCTTGCCGCGACTGGTGTGCTGAATGTGAACTTGAGCGCCCAACTTTTGGGAAATCTCTGCTTCCAGGTTCTGGATATCGGCATCAGGCTTGGGTTTGGTGGTTTTCCTCGCTGCCAAAAGATTTTTGACGAGCAATTCCGCCGCGCGCACGGTCATTTTTTTGGCGGCGATTTTCTGCGCAACTGGACCCTGTTTGGCGTATTCCAAGGCGAGAACCGCGCGCGCGTGGCCCATCTCCAGACTACCGGCATGCAGCAGGCGTTTGACTTCCGCATGCAGTTCGTTGAGTCGCAGCAAATTGGTAATGGTCGCACGCGACTTACCAATCACGTCGGCGACCTGCTGGTGCGTCATGTCGAACTCGCTCAGCAATCTTTTCAGCGCTTCGGCTTCCTCCATGGCGTTCAGGTCGTCGCGCTGGATGTTTTCAATCAGCGCCATGGCGATAGCGGTTTGATCGTTGACATCGCGCATGACAACCGGTATTTCGTGCAGCCCGGCTAGTTGCGCGGCTCGCCAGCGGCGCTCTCCGGCGATAATCTCGTAGCGCTTTTCTCCTTTGCTGCGAACAACGATGGGCTGCACGATGCCTTGTGCCTTGATGGAGTCGGCCAGCTCCTGCAGGCGCTGCGGGTCGATATCCTTTCTTGGCTGAAAGGGGTTCGTGGTGAGATATTCGATGGGCAATGATTGCTGTCGATTTTCATTGACAGCTACGTCCGCTTCGCCCAGCAGGGCGTCAAGTCCCCGACCTAAACCTCTTTTCTTGACGGCCACCGCTAATCAGGCCCGATTGTGGACGGAGCGGAGCGTTCATTACGCCGCACCAGCTCACTCGCGAGCGCCAGATAAGCCAGCGAGCCGCGTGACGACTTATCGAACTGCATCGCGGGAAGCCCGTGACTCGGCGCCTCGGCGAGGCGAATGTTTCTCGGTATGATGGTATGAAAGACGCGGTCGCGAAAGTGGCTCGTGAGTTGATCCGACACCTCGTTGGCCAGGCGGCTGCGCGAATCGAACATGGTCCGCAAGAGGCCTTCCAAACGGAGCTCCGGGTTGACCGTCCGGCGCACATTTTTCAAGGTGTCCATGAGAGCCGACAAGCCCTCCAAAGCATAGTATTCGCATTGCATCGGGATCAAGACGCTGTCCGCAGCCACCAGGGCGTTTAGCGTCAGCATATTGAGCGATGGGGGACAATCGATGAGGATGAATTCGTAACCATCCCGGCAGGTCGCCAGCACATCGGCCAGCGCCCGCTCGCGCCTCTCCTTGCTCAGCAACTCTATTTCAGCGGCCGTCAAATCGGCATTTCCCGGAATGAGGTCGAAACCGAATTCGGTGAGGGACATAATGGCCTCGCCAGCCTCCATCGGTTCGGTCAGGAGATCGTACGCCGAAGGCGAAGCCTTCTCCTTGTCGATGCCGCAGCCCATGGTCGTGTTTCCCTGCGGATCGAGATCCACCAGCAGCACCCGCCGCTGCGTGGCCGCCAGGGACGCGGCCAGATTGACGCTGGTCGTAGTCTTGCCGACACCGCCTTTTTGATTCGCGACCGCGATAATTTTTCCCATGGGTTGCGGAATCTATGCTGAAGCCTTTATGCGGATCACGTGCCGCTGGGCATCGACTCCCGGTATTCTGAGCGGGATCACTTCGGGATCGAGTTCTTTCAATTGTTCGATTTCCTCCACAGGAAACCGGCCCTTGAACAGCAGGATCACGCCGTTCGCAGCCAGCAGACGCCGCGCCTGGACCAGCATGCTGGGAGCTGTTGCGATCGCCCTTGCCAAAATGGTGCTGAATTTTTGCCCGGGATTGAAGCTTTCCAGCCGCGCCTGAACGACGCGCACATTGGCGAGTTTCAATTCGATTGCCGCCTGTTGCACGAAGCGGATCTTCTTGGCATTGCCATCCAGCAGGAAAAACGCTCGCTGCGGCGACATGACTGCAAGCGGAATTCCCGGCAGTCCCGCGCCGGTGCCTGCATCCAATATGTGCTGGCCGTTCAGATAAGGCAACACCGTCAAGCTGTCGAGCACGTGCAAGCTCAAGATTTTCTCGGGTTCGTGTAGGGCGGTGAGATTATAGACCTTGTTCCACTTCTCCAGTAAGGCCTGGAACTTGAGCAACCGATCGAGCTGATTCGGATCGTACGACAGCGACAATTCATCCAATCCATGCGCCAGCGCCTGCTGCAAATTTTTCAAGATGACTTAAGCGCTTTTCTTCTGTAAATGAATCAGTAACAGCGAGATCGCGGCCGGCGTCATCCCCGGTATCCTGGCGGCTTGGCCGACTGTTTCGGGACGCTGCAAGCTAAGCTTCTCCCGCACTTCGCTGGATAGGCCGATGATATTTTCGTAATCCAAAGTCTCCGACAAGCGCCAGTGATCGTAACGCCGCTGGCGATCGATTTCGCTCTGCTGGCGCTCGATGTAGCCGGCGTATTTCGCCTGAATTTCGACCTGCTCCTTGACTGCCGGGTGCGCTTCGGCGACGAGGGTCGCTGCAAGACACTCCAGTTGTCCGATGTCCACTTCCGGACGATGCAGCAGATCCAGCAGGCTCATCTCGCGCTGCAATGGCGCCTTGAGGGATCGGCCGACGGCATCGGCCGCAGGCGTATGAGGACGAATTCGCATCGAGGACAAATCCGCCTGCAGACGTGCGATTGCGGTTCTCTTGCATACAAACGCCTGCCAGCGCAGGTCATCGACCAGGCCCAGTTTACGGCCGGTTTCAGTGAGACGCAGATCGGCATTATCTTCTCGCAGCAGCAGGCGATATTCCGCCCGACTGGTGAACATGCGATACGGCTCTAACGTACCGCGGGTGATCAAGTCGTCGATCAGTACGCCGATATACGCCTGATCGCGCGTGGGCGACCACGCTTCCTGCTGCTGCGCCTTGCGCGCCGCATTGAGACCGGCGATCAGGCCCTGTGCAGCGGCTTCTTCATACCCGGTAGTGCCATTGATCTGGCCGGCGAAGAACAGGCCTTCCATGTGCTTGGTCTCCAGCGATGATTTCAGGTCCCGGGGGTCAGAAAAATCGTACTCGATGGCATAGCCCGGCCGTGTGATATGTGCGTTTTCAAAGCCCGCAATGGAGCGCACCAATTCCTGCTGCACATCAAATGGCAGACTGGTGGAGAGGCCATTGGGATAGACCTCGAAGGTATCCAGACCTTCCGGCTCGACAAAGATCTGATGCGAATCCCTGTCGCTGAAACGGACGATCTTGTCTTCGATGGACGGGCAATAGCGCGGCCCCACGCCTTCGATCACGCCGGCATAGAGAGGCGAGCGCGCGAGTCCCGCACGGATGATAGCGTGCGTCCGTTCATTAGTGCGGGTGATGAAGCACGGAACCTGCCGCGGATGCTCCTCCGGCTTGCCGAGGAAAGAAAATACCGGCGTCGGCACATCGCCCGGCTGTGCCTGCATGACGTCAAAATCAACCGAGCGTCCATCGATACGCGGTGGCGTCCCCGTCTTCAGGCGTCCCACCCGGAACGGCAACGCGCGTAAGCGGGCGGCCAAGGCCCCGGACGCCGGATCACCGGCGCGGCCGCCCTGATAACTTTCCAGCCCGACGTGGATGCGGCCGGCGAGGAAGGTTCCTACCGTCAATACCACGCAGCGCGCCTCCAGCTTCAGGCCCAGTTGCGTGACCACGCCTACCGCGCAGCCATTGCGAACGATCAAATCGGACACCGACTGCTGGAACAGAGATAGACCGGCTTGTGTCTCCAAAGCGCGGCGCACGGTTTTTTTATATAAGGCGCGATCGGCCTGGGCGCGCGTAGCCCTGACCGCCGGGCCCTTGCTGGCGTTCAACACGCGGAACTGAATACCCGCTTGGTCCGCGGCACGCGCCATCAACCCGCCGAGCGCATCGATCTCCTTCACCAGATGGCCTTTGCCGATACCGCCGATGGCAGGATTGCAGCTCATCTGGCCGAGCGTTTCGATATTTTGCGTCAGCAGCAGCGTCCTTGCGCCCACGCGCGCGGACGCCAGAGCCGCCTCGGTACCGGCATGACCACCGCCGACCACGATCACATCAAATCGATAACTAGAGTGCATAGAAGGCCCGCCCGTAAAAATCAAATTGTAATGATTTCACTCCGTCGCCGCCAGCCAGCACGCAGAAGACTTGCGAGCGGCCGCGACCGGATTAATGTATCTTTTTCTCTACGGCTCTGAAAAGATCGTTCGGCTCCCACATGAGTTATCCACGCCGCCTTGTGCTGCTCCATCGCCCGTGGCATCTACTGATAGAAGACGTGCCGGGGGCGGCAAGACCACGCTGGCGCATGCTTTAGCCAATTTGCTGGGCCTCAACTATCAGAGAATTCAGTTTACCTGCGATCTGTTGCCGGCAAATAGCCTAGGCTCATCGACCTTCGACAGCAAAACGAGCGCTTTCCGCTTTCCCCCGGGCCGATCTTTCACTCGATGATTCGGACTGACGAGGTCGACTGCTCGACACCCAAAGCGCAGAGCGCTGCGCGCAGGAATCGAAGAACGCCCGGTGACAACCTGGCCCTTGCCGGAGCCATTCTACATCATCGCCACACACAACCCAGGCTGCTAGATCGGCACTTTTCCGCTGCCGGAAGACGTTCAGCCAGCGCTGGCCGCGGTTGCTGGTATCGTCGGCTGGAAAGCTCTGCAGGTCTGGCTGACGCACCTGCTGGCGCTCGTCGCTGATCTTTCTCTTGGTTCTGTGCCGGAAGCAACCGCAATTGGATGCGGCCGCGCTGCTATGCCACTTTGCGATAATTTGGCAAAAGCATCGTGCGGAGACCCGGTGAGGGCGATCGAAAACATCACTGAACAATATCTGGCTGTCCACTACGGGCGGATGCCGCAGCGCAATGCTCTCAGCCGCATCGCTATATGCGTTCGACGATTCAGGATTGAGCGGCTTTAGGAAGGCGCACGGATGAACTCGATCGACCCATGAGCAGACCGTGAGCGCAGACCGTGGTCTTGCACGCGGGCTATTGTCAGAGCCTTCAGGTGATTCTCTCGACATTGAGCACCACTCCGTTCGCTGAAACGACCCGAACCTTAGCGCCGGCCGGACAATCCTCACCGTGGATTTTCCAGGTGGAATCATCGATTCGTATTCGGGCCTGCCCATTGACGATAGGGTTTTCCAATACGAACTCTCTGCCCACGTGCTGGGCGCTGCGCCGATTCAGCAGCGGATGATCGCTTTCAAGCGTATGCGTGTGCAGGTATTTCCGGGAGACGACGATGCTGGCGAGCGAAAGCACGGAAAAGACCAGGAGCTGAACTTCGCGCGTCAACGCCGGTGCAACCAATAACAAAACGCCCGTAGTAAAGGCCGCAACCGCCATCCACAGAAAAAACATGCCGGAAACGAGGAGTTCGATAACGAGCAGTGAGACGGCGAACGCCCACCAGTGCCAGAACACGATCAAAAAACTCACGAGTCGCAACCTCGCTTGGCCAGGGCGTCCTTGGTCAGTTCAGCGATGCCGCCCAGCGCGCCGATCACGCCGGATGATTCCAGCGGCATAAAAATCAGCTTGTTGTTTTCCGCCGAGGCAATTCTCTGGAGCGCCTCGACATATTTCTGCGCGATAAAGTAATTGATCGCCTGAACGTCGCCTTTAGCGATTGCTTCGGAAACCACCAGAGTGGCCCGCGCTTCCGCCTGCGCCAGCCGCTCGCGCGCCTCCGCTTCGCGATAGGCAGCCTCCTTACGGCCTTCCGCCTCCAAGATCACCGCCTGCTTATCCCCATCGGCGCGAAGAATCTCTGCCTGTCGCAAGCCTTCCGCTTCCAGGACGGCGGCGCGCTTGTCGCGCTCGGCTTTCATCTGGCGCGCCATGGAGTCCACCAGATCCTGAGGGGGGCGGATGTCCTTGATCTCGATCCGGGTCACTTTGACGCCCCAAGGCGTTGTCGCGTCGTCGACTACTCGCAGCAAGCGCGTATTGATCTCGTCGCGTTTCGATAGCAGCTCATCCAGATCCATAGAACCCATCACCGTGCGGATATTGGTCATCGTCAGATTGAGAATGGCCAGATGCAGGTTACTCACTTCGTAAGCCGCCCTCGCCGCATCGATCACCTGA
This sequence comes from Methylococcaceae bacterium, assembly GCA_902812445.1. GTDB lineage: Bacteria > Pseudomonadota > Gammaproteobacteria > Methylococcales > Methylococcaceae > CADDZF01. The sequence continues at coordinate 11,549 of CADDZF010000005.1, read as the reverse complement.
TAAAACACGACACCGTCCACTTTGACCATGGCGTTGTCTTTGGTGATGATCTCCTGCGAGGGGACGTCCATCACCTGCTCCATCATGTTCAACTGAGCACCGATCTGATCAATAACGGGAATGATGATGTTGAGCCCCGGACGCAGCGTACCGGTATATTTACCAAATCGCTGGACGGTGTACTCATAGCCTTGAGGAACGAACTTGATGCTCATCACCACCGCGATAATCGACAGCGCGAGCAGGAAAAGCACGAATAGCGAAAAACCTGTCATCGATCAACTCCTGTGTTAACCAGCAAAAACACCATGAATAGGCTTTGCGCCGAAAGAGTGCAAGCGCCACAGCGTGATTGCCGGGATCGATTTTTTCACACGTCTTGTTAAAAATAGAAATTAATCTAGTTAGGTTGTTATTAAGCCTGTTGATCGGTTCAAGAATGCGGGTTTTTAGCCCTCGAACAAGACCTTAAGCATGAAACGGCCTGTTGAACACTCTGGCTATGCAATGGGGAAAAGCTGTGGATATCTTTGCTCCTTAAGCTTTGCTGCATCACCTGCAGTGGTTTTCCACAGGATTGTGCCCTGAAAATCCCTTAGCACGCAGCTCGAATGTTGCGAGGTTTGAAATTAATCGGCGAAAGCACAGCACTGTGCGGGCGGACGTTCGAAAAGGCGCGGCGGATTCGATCAGCTGTTCCGGCCATGCCGGAAACCGCATTCAATACAGAAGCTAGAAAACTGTCCCGAAGCCGCACCGTTACTGAGTTTTGATATTTTACTTTTTCATTATGGGCACACGTTTGTGCACTCAATTACCCATCAATGGTGTTTTTTGCCTCTCACTCGATGTCCTTCAAAGTCTCAGCTTGCGCTCTTAAGGTTCGCGCCACTTCTCGCAGCAGGGCTTGCATTCCGCCTTTATAGCCAGCGCCTGGGGATCGCGCTTTTTTCATCTATTTCTTTTTTTCCCCATTTATCCTGTCTATCCTGTCCTCAATCTATCAAAAGAAACCTTCCATCAATAACTTAGCTGAGGACAGGATCGAGGACAGGATCGCCGTTGAGGACAGGATAAACCGCTTTTTCCCCTGTTTTTGCAAACGCTCGTTTTCTAATGTGTAAGTATTGCTGAACCTTTACACAACATGCGTGCAGGCTCAGGGGGTAATGCCGCCCATGCGGTTTTGCCCTTCCTGGGGGGTTTGCACCTGCGACAGTTGCGACAGTTCGCGATTTGCCTTTCGGTTTCGTAGTAAGAGCAGCACTCGCAAGGCTCGCCGTGCCGGGGTCAGAATCAAAGCCGCCTCGCGAAAAAAAAACAGAATATGTATACGGCAACTCACCGAGTATGGAAGCCAAAAAATAATTTCTCCCAGAGAAAAACTTCCAAACAACGTTCACAACGTTCACAACGTTCACATCGTCGGAGATGGAAAGTCGTCACGGTGTCCTCTAATCGATGGCATTTTTTGTCGGCATTAAAGCCAAAAAATAATTTCTCCCAGAGAAAAACTTCCAAACAACGTTCACAACGTTCACAACGTTCACATCGAGCGCCGCTACGCAGAAATGGCACGGCAAAGAACCCCAAATTGGGATCGTTGTACTTTATTGTTTTTTAAGAGAAAAAAAGCTCGCCTGGACCCAGCTTATGCGTAATCCATTGTTTTTCTAACAAAAAAGCCAGGCTCGGTAACTGAGGCAACTCACCGTCTAAACCGTCTAAAGCCACTTTAGCGGTGTCCTCTAATCGATGGCGTTTTTTGTCGGCATTAAAGCCAAAAAATAATTTCTCCCAGAGAAAAACTTCCAAACAACGTTCACAACGTTCACAACGTTCACATCGTCGGAGATGGAAAGTCGTCACGGTGTCCTCTGACGAATCGTGACGGGGACGCCCTCGCGCCCGGCTTTGCCAATAGCGACATTAATACCGATGGCACTTAGCGCGGGTTGCTGGCGTCGAAGCTCGCCGCTGAGCCCCTTGGGAGATTTCGGCCAGGCGTCGGCGGTCCCTCGATAGTCGGCCAGGACGTCGAGTAGCCGCTTCATCGTGCCCTCAAATACCGCGCCGCTGCCTTGGTGTGTGTCCGCCATCTCCCGGATGGCCGATGCCACGGACGAAGCCTCAAGTCCGCGCTCCACGGATTCGCGCCGATTGGCCGCATAAAGCTCGATAAACGCACCGGCCGCGTGGCCCTCGGCCTGCATCATCGCTTCGCCCAACTTGGCAAAATCGCCCATGCGCGGCAGGCGTTGCGGTTTTACCAACGGCAGGTAAGCCAGGGTCTTGACGAACAGATTTAGCAGCCCGCCCAGGATCGCCGGCCAAGCTGCTATAAATGCCGCTTCGATTTCGTTTTCGTCGAGGTAGTCGATGGGACGCAACTCGGCATGAATCACTCGGTCGGCCAAGTCCTGCGCGGTGACTAGCGGTACGATACCGTTAATCACTACAGCCCTTTTACACTCGATTAGTGTTTCGTCTGCGTTGGTGTACAAGGTGCGCGCCGCGAAGCCGCCACCATGAGCCAGGTTGCAAAAGGCGTCCTGTTGCGGTGCCGACAAATGGGACAAGTTGTTGAAGCTTACCAGCCAGTTGCAGCCCGCACCGACGAAGATATCTTCTACTGATTTCGGTGCCGCCCGGAGATTGACTGCGTTGGGGTCTATCAAGCGCCGGAGCTTGTCTTGTGTGCTGCTTTTGATCGTGCCTTGAACGCCACACAATTCCAGAACAGGGAAGGGCGTTTCTGGCCGCCAGGCGTCGAGCAACCACGCCAGCACCAAGGGCCTGAGATTGTCCGGGATGTTGGCGAACTCCCACAGCCGTGCCACGTCGCCGCCGGTTTCGGGGTGCGGTAGCGCCCGCATTGGTTTGGGCCGCCAAAACCGAATAGCCGACTTGTCGAGTACCCGCCAGCCGGTCGGCAATACCTCGATAACTCGCCAGTCATCGCCGCCCATGTCGATGATATAGCCTCCCGGGCATGGCGCAGCCCGAAGGTATACCGGATGTTCTGGGCCTTCGTGTCTAGCGATTCCCGCAAGCGTCGTCTTTGCCGTCCGTATGCTGACGTCACTGGCAGCCCGGCCCAGGCCTCCACTGTCTTTTGTCGATTGGTAAAAGGCATAGCTGAGCCACTGTTCAAACGCTACCGTGTCTAGCTTGAAAGTTTTGCCGATGCCGTTGTCGTCCACGGTGGCGAAGGCCTCGCCGGCCGGATCGTGGAACAGCTCGGCCTGCGCCGTGACCATGGCCACCAACTCATCGGCCAGCGTCGAAGCATCGGCGCTGCCTTCGTTCTCCGGCCGGGTGGCGTCATCGATGTCGGACAGCAAGATACCAGACGGCTTGGCCTTTTTAAGGGCAACGCGAAGGCGGAACCATTCCTCGTGGTTTTGCTCACGAGTCGTCCGGCAAGCCTCGCGAAAGCTTTCGGATGCCAGGATGCCGGGCTTAGCGCCACATTCCCTAATAGCCGATTCAATGGTTTGTACGGCCTGAGCCAGATCTTCCGCTGTCGGACCGGGCAAGGCTTGGGGTGGGCTTTCGGTGTCCTGAGAATCCTCCAGGTGTGAACGTTGTGAACGTTGTGAACGTTGTTTGGAAGTTTTTCTCTGGGAGAAATTATTTTCTGCCGCTTGATCGTCCACCGACAACATTTCACGTGTGGATATCAAGTGAGATGAATGTTCACAATGTTCACGCCTCAGCAGCCTTGCTGCCTCCCGCACCGCGCGGGTCATCTCTCCGTCGTGTTGCAAGATGCGCCAGCAATCGAAGGCATCATGCGCGTGGCCGTCCGCCAGGGGATCGCCCTGGTGCGATGAATAGATGCGCTCGGGCAATGAATCGGGCAGGATCCTCACTCCCGGCAGTCCCGACGTGCTTTTCGGCCATAGCCAGCGCTTGCGTCCCTTTCGGACATAGCCGTGCTGTTCAAGGATCAAGCTCACGTCGTACGCGGCGTTGAATGCCGCGATGACGCTCCCGCTTTGCCCCGCCCGTATCGGGGTGCTTTTCGCCGCCCGCTCGATGCGGTGGAACTCCTCCAGCAAGGCATCCACAGGCAACGGTTCACCATCGCCCGTGCCATGCTGGAACATGTCTAGCCGTTCTTCGGGACAGCGGGGGAAATAGAATAGCCGCGCCGGTTCAAGGCATTTAGCATCGATACAATCGCCAATGCCCATCAATCCGGCGACATGCAAGCCTAGGGGTTTGACTTCATCGGGCAGCAAGGCCCGGGACAGGTCGAACGTCAGCCGATAGCGGGGATGCTCGGTGCTATGGGAGTAGGTGGTATGCAGGATGCACCGCCAGCCCTGCACCGCCAGCCCTGCACCGCCAATTCGGCCAGCATGTCATCCACATCGGGAGGCTCGGGTCCAATCACGCGCTTGATGATGTCGCCGTGCTTATCGTTCAGCGGGGTGCCGGTCTCATCCTTGACCGCCTCGGCATCGGCTTCCACGTCCAACACCAGATAGGACACCGCCTTGACGCGCTCGGCTGTGCGGGGTCCAGGCTCAATGTCAGCGGGAACCCATCCAGTCCCTTCTTTTGCGCCGATCTTCGACGTGCTGAGTCGAGCGGCCAGTTCATTGAAGGTAACTTGCCGCACCTCCGTCACCCTGGATCGGTAGTTCTTCACCACGGCAATCGGGCGCTCATTGATCGCCGCCTCAAGCCTAGTGACTTGCGGGGCTTTGCGGGTATAATCGCCGGCGTAGGGTGTCTCTAGGGTCGCACGGTCGCCACCGTCGCGGCCCTTTTCGTTTGGTCTCATGGGCGCTCCTCGTTAAGCCTGGCCTTGCGGGTCTTTTGGATTCGGGCGGCTAGCCATTCCTCGATTTCCGATTCGATCCAGCCCACGGCTTTAGCGCCGATGCTAATCGGCCTGGGAAAGGTCGGGTCATAGTCATTCGGCCTTTTGGGATCGAACTTCATTTTTGAATAGATGGCTGTACGGGAAAGCCCGATACGGGCTTCGACTTGTTTGCGCCGAAGGATGGTGGGGTGAACAGGGGCTTTGTGTCGTTGCGGGCTCATGCGGGGCACTCCAGTGAAGTCGCCGGGACCATCCGGCATGGTCAAGCAGACTATCCACCGAAATTGCCCCTGTCGAAGATATTCGAAAGATTTTTTGAGGCCGAATCTTCCAGCAGTCTGGAAAACTCCTTGGTTATTTTTTCTCCGAGTTTTCCAGCGGCTTATCCTTTAGCCCGGCAAGCGCTTTCCGAACGTCGTCATAGGTCACGTCAACAACGCCAGGCTAATCGATCACCACGTTCGCCACGATGGCCATTGCCTGCATGACGGGCGGTGTCAGGTCGATGTGAGCGTCGTGAATCAGACGGCTCGCGAAGGCCCTGAGGTATTCCATTTTCGGGTTTCGCTGCCGGGATTGAATCGCCGCGCCGAGCATTCCTGATTCGCTCGGCTTGGACTCGCCTCTCGCCTTCGCTACGGTATCGAGCAATGCGGGGAAGTCGGGGGCAGTTCCCCATACATAACGCAGGGTATTCCGCACCTCTTCCTGGGGGTCAATGCCGGGGGTTTCTCCCGGTTCCACTATGACTCGCTCTACCCTTATTGGAGTAACCCTCTCGGGGGTGGTTGGCGGATCGCCCAGAAGATAGCCGCGCAGGGCGCGCCATATACGCAGGTTATGCCCCTCCATTGCGTGGTTATCGGTTTGCCGCAACAGCTCGGGGATCGAATAAAGCTCGTCCGGCCCATCGATGCCCAGCTCGTTACGCTCGCGAATCAGTTTTGCGAAGTCTTTCGCCGTCTTGGCTATTTGGGCATCCAGTTTCGCTGTCTGTTTCAGCCGGTCGCGTAATCGCCCGTAATCCATCCGCGCCATCCAAGCCGCGCTAATGAAGCCACGCCATTGGTTATCATCGGAAAATTCGCGGGTCAGCCAAACGAAGGCCTTCCGCATTCGAGAATCATGGGCCAGCCGCCGCAGGCAAGCCACGTGCTCAGCTATAGCGTCGCGGTGCTTGAGTGCTTTGGCTTTGTCCAGTCGAAGACCGGGCAGATAGCCGGTGTCATCGCGCCGAATCCGCGCCTCTATCGCCTGTTCGATTTCGGATAGCGCTTGCTCGGCGTCGGCAAGAGAAGCCGCCCATCCTTGCGGTTCCCATGTATCGCCTTCAATCAGTGCCGTGAGATGTTCCCGGATTGCCGCCGGGACATAGGCAGGAAAATCCATCGTTTGCGCCCCTTTCGCATCGCCCTTGAATGGGGTGCCGCGCCAGCCGGGTAAGGGTGTCCCGGTTTTCGCCCTCGGGGATCAGCCGAAAGCTAGGCGCGGCAAAGCATTATGCCGAGCGGTAGGCTTTCCCGAAACGGCCAATAATCACTTCCCGGCCTTCCTCGATTTGGCTATCGACGAAATCCGCCCACCATTGCAGCATTTCCCGCCGCTGCTCGGCATATTGCGCCCGGTTATAAACGCCCCGGATGCCTTTGGTTTCATGGGCCAGGGCTTTCTCGATCCAGTCCGAGTTGAAACCGGCCTCGTGTAGGTGGGTGGATGCCGTCCTTCTGAAGTCGTGAATCACGAAATCCCGTACGTCGATGTCCAGGGCCCGTACGGTAACGTTCAGGGTGCTAGGGGAAATGGGTTGCTTTAGGCTTCGATTGCTCGGGAATACCCATGCCGAACCGCTTGCAAGGCTTTGCAATTCCTCGAACATCGCCACGGCTTGGCGGGACAGGGGGACAAGGTGCGGCTTGTCTTTTTTCATGGCGGTCACTACCCGGCCATTCTCCAACGTCGCGCGGTCATGGGGTGGTATGGCCCACTCGGCTTTGTCCAGGTCGATTTCCTCCCACCGCGCCCCGATCAGTTCGCCCTTTCGCACCATGCACAGGATCAACAGGTGCAGCGCCAGCTTGTGCGCCCGCTTCATGCTGGACTGGTAGATCGCCCGCAACAGCCGCCCGATTTCGTCCGGGGTCAAAGCCACGTCGCGGCTTCGGGCACTGGCAATGAATTTCGCTTCGATGGCCGCCGCCGGGTTGAGCGTGGCTTTCTCTCGGGCGATGGCATAACCGAACAGGCGCTTTAAGACGTTGCGGGTTTGCAGGGCCATATGATCGGCTCCCCGCGCCTTGATGGCATCGGTGATCGCCAGGATGTCGGTTACGGTCACCTCGGTAATCCGCTTCGCGCCTATGGTCGGAATTACGTCCTTTTCCAAGACGCGCTTGAGGTTGCGGGGATTGCTGTTCGCCGGTTCCGCGATCTCCGCATACCAGCGCCGGGCAAAGGCTTCCACCGTCTCGGCTTCCGTCGCCGCTTCCTGGGTCTTGGCGTTCTCGCGGGTTTTAAAACACCATTCGTGAATGAAGGCCTGCGCCAGCTCACGGGCATAGGCTGTGGCGTTATCAGGTATCGGATCGCCCCGCTTCAGAGCCACGGGCGACAGCCAACGCGCTATCAGCGCCTTGCAGTCTTCCCGCCAGGCCCGCGCTTCCGCCAGTGAAAAGGCGGGGTAGCCGCCTAGCGTCACTTTCTCTTGTTTCCCGCCTCGCCCGCCCAAGCGATAGCGCAAGCGCCAGGCCTTTTGGCCGCCGGGCATGACTTCCACGATTAGCCCGCCCCCGTCGGCTTTCTGATAGGGCTTCTCGCCGGGCTTGAGATTCCGCAGCTTGGTATCGGTCAGAGCCATGATTCCGCACCTCATTCTTTGCGTGTGCCATGAGAACCGGGGGTCTTGGAAACCGCCTTTGGCACACGGTATGACCCTAGGCATAAATGCGCGGAAGCCTTTTGTAGCGTGGGTTTCTGTCATTTGATGCCCGCCTCGTATGCCCATGGAGAGTCGATCTCTCCGCCCCTAACAATGGGGCTTGGTGTGTACGGCGTACCCCTAAGTCAGGGATTCACGCTACCAGCATGGGCATACATTTGGGCAGGTATTCTCACGGATTAGCGCGGAACAAGCAAGACAAGAATGGAATAAAAATCCATTATAAATATTTATTTAGAGGGGTCTTGCGGAACACTCAGGGATGAGGTGGAAGGCTTGCTATTTTCCAATACAGAAACTTGAGAAAATCCGGCCCAGCAGGTCTTCGCTGGTAAACTCACCGGTGATTTCTGCAAGTGCGTGCTGTGCTTGGCGTAAATCTTCGGCGAGCAATTCGGGCGCTACTCGAATGTTTAGTTGGTCTATGCTGCCCTGGACGAACGATTCGGCCCTCGCCAGCGCATCGAGATGGCGGCGGCGGGCTATGAAGACGTCCTCGCTTTCTCCCGCATATCCCATGCAGGCCTTCAAATGCTGATGGAGCGCTGCAAGACCTGCACCGGTCTTGCAGGAGAGGTAAATTTCGATCCCGTCAGCGGTTGTTCTTGATCCCGGCGGCGCGCCGGTCAGATCGATTTTGTTATGAATCCGCGTTAGGCCGATGTTATCGGGCAGCGCGCCGATCAGCGCCCTGTTGGCGGCGTGAACGCTGTCATCCATGATCAGCAGGATGTGGTCGGCTTTATGGATTTCTTCGCGCGCGCGACGGATGCCTTGTTGTTCCACGCTGTCCTCGCTTTCGCGCAATCCCGCAGTGTCGATGATGTGGAGGGGCAGGCCGTCGATTTGTATGCGCTCGTGCAGTGCATCGCGCGTCGTGCCCGCCCTGTCGGTCACAATGGCCGTTTCGCGTCCGGAAAGGCAATTGAGCAAACTCGATTTGCCGGCGTTGGGTTCCCCCGCGATGACGACCGTCATGCCGTCACGCATTAAACAGCCCTGGTTGGCCGAGCGTTTGATGCACTGAAGCTTGACGAGGATAGCTTGTAATCGTTCCGCTACTGCGCCTTCACCTAGAAAATCGATGTCTTCCTCGGCAAAATCGATGGCGGCCTCGACGTAAAGCCTCAGCTCAACTAGTTTATCGACGAGTTCGTGGATATATCGGGAGAATTCGCCTTGCAGCGATCTCTGTGCGGAGCGGACGGCCTGCTCGCTGGTGCTTTCGATCAGATCGGCGATGGCTTCTGCCTGTGCCAAGTCGATCTTGCCGTTCAGGAAAGCGCGTTCGCTGAATTCGCCTGGTCTTGCCAGACGAACGCCCAGGGCAAGCGCGCGGCGGAGCAGCATATCCATGACCAGAGGTCCGCCGTGTGCGTGCAGTTCAAGGATATCTTCTCCGGTGAAGGATTTGGGGGCGGGAAAATAAAGCGCTATGCCGTTATCGATGATCGAGTCGTTCGCGTCCAGGAAAGGCAGGCGAGCGGCGAAGCGCGGTTTGAGTTTTTTCCCCAGCATGGCCTGCATGATATGGCCTGCGCCAGGGCCTGAAACGCGCAGGATCCCAATGCCGCCTTTCCCGGGTGGTGTCGCGATGGCGGCGATGGTATCCGAAGGCATCATCACGCCGCCATCAAGCTTGGGTCAAGCTTTGACGGGGGCTCCGATGCTTTTGGTGATGTACCACTGCTGGATGATGGAAAGCACATTGTTGACTACCCAGTAAAGCACCAAGCCCGATGGAAAGAATAAAAAGAATACCGTGAATATGACGGGAAAGAATTGCATCACCTTGGCCTGAATGGGGTCAACGGGCGAGGGATTCAGCTTTTGCTGCACGTACATGGAAATACCCATCAGAATGGGCAGGATGAAGTACGGGTCCTTCGACGATAGATCGTTGATCCAGAATATGAAAGGCGCTTGACGCAGCTCGACGCTCTCGACCAGCACCCAGTACAAGGAGAGAAAAACCGGAATCTGCACCACGATCGGCAAGCAGCCGCCCAGCGGATTGACTTTATCCCTGCGATATAGCTCCATCATGGCTTGGTTGAACTTCTGCTTGTCGTCGCCATGGCGCTCTTTGAGCGCCTGGATCTTCGGCTGTAGTTTGCGCATGTTTGCCATAGAGCGGTAGCTGGCGGCAGACAGTCGATAAAATAAGGCCTTGATCACGACCGTGACAAAAACGATCGCCCAGCCCCAGTTGTTGAACAACTTATGAAATTGTTCGAGCAGCCAGAAAATCGGTTTGGCGACCAAGGTCAGGCTGCCATAGTCGACGGTCAATTCAAGGCCCGGTGCTGTCGCTTCCAATACGCGCTGGAGCTTCGGGCCCGCGAACAGGCTGGCGCTGTAGCGTTTTTCCTCGCCCGGATTAATCTCGCTAACCGGCGAGTAGAAGCCGATCACAAAGTGATCGTCGGCTAGTGCCTTGGTATAAAGGGTATCGATTTCATTTGCGGGCGGAATCCAGGCGGCCAGGAAATAATGCTGGATCATGGCGATCCAGCCGCCTTCGGCTTTGCGATTAAAGGCGTTATCGCGCATATCATCGAAAGAAATCTTTTCATATTTCTCTTCTTTGGTATAGACCACGCCTCCCGTATAGGTCCTGATAAAGGTGGATTTGTCCTGTTGCGGCGGTTGCCTGCGCTGAAGCTGCGCATACTGTCTGCCGCGCCAGACGGTATCGGACCGATTGCTGATCTGCTGTTCCAGTGCTATCAGATAACTGCCGCGTTTGAAGAGATAAGTCTTGGTCACCTGGATCCCTTTATCATTGCTCCAGGTCAGCGGCACGCTCACGCTATCCTGGCCTGCTTGCAAACGATATTCGGTCTGGGCGCTTTGCCAAAGACTGTGGTGATTCGGTGTCGCCTCACCCTCGGCCAGGAAACCGTTTTGCGCAATAAACAATTGTTCGGGTTCATCGTTCAGCAATCGGACCGGATGATCAGGCTGATTCTTATCGACCGGATAATTAGGCAGGTCCAGCTCATGGATACCACCGCCATACGTATCGATCTCGAGGTGCAACACGTCCGTGGTAACTTTTACGCGCTGTCCTTTTAAAGCAGGTGTCTCTGCGGGGACGCTAGTTTTTGCGACGTCGTTTACAGCGCCTGCGCTACTCGGGACATCGGGTTTCGGCGCCTCGCCGGTGGCGATCTCCTTGCTGGGTTCAGGCTTTGGACCATAATCGATCTGCCATTGTTGCCATAACAGGTAGCTGAGAAACGCAAACGCAACAAAGAGAACAAACCGTAAATTATCCATGTTTATTACCAATTTTTGGGGGTACCGGATCAATACCGCCCGGGTGCCAAGGGTGGCATTTCAGCAATCGCCTTACAGTGAGGCAGGAGCCGCGCAGCGGGCCGAAACGCTCCAAAGCGGCGATCGCATAGCTGGAGCAACTGGGATAAAACCGACAATGATAGCCGAGTAAAGGGCTTATCAGGTAGCGATAAGCCTTTATCAAGCAGACGAGGAAGTGTCGCATCGCTTTACAATCTTCATCCAATGCTTGCTTAGCGAAGCTCTAAGCGTTTCATGGTCTGCCTGATCTATACCCGGGCGTGCCAGAACCACAATATCAAGGCCGCAGAGAAGCTGTTGGTGATGTCTGAAGCTCTCTCTTATGCTGCGTTTGATGCGATTTCGGCGGATGGCCTTCTTGCTATGTTTTTTTGCGATGTCCAATCCCAGTCGCGCGTGCTTCTTGCCGTTTTTTCTGCTTAATACCACAAGATACTTATCCGAAACCTTGTA
>CADDZF010000004.1 GCA_902812445.1 Methylococcaceae bacterium | reverse complement strand
ACCTGGGAACAGAGCACCGCGCAATTGCTTGACGTGATTCTCGCCAATAAGTGGTATAAAACCTTGCCGGCGCGGCAAGGCTGAGGCAGTCCCGTTCCTTTCCACACCGGGCGGCAAGCAGATTGATGCCGATGCCATTGTCTGGAACAGCAAAATCAACGTTGGAGGTATATGAACAAGAGAGCGGTTATTACCGGCATTACCGGTCAGGACGCAGCTTATCTCGCGGAATTTCTGCTGGCGCGCGGTTATCAGGTGTTCGGCACGTGCCGGCGTACCAGCTCGCTGAACTTTTGGCGGATCGAAGAACTGGGCATCGCCGATCATCCGAATCTGACGCGGGTCGACTACGATCTTACCGATTTGGGTACGAGTATTCGCCTGTTACAGCAGACGCGGCCGGATGAAGTCTATAACCTCGCGGCCCAGAGCTTTGTCGGCGTGTCGTTCGATCAGCCGTCGACAACCGCGCAGATCACCGGGCTCGGAGCCCTCAATGTGCTGGAAGCGATCCGCACCGTGAATCCGGAAATCAAGTTCTATCAGGCCTCGACTTCCGAGATGTTCGGCAAGGTGCAGACGGTCCCGCAGACCGAGGAGACGCCGTTCTATCCGCGCAGTCCGTACGGCGTCGCCAAGCTGTTCGCCCACTGGACGACCGTCAATTACCGCGAGTCTTACGGCATCTTCGGTTGTAGCGGAATTCTGTTCAATCATGAATCGCCCTTGAGGGGCCGCGAGTTCGTCACGCGCAAGATTACGGACGGCATCGCCAAGATCAAGCTCGGTCTTCTCGATGTGCTCGAGCTGGGCAATCTGGACGCCAAGCGCGACTGGGGTTATGCGAAAGAATATGTCGCCGGCATGTATCTGATGCTCCAGGCCGATCGGCCCGACACCTACGTGCTGGCAACCCAGCGGACGGAAACGGTCCGTGACTTCGTCACCCTGGCCTGCCGGGCGGTGGATATTCGCATCGCCTGGGAAGGCCGGGCCGAAAACGAAGTCGGCATCGATGTCGCGACAGGCAAGACCCTCGTTCGGGTAAACCCCCAGCTGTACCGGCCTGCCGAGGTCGAGCTGTTGATCGGCAGCCCGGCCAAGGCACGGCGCGAACTGGGCTGGAAAGCCGAAACCAGCCTGGAACGGCTGTGCCAGCTCATGGTGGAGGCAGATCTTCGGCGCAATCGGCAAGGGTTTTCGTTCTGATATGGCGCGTCCACGGAAAGTACTGGTCACGGGAAGCCGGGGTTTTACCGGCTCGTATCTTTGTGGATTGCTGCGCCAACGGGGCTATCACGTCATCGGCCTGGTGAATGGCTTGGCTTCCGGCCCGGATGAGGTGTCATGCGATATCACCGATGCCGGGAAAGTCGTTAAGGTCGTGGCGGAAGTCCGTCCGGATTACCTGGTGCATCTCGCGGCTATCTCCTTTGTGGCGCATGCCGACCCTGAAGCGATGTACCAGGTAAATCTTTTTGGAACCCTTAATCTCCTGCAGGGACTGGCAGCAGCGGGAATCGCGCCGAAGAAAGTGGTGATCGCGAGCAGCGCGAACGTCTACGGCAATCCGCCGGTAAATCTCGTGGACGAGACGGTCTGTCCCCTTCCGGTCAATCATTACGGCAACAGCAAGCTCGCCATGGAGCACATGGTGCGAACCTGGTACGATCAGTTGCCGATCCTGCTGACGCGCCCCTTCAACTACACCGGGCCGGGGCAGGAGGAACATTTCCTGATTCCGAAAATCGTCGCCCATTTCAGGGCGGGCAAGACCCGGATCGAACTCGGCAATCTCGACGTGGTGCGCGATTTTTCCGATGTGCGCGATATCGCCGAGGCTTATGCGAAGCTGCTGGAGACCGAGAGTGATGGGGAAATCGTCAACTTTTGTTCGGGACACGGCACCGCACTGGGCGATGTCATCGACCTCATGCAGCAGCTCGCGGGCTATCGTATCGAGGTCGTCGTCAATCCAGATTTCGTGCGCCAAAACGAGATTAAACGGCTCATCGGTAATCCCGCGAAATTGCAGTCACTCATTGGTTTTGTACCTTCTCTGCCTTTGGCAGAAACGCTAAAATGGATGTTCGCTGCCGCTTCCCAATAGACTGGGGTAGCGCAGTTGGGCCATCGGGAAAGAGGTTGTGCGTTGCAGAATAAAGATCAGTTGCATATCCACGAAATAGAGGCTTTAAGAGATTCCATCACGGTTCTGGAAAAAAGGCTGCAGGAGCTGACCGGCGCACTCACGCAAGCGGAAGCAGAACTGGCCCAAAAGCGCGATCGGCTGGCTGAATACGAAGCGATTCAGGGCGGCTCGACCGAACCCGAACGCTCCCGCCGGCAGGAATCGGATCGGCCGCAGCAATCCATCGCCTCGTTGCGGTCAGGTCAGGTGTCCGCGGCCTCGACGACAAAAGCCGCCGAGTCAGAGCCCTCATCGATTTTAGCGACAGGCGCAAAGGGGCAGCGGATTCCGACCCGTATCATGCGGCGGGTGAGAAATCTCGCAGCCGTTTCAGGCGGTTGGATGGCTTTGCTGAGAAACGTCCGCATCGTGCTGGAACGGGAAGGGGTTCAAGGCATGAGAAGGCGGATCGGGCGGTTCATGCACGAATCGTCCGCCATCATGAATGCTGCTGGCGAACTCTCGGTGCCGACGCCCGATCAGTTGACCGCGCCGCCGTTGGTGGAGATCGGCGCCGGCGGAATCGCTGAGCTGCTCGCCGGCCTGCACTTCGAGAACCCCGAGAGGCCGCTGGTTTCCATCGTCATCCCGGTATTCGGCCAGCTTCACTATACCGTTTGCTGCCTGGCCTCTATCGCTAAATATATTCCCCGTCATCGCTTCGAACTCATCGTTATTGATGACGGTTCGAGCGATGAGACGCCGGCCGTATTGCCCAAGATCGCCAATATCCGCTACGTCAGACATGATCAGAACCTCGGTTTCATTCGTTCCTGTAACCACGGCGCCGCGCTGGCGAGAGGCGAGTATGTTGTGTTTCTCAACAATGACACCCAGGTGCTCGAGGGCTGGCTGGACGAACTGATCAAGACGTTCGAAACGGTCGCGGACGCCGGGTTGGTGGGAGCCAAGCTGATTTTCCCGAACGGGCGCTTGCAGGAGGCCGGGTGTCTGATCGATGCGAACGGCGCGGCGGAGCACATCGGCAGGCGGGACGATCCCAACAAGCACGAGTACAACAATCTGCGTGAAGTCGATTATTGCTCCGGCGCCTGTCTCCTGATCGAGAAAGCCCTGTTCACCGAGGTGGGCGGCTTCGACGAGTGCTTCATGCCGGCTTACTACGAGGATTCGGACTTGGCTTTTCGGGTCAGAAAAGCCGGTAAAAAAGTCCTCTACCAGCCGCACGCGGTCATCGTTCATCACATGAGCGTCACGACGAATGACACGGATATCGACCAGCGGCTGCAACTGGCGAAGATCAATCAGGCAAAATTCGTCGAGCGCTGGAAAGACGATCTCGCGAGAGACAACAAGCTTCGTCTGATCGCGTTTTATCTCCCGCAGTATCACCCCATTCCCGAAAACGATCTTTGGTGGGGCAAGGGGTTCACCGAGTGGGCCAACGTGGCGAAAGCCAGGCCCAACTTCGAAGGCCATTATCAGCCTCACATTCCGGCGGACCTCGGCTTCTACGACCTGCGACTGCCCGAAGTCCGCCACGAGCAGGCTGAGCTGGCGCGCCAGCACGGCGTCTACGGGTTTTGTTATTACTACTACTGGTTCGGCGGAAAGAGGCTGCTGAACCGGCCGCTCGATGAAGTGCTGCAGACCGGACAACCCGATCTTCCTTTTTGCGTATGCTGGGCGAATGAAAACTGGACGCGCCGGTGGGATGGCCAGGAATCCAAGATTCTGATCGCGCAGAGGCATTCCAAGGCCGATGACCTTAATTTCATCGACCACCTCATTCCGGCTTTTCGGGATGAGCGCTACATCAGGGTGAACGGTAAACCCTTGCTCATCGTGTACCGCCTGAACATGCTGCCAAATCCCGCGGAGACCGCGCTACGCTGGCGCGAGCAGTGCCGCAAGGCCGGCGTCGGCGATATTTATCTGGCATCCATGCAGAGCTTCAACACGCTGGCCGAGGGTGAAGATCCAAAGCACTACGGCTTCGATGCCGCGATCGAATTCCCGCCGCACGGCATGGGTGTCATCGCCGATGCGCCAGCGCCGCTGATCAATGCCGATTTTCATGGCCTGATCTACGACTACGTGGCGACCGCGAAGAATTTCATCAACAAAAAGATCCCGCCGTACCCGATGTTCAGGTCGGTCATGACGGCTTGGGACAATACGGCGCGGCGGCAAGACGCCGGGCACATCTTCATCAATGCGACGCCGGAGCACTATCAATACTGGCTGAGCGAGATGCTGGACAAGACCTATAAATTCAACCGCGGCGAGGAGCGCCTGATCTTCGTCAACGCCTGGAACGAATGGGGCGAGGGAAATCACCTGGAGCCGGATCGCAAATATGGGCACGCCTATCTGGAAGCCACCCGTGATGCGCTTGTCGCGGCGGCCCGTCGCACGGGAGCTTATCCATGAGCGGCGCGCGCCCGAATCGTGACTTGAGACGGCCTGCCGCGATGATCACCCAGGCGGGAAACATGGGGTTCTCATGGCTTTCCATCGCCTTGCTGAGGCTGCTGAAGGGGGCCCAATCGTTAGTCCGGAACGAATCCATCGACAGCCTTTGGCTCGATCGGCCGGATGCCGAGGAGGAAGCCCGCCGGCGCGCGCGCAACCTGCCGCCGATTTATCTGGAGACCGCGCGCGAGATGATTCGGGACGGTTTCACGGTGCTGAAAGGCGCGATCGATCCGGCGCGGTGTGACGCCACGGTCGAAGACTATGTTGCTTATCTCGACAAAAATCAGCGCTACGCCGAAAAGAATGTCGATGCCTTGGGGCGGCATAAGCGATTCGTCAACTTCCATCTGGCGTCCGTACCGGCGATGCGAATCGGCTGCGATAAGACCATCATGGCGTTGCTCGATTTCTTATTTGGCTACCGGGCCGCTCTCTACACTTCCTTGTGCTTCGAATATGGCACGGAACAGTCGCTGCACCGAGATTCCCCTTTTTTCCACACCTTTCCGCGCAATTATTTCTTCGGCGTCTGGATCGCCCTGGAAGACATCCATGAAGATTCCGGACCGCTGATGTACGTGCCGGGCGGACACCGCTTCGTCTGCGACCCCCGGCCGATCTATCAGCAGGTCTTGCGAGAGCATTCGGATCGGCCGTCCAACGGACTACTCAAGCAGGCACTACGGGTCTATCACGGCGAAGTGGTGCGCATGGCAGCGGAAGTGGGCCCAATCAAGACCGCGCTTTTGCGCAAGGGCGATGTCGCGATCTGGCACGCACAGCTTCCTCACGGCGGATCGCCGGCGCGCAATCCCGCCCTCACCCGAAGAAGCATCGTTTTCCATAACGCCCCGGAGCAAATCCAGGTCTATGAGAAAGAGGTATTTTTTCAGCGCGGGCGCGATACGCCGCCGCTCCCCAGATACGGCTTCAAGCGGTTCGGCAACCGTCTATACGCCCATGCTGGGCGGCCGGTTTTCCAATGATCTTGCTCCGCGCGTTGTTTTCTGCCGGTACTGCTTAGCCAGTTGCCACGCGATACCCGGCGAATCATTCCGGTTCGATTGCTCGACCCTGAGCACCCGCCAGACTGTTTAGACATACAGAATGCATTTTCATGGTTGCCATTGACCGACTCCAAAATTTCATTTTTTATTGCCCTGTCAGAAAATTGATAGCCATTTTATTCTCCGTTTCATTGTTGAAGACGGGCATTTGGTATATCCCCAATCTAGGCGCGTCACTGTTGATCGCTCAAAACCCATTTGTTAATCCGTTTCCGGATCCCGACGCTCACTATCTATATTGGAATTGGCTGCAACCTTTTGTCGCTTGGTTAATTGGAGCAAAAAACTTCTGGCAGTTTTTCGTCTTTAATTTGGCCTTCTCAGTGGCATTTACCGCCCTTTTCTGCTGGCTAAGCATTTCCAGATTACCGGATAGAGAAGCTCGCATCTCACTAATCGTGTTTGCGGTTCTCCCGGTATCCGCGACTGCATATTTCTGGGTAGGCATGGACTCAATAACGCTCTTTCTAATGCTATCCGCATTTGTCTTTCCAGCGAATCGGGTTTGGGCGTTATTCATCGGAGTCCTACTGGGAATGCAGCATTTTGAGCAAGCGTTTTTTTCTACCGGAGGCTTGTTTGCTGCGGTCTTGATTGCCAAGAAAAACAATACGCCCGTCGATCTTTTCTGGCGTTGGTGCGCTTTCTTGCTTGCGGGTGTGATAGTGGGAAAGGGCGTTCTCGCAACTTTATTTTATCACTGGGGAATTTATGTCAATACAGGGCGATGGCATTGGGTTATGGGCCGTTTGCCAGATCTGTTGCGTAATACTCTCCTTCATCCTCATTATGTTCTCTGGTCCGTCCTGGGTTTGGGATGGTTTGTGGTTGTTAAATACTTCGAAAGACGGCAAGCGGGGATCCCTTTCTTACTGGTCTTGTTTGGACTCATGCTGCTGTTGCTCGTATCAGCGGATCAAACCCGAGTTGTAGCGATTGTCACTTTCCCATTGATATTCGCGTTTTGGCTAGGCAATAGAGATCTATTAGCTTCGCTGGACGACAATTTTGTTGCCTGGACTTTACTGGCATGGTTCATTATCCCGTGGGAATGGATGTCGGGAGGAACACCGAAGTGGTCCGCGTTTCCTTTTGATATCGCATTCATTTTAAATAGATGGCTAGGCTGGTTTTCGGTACCGGCGAATCCTGCGCTCTGGCCGTTCTTACCTTGACGTTCGATCCGATCAGTCAGGACTATGAGAAAAACCTTGGCGTGAGCGCATGATTTTTTTTACGTTAAATGGATAAAAAGTAAGCGCGCTTTTGGTTCCGAGTCCGGGTTTATTCCACAGGCCTTCCTACTGGACATCACCACTCAATTGCAGAGGAGAGATTTATGCGGCGTTTATCCGTTGACTCGCAGGTAACGATACCGATAGGGCTCGGCTCTATTGCCTTTTTTTTGATCACGGGCGGCAAAATATTGTCTCCCACGTATGTGGATTGGCTAACGCGAGGCGATCCCGCCACCCATTTTCTTGGCTGGCATTTTTTCCGCAATACGCCTTTTTTCCAGTGGCCGCTCGGAGCGAATCCTGGCTACGGCGCCGAAATCAGCAGTTCCATCGTGTACTCGGATTCCCTTCCGCTGTTCGCCTTCCTGTTCAAGCCGTTCAGCGCTCTACTTCCGACTCCGTTCCAGTACAGCGGCATCTGGGTACTCTTGTGCTTCATCCTGCAAGCGCTGCTTGCCTGGCAACTGCTCGCCAGATGGACCCGCGATAATGGATTGAAAACGCTCGGAACTGGGTTTTTTGTACTGGCCCCGCCGTTTCTCTGGCGCTTGCAAGGTCATTACACGATGATGGGCCAATGGCTCGTATTGGCCGCTTTGCTGCTCTACCTGTCCGCTAAAAGCAGTCACCGCCGCTGGCTGCTGTTGCTCGCCATCGCACCCTTGGTGCACGTCTATTTGCTTGCCATGGTGCTGCCGATCTGGCTGGCCGATCTGACCAAGCGTCTGCTACTGCAAGAGATGACGCGCACCCAGGCGGCCGTCGCATTCCTGTCCTGTACGGCAGGGATCGTGGCGGTGATGTGGCTGGGCGGTTTCTTCATGCCCGGCGCCAGCATCGCAAGTGAGACTTTCGGTTTTTATCGCATGAATCTGCTGTCGCTGATCGATCCGGCAAATCATGTTGGACCCTCGTGGTCCCATTTTTTGAAGAATCAGCCGGAGGGACTTGGCGACTATGAGGGGTTCAATTTCTTAGGTCTCGGCGTGTTGCTTTTGGCGGTCATCGCTGCTGCGGAACTGATTCGCACCCCGCTGCACGGTGTCCGCTGGCGGGCTCTACTGCCTCTAGTGATCGTCTCTCTGCTGCTTACCGCCTTTGCCTTCTCCAATCACGTAGGGCTGGGCGAAAAGCGGCTGCTCTCCTATCCCTTGCCGGCATTTTTTCAGCCTTTGGCCAATGCCTTCCGAGCTTCCGGCCGGTTTTTCTGGCCGGTCTATTATCTGCTTCTGCTTTCGGTGCTCTATGTGATTCTGACCCGATTCGACCGGCGCCCCGCCATCATTCTGCTGGCCGGGCTTTTGCCGCTCCAGATCATCGATAGCTCCGCAGTCTTTTCTTTTTTTTACAAGAGGCATGCTGAAGCACCGCCCTGGCAATCGCCGCTGCGTTCCCCATTCTGGAGCGCGGCGGCGAACAAGTACCGGAAGATCATCTACGTCCTTCCCAGCAACATAGCGGAGAATTATTTTCCCTTGGGTTATTATGCCGCATCGCATGGGATGACGATCAATGTCGCCTATCTTGCGCGGCTCAATGAAACCCGGCGGCGTGAGGTGAGTGAGCGACTGAGCGATTCTTTGGTTTCGGGGGAACTGGACCGCGATGCGTTATACGTCTTCTATCACCGAGGGTTATGGAACGTTGCGCAGGTCGCGTTGAGGAAGGGCGATCGGGCAGGCATCGTGGACGGGTTCCGTGTACTGGCGCCGGACTGGGCAGACTGTTCGGACTGCATCAAAAGTACCGCGCTGAACGCTGATCCGAGCACCGATGGGACATCGCCGGGATATGAAATCGGAACCTTGATTCAATTCAACACCACGGGGAAGGGTCAGGACTATATAGCGTACGGTTGGTCTGTTCCAGAGCCCTGGGGTATCTGGTCCGAAAGTTCCAGTGCGGCGCTCGTCATCAAGCTGGATAAGCCGGTCACATCCGATTTAACGCTCGAATTGAGCGCGGATGGATATATCACCGCCCGCCGTCCGACACAGGAAGTCGAAGTCTCGGTCAATGACGGCTCGATAGGCACTCTTTACTTTACCCAAGCAGCGCCTTTCGGGACGATGCGCTTGACGATCCCCCAAACCGCGGCGCTGGCGAACAACGATCTGCTGCGGGTTCGGTTTAACATCAGAAATCCGGTATCTCCGGCCGAGCTCGGCCTGTCGAGCGATCCGCGACGATTGGGGTTGGGGCTCAGATCACTCAGACTCACGCCAGCGGACGCCAGCCAAGGTTCGAACGCGCCTTGATTGCCAAGCCTTGAGGCGGCATGATGGCCTCTCTCGGAAGACCGAACAGGCGAAAGACGATTCGACGGCTTGGGTCTCGGGCGCATTTTCTCATTTTAATCAACCTTTAAAGCATGCAGAAACAGGACACCTCATCGCCACTCGCCGTCGATCTCGATGGCAGCCTGATCAGAACGGATCTGCTCATGGAAGCGGTCTTGGGTCTTTTGAAACGTAATCCCTTGCTGCTTTTTTGGCTGCCGTTCTGGCTGCTGCGCGGCAGGGCCCATCTCAAGCACAGGGTTGCCGAGCGGGTTGAGCTGGATATCGCCGTGCTGCCTTATCATCCCGAATTCCTCGCCTTTCTCAAAGCCCAGCACGGCGACGGCAGACGGCTGATTCTGGCGACCGCGGCGCCGCGCAAGTATGCAGACCAGATAGCCGAGCAATTGGGCATCTTCGAGGAAATCCTGGCGACCGAATTGCACACGAACCTCTCGGGCAGGAACAAGCTCGAACGATTGGTCCACCGCTTCGGTGAAAAAGGCTTCGATTATGCCGGCAATGCCGCGGTCGATCTCAAAATCTGGCCCCACGCGCGCCAGGCGATTCTGGTGAATCCGGGCGGCCATCTGGAGCGGAAGGCGCGGCGGCGACTGGGCAACATCGCGCACGTCCTGGACAAGCAGCGGCCTTCGCTGTGGGCCTATATCCGTGCGCTGCGGCTGTATCAATGGGTCAAGAACTGTCTCATTTTCGTGCCTCTCGTGATGGGCCACCAGTTGGGTAATACGGCGCTGGTGATCGATACGCTGCTGGCTTTTTTGGCTTTTGGCCTGACGGCTTCCAGCGTTTATCTGGTGAATGATCTGCTCGATCTCTCGGCGGACCGCCACCACCCCCGGAAATGCGAGCGGCCGTTTGCTTCGGGAGCCGTTCCCGTGCTCCACGGCGTTTTTCTCATCCCGTTATTACTGCTGGCCGCCGGCCTGGTGGCGATCCAGTTGCCGTTGTTCTTTGTGCTGACGCTCGCCTGCTATTTCGGCGTGACGCTCGCTTATTCCCTGTGGTTAAAGCATGTCGTCATGCTCGACGTTCTGGTTCTGGCGGGACTTTACACGCTGCGCATCATCGCGGGGGCGGCAGCGATCGAAAATCCGCTCACGTTCTGGCTGCTCGCTTTTTCGATGTTTATTTTTCTCAGCCTGGCTTTGATCAAACGCTATTCCGAATTGATGACGGTGCAGAGCGAGGGTCAAGAAGGTCCCGCCGGTCGCCGTTATGAAGTGGGAGACCTCTTCGTGTTGCAGTCGCTCGGCGCTACCAGCGGCTATCTCGCGGTATTGGTGCTGGCGCTGTACATCAACAGTCCGGGCGTGATCGATCTTTATAGCCATCCGAGAATCATCTGGTTGCTCTGCCCCTTGCTGCTCTACTGGATCAGCCGGATGTGGTTGATCACTCACCGCGGCGCTATGCACGATGATCCTATCGTTTTTACGTTCCGCGACCGCACGAGCTTGTTGATCGGCGCGCTGAGTGGAGTCGTCGTCTGGCTGGCCGTCTGAACAATGACGGCGTATCAATCCTGGGGTGGCTATCCCAAGCTGGCACAGCAAGCCCGCTTGCTGCGCTGGCGAGACGCCGAGCTGCCGGTGCCCGGCGACGGCCTTTCCGTGCTGCCGTTCGGCAATGGACGCAGCTACGGTGACAGTTGTCTCAACGAAAACGGCGTGCTGCTGGTTGCCCGGGGGCTCGATCGCTTGATCGCTTTCGATCCGGCTACCGGCATCCTGCGCTGTGAAGCGGGCGTGCTGCTGGCTGATATTCTGCGTTTCATCGTCCCCCAAGGCTGGTTCGTGCCCGTGACGCCGGGCACTCAGTACGTCACGGTGGGCGGTGCGATCGCCAATGACGTGCACGGTAAAAACCATCATCGAGCCGGCACTTTCGGCTGTCACGTGAGCCGATTCGAGCTCCTGCGCTCGGATGGCGCGCGGCTAGTTTGCTCTCCCGCGGAAAACCAGGCGTTGTTCGGCGCGACGATCGGCGGGCTGGGGTTGACCGGTGTGATCGTCGCGGCAGAGTTGAAGCTCAAGCGTATTGCGAGCCCGTTCATCGCCGCGGAGACCATTCGTTTCGATACGCTCGATCAGTTTTTCGAACTTTCCGAAACCTCGGATCGGGCCTATGAATACACCGTCGCCTGGATCGACTGCCTGTCTCGCGGACGGGCGCTCGGCCGCGGCATTTACCTGCGGGGCAATCACGCAGGACCTTTCTGTTGCGCTCAGCCAAAGATAGCGCGCCGAAAATTGAGTTTTCCGCTGCAGCTGCCTTTTTCACTGGTGAATGGCTTGACGTTACAGGCATTCAACCGACTTTACTATCACAAACAGCGCCAGCGGTCCTTGCACGCCAATTTCTACTATCAGCCCTTTTTCTATCCGCTCGACAGTATTCTCGGCTGGAACAGAATGTACGGTAGCAAAGGATTCCTGCAGTACCAGTGTGCCGTACCCACGCGCCATGCGCGCGGGGCAATGCGGGAGATCCTGGAAAGGATTGCGCGATCGAGGACGGGCTCTTTTCTGACCGTGCTCAAACTGTTCGGCGCGGCGACTTCGCCGGGGCTGCTTTCCTTTCCCTTGCCTGGCGCGACCCTGGCGCTCGATTTCCCCAACCGCGGCGCGCCCACGTTTGAACTGTTGAACCGGCTTGATGAAGTGGTCCTGGCAGCCGGCGGGCGGGTGTATCCGGCGAAGGATGCGCGTATGTCCGGTGACAGCTTTCGCCGCTATTTCCCGCGCTGGAGCGAATTCCGGCGCCATATCGATCCCAGGTTCTCCTCGAGTTTCTGGCGACGCGTAATGGAGTGATCAACTATGCGGAAAGTGCTCATCGTAGGCGCTACTTCGGCCATTGCCGAGGCGACCGCCCGGCTTTTTGCCGGTAATGGGGACGCGCTTTATCTCGTCGCTCGAAACCAAGACCGGCTGGGCGCCATCGCCAATGACTTACGCGTGCGGGGCGCCCCGCAAGTTGAAACCGAGGCAATGGACGCCAATGATTTTTCTCGCCACCGCGCGATGATCGAAACGGCGATCGTGACGCTCGGGGGGCTGGACGTTGCGCTGATCGCGCATGGCACCCTGCCGGATCAGAAAGCCTGCGAGCAATCCTTCGACGAAACGCTGAAGGAACTGCAAACCAATTGCCTGAGCATCCTTTCGCTGCTGACCTATCTGGCCGATCATTTCGAGCGGCAGGGTTCGGGGACGATCGCCGTGCTGTCGTCCGTAGCCGGTGATCGCGGACGCCAGAGCAACTATGTGTACGGCACGGCAAAAGCGGCGGTCAACGTTTTTCTGCAGGGCCTGCGCAATCGCTTGAGTCGAGCCAATATTCAGGTGCTGACCATCAAACCCGGTTTTGTCGATACGCCGATGACCGCCGGTTTCCAAAAAGGCCTGCTTTGGGCCAAGCCGGAGAAGGTCGCTGGCGGTATCTACAGCGCCATTCAGCGTAAAAAAGACGTGGTTTATCTGCCTTGGTTCTGGCGTTTTATCATGGCGGTGATCAACTCGATTCCGGAAAGGCTGTTCAAAAAAATGAAGCTTTAGGCCTATCTCTTGACAGATGAAATACGACGAGAGGCGCGATTCGAGCGATGCGAGGAACCGACAGGATGGCTATTGCGGCGGTGAAGCCGTTGACAGATGCAGTGGGATGAAAAGATCGCCATGGACGAACATGACTAGCGCCTCGAGACGCTCATCGGCACAGGTGCGGCCGCGCAAGTCGACGCCCAGGCCGCGGAGCGGCCTTCTCTCGCTCCAATTCATGAAATTCGTCGCGGCCGGTGGAATTGCGGCGGCGGCGAATTTCTTCTCGCGTATCGGCTTCAGTCAATTCATGGAGTATGTGCCGGCCATCGTTTGCGCCTTTTTCGTCGGCTTGATGACCGGATTTATCCTCATGCGGGCGTTTGTTTTCGGCGGCGGCAGCAATCCGGTAAGGATGCAGGTGCTGTACTATGTGCTGGTTAATCTGTTTGCCCTGATTCAGACCGTCGCGATCAGCCTTCTCCTTGCTCGCTGGCTGTTGCCCGCCGCTGGAGTGGCCCAGTATGCAGAAGAAGTCGCCCATTTCTTTGGCGTCGGTATTCCTGTTTTGACCAGCTATTTCGGCCACAAATACTGGTCGTTCAAGCGATGATGACGGACGGATCTGCCGAGCCGCAGTATCCGCCAGCTACTCGCGTGCTTCGGCGGTTGAAGAGCTTTCTAGCGCTTATAGTGCGAGCCGATGTGCCGATTTTCGTTCCCGTGATCCGGCTACGAGGCGGTAACGGGCAGGTGTGTGAGTCAAGACCTTGCGGTTAGAGCGAGAGCCATAGAATGCCAAACCTTTCAGCGCTGTATAAGTTTCGCTTCTCCGAGGCGGAACTACCGAAAAAAATGCGCATATGGAACGTGCTGTGTCAGAATTATTTCCAGCGCGCCATTCCTCCGAATGCCTCCGTCCTCGACCTCGCGTGCGGGTATGGCGAATTCATCAACAATATCCGTGCGGGCGAAAAGCACGCCGTTGATCTCAATCCGGATGCGAAGCTGTTTTTATCCGAAGACGTGCGCTTTTATCAATGTCCCGCGGATGATATTTCGGCTCTCGATGACTGCAGCATCGATGTCGTCTTCACATCCAATTTTCTCGAACACCTGGAATCCAAACACGCGTGTGATCGGGTTCTCGGCGAAGTCAAACGCATACTGAGACCGGGCGGCACGTTTATCGTGATGGGACCGAATATCCGATACCTGGCGGACCGTTACTGGGACTTTTATGATCACTACTTGCCGCTGTCGCACCTTTCGATGGAAGAAGGCCTGGTGCAGGCGGGCTATGAAGTATCCAAGATCGTCCCGAAATTTTTGCCCTATACGACGCGATCGCTATTGCCCCAGCATCCCGTTCTCATTGCGGCCTACCTGAAGCTCAAGCCTGCGTGGTGGATACTGGGGAAACAGTTCCTTATCATCAGCCGGAAACCGACATTGCCGGCGACGCGCTAAACCCTGCACGCCTAAATCAAAGGCTTGGTTTTTTCGCGCAAAAGGTTCGCCCGGCGCTCGCTACGCGGATCACTACAATAACGTGCCATGACCAACGGAGCGGGAGAAATGCAACCGAATGACAAAATCGTCATTACCGGCGCGGCGGGACTGGTGGGGCAAAACCTCGTCACGCTGCTGCAAGAGCAGGGGTTCAATCACCTCGTCGCCATCGACAAGCATGACTATAACCTCGCAGTGCTCAAAGACTTGCACCCCTCGGTCCACAGCGTGCGGGCGGATCTGGCCGAGGCAGGCGGCTGGGAAGAAACCTTTGCTGATGCAGCGGTCGTGATCCAGTTGCACGCCCAAATAACTGGAAAATCGTCTGATCTATTCGTCAGAAACAATATCGAGGCGACCCGGCGCGTTCTGCAAGCGATGAAACGCCATCGCGTCCCCTATCTGGTTCACATTAGCTCGTCAGTAGTCAATTCGGTCGCCGATGATGACTACACCCACACCAAGAAAGCCCAAGAAAAATTAGTCATCGAGAGCGGGCTTAGACACTGTATCTTGCGCCCGACGCTGATGTTCGGCTGGTTCGATCCGAAACACTTGGGTTGGCTGGCGCGGTTTATGGAAAAAACGCCGGTTTTCCCCATCCCAGGCAACGGCCGGTATATGAGGCAGCCGCTATACAACCGAGATTTTTGCCGAATCATTGTGGCGTGTATGGAGAGGCAGCCCGAAAACCAAATTTTCGATTTGGTGGGGCCCGATCACATCGACTACATCGACATGATCCGCATTATAAAAAGAGTCAAAAAGCTCAAAACCCGGATCGTTCGTATTCCGTATGGGTTGTTTTACACCTTGCTCAAAATCTACGCCGTGTTCAGTGCGCGGCCGCCGTTTACCGCAGATCAGTTAAAGTCGCTGACCGCCGGAGACCGATTCACTGGAGTCGACATGGTGGCGACGTTCGGGATCGAGCCCACTCATTTCGAGGATGCCGCGAGAGAAACGTTTTGTCATCCCGAGTACAGCGGCATTACCCTCCAAAGGACCAACTAACAGAAAGCAGACGGATGGCCGCAAAGGAAAAGGCAGTAGTGATCGGAGCAGGGCCGATGGGTCTTGCCTGTGGCTACGAACTGATGAAGCGAGATCATGAGGTATTGGTCCTGGAAGCCGATGATCGTATCGGCGGAATGTCGGCTTCGTTCGACTTCGACGGGCTTAAGATCGAACGCTTTTATCATTTTATCTGTTCTACCGATTACCCGCTGTTCGAGGCTCTGGAAGAGCTCGAGCTGACGGATAAGCTGCGGTGGCGGGAAACCCGGATGGGATTTTATTATCAGGGTCGACTCTACGAGTGGGGTAGACCCGATTGTCTGCTCAAATTTCCTCATCTAGATTTCCTGTCCAAGGTGCGTTACGCGCTGCACGTGCTTCATGCCAAGCGGATCGAGGACTGGACCGCTCTCGATCGCGAAGAGGCCACGAGCTGGATCAAGCGCTGGATCGGGCGACGCGCCTATAACGTGCTATGGGAGCCGTTGTTCCGGCTGAAATTTCACGAATACGCCGAATGCCTTTCGGCGGCCTGGATCGGAACTCGCATCGCACGCGTCGCCAAGTCGCGCAGGAGCATGTTTAGCGAGCGGTTTGGTTATCTCGAGGGCGGTTCTGAGATCTTCGTGGAAGCGCTGTGTTCGCGCATGCAGGCGATGGGCGGACAGATCATGGTAAAGACGCCGGCACAGCAATTAGTGACCGAAAACGGACGCGTATGCGGAATCGTGGCCAACGGCCAACGCTATGCCTGCGATAAGGTGATATCGACCGTTCCATTGAAATATGTGCCGAGGTTTGCGCCGGATCTCCATCCCGATGAACTGGCGAAAATCAAGGCGATCGAGAATATCGGCGTTGTGTGCGTTTTGCTCAAGCTCAAACGGCCTCTCACGGATTACTTCTGGATGAATGTCAACGATGCCAGCATGCCGATTCCGGGCATCATCGAATATACCAATCTCAACCCGCTCCAGCACAACGTCCTCTATGTGCCCTACTACATGCCGAAAACGCATCCGAGGTATCGCGCCGAAAGTCACGAGTTTATCGACGAGGTCATAAGCTGTATCAAACGCATCAGTCCGAGTTTGACCGACGACTGCATCTTATCCAGTCGGGTTACCCGTTATGAGTTTGCACAGACTGTCTGCACGCCTGATTTTTTCGCCAAGCTTCCGGCGATACGAACCAGTCTTGAAGGATTTTTCATGGCCGACACTTCCTATTACTACCCGGAAGATCGATCGATCTCGGAAAGTATAAAGGTCGGAAAAAAACTGGCAGAAATCGCTTCGGTCAATACGTGAACGGCCGCAGGCTCTGAAAACGCTGCAAAGACGTTCTTTCGCTGTTCGGTGTAGAGCGGCGGTAGTGCGAACCTTGCTCGATTTTTTGTGCCGGCCTTCCGAAGATCGCTCTGCCGAGTATCACCGCGCCGTTTTCGCGCACAGAATCGGTTAGTTTGCCGCTGCTGCGGTTGGAGATAACGGGCAACATGTCGCCTGAGACTATTGATCGGTACGCGAAAATCGATGGTCGACTGCTTGGGTTTCTGTTTCTTGCGGCGTTAGGCCTCGCCATATCGGTCTTATTCTTAGGCTTGCAGCAGCCGCTTCTGGATTTGCATTCATTTCGCCAGACGCAAACCGCTCTGACGGTGTACTGGCTGGTCCACGGCGGCGCCTGGCTCGCCTATGAAACCCCGGCATTGGGTTTTCCTTGGGCTATTCCGTTCGAATTTCCGCTCTATCAGTGGATCGTTGCTGCGCTGCACCAGTTCGGCCCGCTGTCGATCGAGGCAAACGGGCGTCTTCTGTCATTCCTGCTGCTCGTCGGCTGCTTGTGGCCGGCACATCTTCTTTATCGAGATCTCGGCCTCAATCGAGACGAATACCTTATTTTTGGCATACTGTTTCTCTTAGCTCCGCTGCACTTGTTCTGGGGCCGGACCGTCATGATCGAATCCATGGCGGTTTTTCTGTCCTTGCTTTACGTGGCCTTTCTGCAACGCTATCTTTTGACCGGCAACGCAGGGTTACTCGTCCTGTCTGCCGTCACGGCGGCGCTTGCGGCCGCTGTCAAGATCACCACCTTCCTCGGCTTCGCTCTCGCCGCAGGGTGCCTCATCGCCTGGCATGCGAAGCGCGAGGGCGCATGGCGCCGGCCGTCCGTTCTTGTGCGCCGTCATCTGCCCGCCATGCTGACTCTCGTCATTGCGTTTATCGCGCTGAAGGCATGGACTGATTTTGCAGATAGCCTCAAGGTACTGAATCCGTGGGGCGCGTTGCTGACTTCTGACGCGCTGAAGGGATGGAATTTCGGGACATGGGCTCAACGATGGAGCTCGGATCTTTGGCGGGGCGCCATTCTGGGCCGCGCCATTCCGGATATCGCGGGCTCATCCGCCGTCGCCGCGAGCGTGGTCGTGGCGGCGTTTGCAGTATCCCGGCGAAGATGGATAGCGGCCGCAGTGGCAGGGCTGCTTTTTCTATTGCCGTTCCTCGTTTTCACGAACCTCCACATTGTTCATAACTATTACCAGGTCGGAAACAGCCTCTTCCTCATCGCTTTACTGGCCTTGCTCTTGGGTGATTTGTGGCGCAATGGGCCACGCTGGCTCTCTTTGGCGCTGTTGCTGATCCTGGCCGGTACGCAGCTCACGCATTATTTCAAGCAATTTCATCCGTTGGTGGTGACTCCGCCGGATTGGTATCGCACCATCAACGTCGCGAATTACGTCAGATCGACTACTCCACCCGACACCGCAATCGTTGTCTTCGGGTTCGAGTCCTCGCCAGAGCTGGCTTTTTATGCCAAGCGCAAGAGCCTCAATGTGGCGACTTGGACGCCTGAAGATCTGTTCCGGTCCGTGATCCAGGCGCCGGCTTTATGGGTCGCCCCGGTCCCGCTCTCGGCAGTGATCGATTGCGAGGGAAAGGACAAGCCCTGGGATACCGCAAGGCGCTCTGCACTCGATCACATGGTTCAGGAAGCGAGTCTCCAGGGGCGGGCGATTGCATCTGTGCAAAATGGCTGTCTCGTGATTCATTTCCTTGCCCTTGACCAAGCGAAAAGTTAAAAGATCGCTTGCCCCGTCTGCTGATCATCGGTTGCCTCAAAAGTCGTGAGGCCCGGCCTTGTGGCAGCGTAAGCGATCTCATCATGGGGCTTTGAGGGTTCTCTTTGTTACCGAGTAAATGAAAAATGCTTGCCGGTTGGTTCTCTGCGCTGAAGTTCGCCAAGCTCGAACGAGAGCAAGTTCTCGATTCCGCCTTTGCCGCCATCGCCTTCTGCTTTTTTGTTGCATTCTTTGTCCCGTTTTATCCGACCATGGCAAAGGCCGGACTGGATCCGTCCTGGCAGCAAACGATGGCCTACGCATTTGATCATCGCCTCAGAGCCGGCAAAGAAATCATATTTACCCAAGGACCGCTCAGTGTATTTGGGCTTAATTTATTCGATGAAAATTATTATTCCGCGCTTTTATGGGTACGCCTGACGGTCGCGTTAGTGATCGCATTGGCACTAGCGGAAATCCTGCGCCCATTGCCGTTGCTGCCGCGGCTGCTATTTTTGGCGGCGATCTATCTCGGGTTTTGGTCGTATATCTATATGGATTCCCGATTTGTAACGTCCATGGATTCGGTCTGGCTGTGCGTGCCTTTGCTGGCGGTCGCTCTGATTGAGCGCGGCGATAGCCAATTAATCCGTTGGTTGACCCACGGCTTGATCGTGATTTGCGCACTGATAAGCTTGGTCAAGTTCAGCTTCGCGGTGCTGTGCCTTGCCGTGGTGCCGCTCGTAGACCTGCAGCGGTTTTTTCGTTACGGCAACCGAATGCCGGTTTTTTCGGTAGCGTATGTCGGCGCCGTATGGGCGTTATTTGTACTCAGTGGTCAGCGGACGGCGGATTTCGACGCCTTCTTACAAGGCTCGATGAACCTACTGAGCGGGTACAGTGAAGCCATGCAGTACCAGCGCGGGTGGCGTGAGGCGGTGGCCGTTGCAGCGTTTCTATTCCTGACGCTCGTGTCACTCGTTCTGTTCATGTCGGTCCGGTATGGGAAAGGAACTTATCGTCCAATTCCCTCGATTGTGCTCTGTTCCAGCGCAGTGACCTTGTTCATGTTTTTCAAGGCCGGTTTGACCCGCTCGGATCATATTCCTTGTGCGTTCGGCGGATTATTGGCGGTGAGCAGTCTGCATGGGGTTGAAGTGTGGCGGCAAAAAGGTGTGTTGAGGCCGATCAAGGTACTTACTGGCGGAGTGATGGCCATTGAAATTCTGCTGGTCTATTCCTCGATCTCATTGAGCGCTCACAAAGGCCCGGCGGCAATCGTGAAGGAGCAGGCGCTGCAAATACGAGACAACGTGGCGAGTTTTCGCAGTTGGCTGACCGGCAGACACATCGATCGGCTGAAGAGTTTAGCCGATCGCCAAAAACAGTCGATAAATGAAGCCAGCCAGCTACCGAAAATCGAAGGTACCATTGACGTCTATCCGTGGGATCAAGCAGCGGTCCTGGCACGGGGTATGGCGTTGAAGCCGCGTCCCATCTTTCAGAGCTATTCGGTCTATACCCCTTATCTGATAGAGAAAAATCTGCAGTTTTTGCGAAGCGGTCAGTCCGCGAATACGCTGCTGTTCGATCTCAAGACCATCGATGGCCGTTTTCCTTCCCAGGATGATGGCGCGAGCTGGCCCGAACTCCTCACCCGGTACGATTTAAACGATCTACTCCCGCAGTTCCTGGAGCTGAAAAAGCGCAGCGTCCAGCGGGAGTACGCGATAAAGCCGCTGTATCGGATCGAAGTTCGCTTCGGCGAGGCGTTTTCTCTGCCCCGCGGCATTCCTTTGGTCTGGGCGCAAATCGGTTTGGAGAAAAATCTCCTCGGGCGATGGGTCAATACCCTGTATAAACTGCCGGAAATCAAGCTTGTCGTGACGTATGCGCATAACCGAGAGGAAAAATTCCGGCTGATACCGGGTATCACCGGCAAGGGTTTTTTGCTGTCGCCGGTTGTCCGCGATAGATTTGATTTTGCCGCGCTGGCATTGGGCCAGCCGATGGAAAGCCAAGACGATCCAGTCGTTTCGATGAGAATAGAATGGAACACGCCTGCGCGGTTGTTCTATGGTCGCATCATCCCGATCAGTTTTTCTGAACTGACATTTCCGGCCAGCTCCCAAGCCGTTCACCTTCCCCTGCAGGGTCAGAGCCGTTTGTGGACCCAGATCGGTGATGGCTATCGGCAAACGAATTTTCTCGCTAAAGCGGCCCGGGCTTATGAGCATGCGATCAAGCTCGATCCGGGGAACGGGAAGCTCAGTGCGCGCCTGGGATTGACCTACTTTGCGCTCGGACGCTACCAGCGCGCACTCGATGTTTGCCGCGAGGCTTTGCGCTTGAATAGCGAGGATAGCCTAATTGCCTATTGTACCGGGGCAAGTCGGGAAGCCGCTGACTACGACGCTAAAATCGCTCCTGCGCATCGTCGGCTTGAGAGCCAGCAGCCGGATCGAGCCAGAGAATTTGCCGATTTGATACGGCGGGGACGTCCGTTGCACGAAATTCCATCCTCTCGATGAACGGGTCGATCGATGCGAGCGTTAGCCGTATTTGACCCCGCAGCGTAATATGTTGAGCACCAATGCTGTTTTCTGGACCAGAACGATAAACAGATGATGATCAGTCGTTCGAAAAAGCTCATCCGAATTATCCAGGAAACCAGTAACCGGCATGGGGGCCCGCTTGTCCTTTGCAACCGGATACTTCGGATCCTCCGGAAGGAAGGCATTTCCGCTTTGCAATGGCGCTTGCAGCGCTTGTTGAAGAGTTCATCGATCGCTGCAACCCCCTTGCGCCAGCCAGCCGCCCGTTCCGTGGCCGAAATCACGCGGCCGGCGATTTCTCCAAAACTTCTGCCAGGCGCGGTTCTGGTCGGCCATCCGTACGGTGTATTGGGCAAGGCGGAGGATATTCGCACCTCGGCGGCGGCATTTGCCAAGGCAGACATTCCTTTTAATATCTGCAATACGTTCGACTATGGAAGCCATAGGGCGATACTCCATAAAAACTTCCGCTTCATGGATAAAATCGCGCAGAGTCCGATTTATCGAGCCAATATTTTTTTCCTCAATGCCGACGAGATGTATCCGGCCTATTATCAGCTCGGCCGATCGTTTTTCGAAGGAAGGTACAACATTGGCTATTGGTCTTGGGAATTGAGCGCTTTTCCGGACCAGTGGACGACTTCTTTCAATTTGGTGCATGAAATCTGGGCGCCCACCCGTTTCATTCAGCAGGCGCTATCGGAAAAGGCGAGCTGTCCTGTCGTTCGCATGCCGTTCGTTGTCGAACCGGTGGCCAATACGGGTTACTCGAGAGACTATTTCGGTCTACCCGAACATGAATTCCTGTTTCTGTTTTTTTTCGATTTTACCTCGTACCTGAGCCGAAAAAATCCGTTTGCCGTTGTCCGGGCTTTTTTAGCCGCGTTTGGAGAGAGTCGGGCTGCGGATGTGCGACTCGTCATCAAGATGAACGGCATGGACTTGCGTCCTGATGAGTTTGCAAGCTTCAAAGCGGATGGCGGGCTGCAAGATCCACGCATCATTCTCATCGAAAAAGTCTTTGACGGCGCCGAGATAGCGGGTCTGATACAAGCGTGCGACTGTTTCGTTTCACTTCATCGCAGCGAGGGGTTTGGCCGGGGCTTGGCCGAAGCCATGTATTTCGGCAAGCCCGTCATCGCGACGGGCTATTCGGGTAATCTTGATTTTACGAACGAGCTGACGGCTTGTGTTATCGACTGCACTTTAGTTCCGCTGCAAGAGAATGAGTACCCCTTTGGGCAGGGTCAATTCTGGGCCGAGGCGGATATAGAACAGGCGGCCTGGTATATGCAAAGACTGGTCAACGATCGAGCTTACGCGGCATCACTCGGTGCGCGGGCGATGAACTTCATCAAGACCCATCATAGCTCTGAAGTCGCGGGCGCCCGGTATAAGGCGAGATTGGAACGGTTGCATCTGATATAAGGCGACAGATATGAAGGTACACGTTGGATCCCGCCCAAAACTAATGTTGCCAAGAATCTTGCGGCGGACTGCACGGGATATTTTTTGGGGAAACCCGTTTTTGTACAAGCTGATTGCCGCCGTTCTGGGCAGACCTTTTCTCCAGCACGCAACCGCCGACTATGACCTTTGGGTAGGTGGTTTTCCTCGCTCGAGTAATACCTATACGGCGAGGATGCTGGAACTCTGTCTTACTCATCAGCGCCTGCTTTACCATATCCACTTTCCCGCCCACATCATCCCGATGGTCAAAAGCGGTAAGCCGGGCATGTTTGTCTTACGAGAGCCTGCCGGCGCCTGTATTTCCTGGGCTCAGTACGCAGATCAAGACTTAGCCGACAGCCTCGATTTTTATATAGATTTCCACCGCATCATGCGGCCTTACGCGAAACGCCTGTTTATAGCGCCATTTGAATCGACGACTTCCGATTTCAGTCTGGTTATCGAGCACTTCAATCGGCGTTATGCACTTTCCTTGACCGTGCCCGAGCATTCGCAGGAGAGGATGACCGCAGCGATCGAGCGCAATTGGAAAAACCAGGACGGCTCGGTGCAGGAAATGCGGGTAGCCCGGCCTTCGGCAATCCGGAACAGTCAGCGTGAAAAGTACCGGATAGAACTCAACGATCGCCCCGCAGTCCGAACAAAGCTCAAGGCTGCCAATTCCTTATATGAAGCGTTCATGGAGAACGCGGTTATTCGACGCGGCTGAGGCGATAGTCCGGAGCCGAATGCAACCAGGGGTCTCACTCGGTTATAGCGCGGCTTAAAGTGCGCTCAATCATCTTGATTTCGGGGGCAAATGATCGTGGTGTGAAGCCAAAGTCCCGAGTGGCTTTGGAGTGGTCGAAATGCATGTCCTGGTTGATGCGGTTGGCCATCTCGGGATTGAAATGGCGGAATGAGGGCAAGCTGGACAGCAAGTAGAGCAGACCCCGCAGGATTATCAGCGGAATAGTCAATATAACGGGTTTTTTCCCCATCTCATCGAAAATCCGGGTGACCATCTGCCGATAAGTGAGTGTTTCACCGCCGCTTAAATTGTAGGCCTTGCTAAAGGTCGCTGGATTGTCGAGCGCCGCGATGCAGGCGACAGCGAGATCTTCAGCGTGAACGGGCTGGCGCAGACCTACGCCCTTGCCGACCAAGGGAAAGAATCTAAAGTGCCTGACGAAGCGGGCGATGGTCGTCACGTTTTTGTCTCTGCCAAAGCTGTAAATGAGCGTAGGCCTGAATACGGTCCACTGGATTCCCGCGCTTGCGCAGTGTGCTTCGAGTTCTTCTTCTGCGCTCTGGAGCTTTCGGATCATAGCGCGCTCGTCGTGATTGCCGGAGTTCTGTTTGGTAAACAGGCTGGTTGATCCGAAAGCGATGACGCGTTTGATCCCCTTTCCGGCAAGATGAGGAAGCAAGGACGGCAGCGTTCGAAGTGGCGCCAGATGGATCAGCGCATCGGCATTAAAAATAGCAACCTCGGGCTGTTTCGTGATATCGGCGACGTGCCAGCAGATTCTGCCGTGATCCTGCTGGCGTAGTTTACTGCGGCTTATGCCATGGGGCTCGAAACCGGCATCAAGGAGCAGGGGTAATAGGTAATCACCGATCAAGCTCGTGGCGCCCGTAACGATCACTTTGCGCTTAAGCGTCATGGTCGGGTCTAATCGAGGACATAGCCAGTTGCTGAGGCTCGGAAACGGTCTTGTTTGGCTGCGGCTGGAAGAATAGTGATAGTGCGGCTTTGGCTGTGAACCGTGTCCAGACCGCCAGTATGACCAGAGGCATAAGTCCCCGAGGATATCTGTGCCGAAAGAATTTGTTGTAAAAGCGCACCATGCCTTTGTGCTTGTAATACTCGACGAGAATAGGCCTGGATATACTGCAGACCCCGCCGATGTGAGTGATCTCAACATCGGGAACAAACAGAATGGACCAACCCGATTGCCTAAAACGCATGCACCAGTCCAGATCCTCACAATGCATGAAATAACCCTCATCCAGCAGGCCGGCCTGGTTAATCGCCTCCCGGCGTACCAGCATGAAAGCGCCTGAAATAGCTTCGACGTTAACGGGATGTCCCGGTAGAGGGAGTTCGGTATGATCGTAAGAACGGAATCGGCGATTCCATTTAGCCAGCTTGTATAACAGCGTCAGGCGTACGAATGAACGCCACGGCGTCGGAATGCTTCGCCTGCACCCGGCCTGTTCGCTGCCATCGGGATTGAGAATGAGGCAACCGGCCATGCCGACCCTTGGCTTGAGGGTAACGACTCGTAGTAATTGCGAGAGCGTATCTTCTTGAATAATACAATCTGGATTTAAAAATAAGACGTAATGTCCCTGGGATTTTTGAAATGCAAGGTTATTGGCCTTGGCAAAACCCAAGTTTGCTCCGTTTTCAATAATCGATAAGCGTCTCTCATAGGGAAACGCCTTGCGCAATTCCACAAGGCTATTGTCGGTAGAGCCATTATCGGAAACAATGACCTCGACCGGGATCGTGGAGGACAACACCGATTGAACGCACTCAGTCAAGTACTTTTCCGCATTAAAGTTGACGATAATGACTGATACGAGCGGCATGTGCTAGGGTCGATTCTGCTTAAGTGTGAGCTGAGTGACGGTCTTAGCTATTGAAGTTCGAGCGTTTTATAATTTCCTGGAGTGAAGCTGAATCAACCCACTCCGGCGTTAGGTTTAGTTCGGTGTCCATTCTACTTTTTTTGGCTGGATTTGTCTTACAAGGTTTATCGAACCGGTTTGTGGCTTGCCCAAAATCGATGCTTGGCATGCTCTGAATCGTTATCGCGATTAGCGCCACGTCGCGAGCCTTTCCGTCCTTAAGCTCTGCTTTACCACGATGTTTCATCGGATGAACAGGTTGATTGCTCTGTACGCTGTAGGGCGACTGCACTAATGTACAGCAAGCCGGTCCCATTATGGTGCACCTGTCTTTATGTCGATCGCATAAACAATATTATCCGGAGGTAAACATTATTTTATTGTTTTGGTATAAATCATGCTGCAATATTTCGCAGAAAAAACCTAAGTAAACATAACGGAGGCAAGCATGACACCAGAAGGTGTACTTCAATTGATTAAAGAGAAGGAAGTAAAGTTTATTGATTTCCGTTTTACGGACACACGGGGCAAAGAGCAGCATCTCACCGCTCCGGCGCATACGGTCGACGCTGATTTATTTGAAGACGGCAAAATGTTTGACGGCTCGTCGATTTCGGGTTGGAAGGGTATTAACGAATCAGACATGATCTTGATGCCGGATGCTGAAACCGCCGTAATGGACCCCTTTTATGACGATCCCACTTTGGTGTTGCGTTGCGACATTATCGAGCCTAGCACCATGCAGGGGTACGAACGGGATCCTCGCTCGATCGCCAAGCGTGCGGAAGCCTACTTGAAGTCTACCGGTATCGCCGATGCGGCGATGTTTGGACCGGAGAACGAATTTTTCGTGTTCGACGATGTCCGTTGGTCGGCGGGTATTCAAGGCGCTTTCTATAAAATTGATTCGGAAGAATCGAGCTGGAACTCTGAAAAAGTATATGAGGATGGCAATATTGGCCATCGTCCCACGATCAAGGGAGGGTATTTTCCCGTCCCGCCAGTGGATTCATTACAAGATTTGCGCTCGTCCATGTGTACTACATTGGAAGAAATGGGGCTTACCGTCGAAGTTCATCACCACGAGGTCGCAACTGCGGGCCAGTGTGAAATTGGCGTCAGGTTCAATACCTTGGTAAAAAAAGCAGACGAGGTGCTGACTCTCAAGTATGTCGTTACCAATGTCGCGAATGCATATGGTAAGACGGCTACCTTCATGCCAAAACCCCTCGTAGGCGACAATGGAAGTGGCATGCATGTCCATCAATCCCTGGTCAAAAATGGCGTAAACCTGTTTACCGGCGACCTGTACGGTGGTCTTTCCGAAACGGCGCTGTACTATATTGGGGGCATTATCAAGCATGCGCGCGCATTGAACGCTTTTTGCAACGCATCTACCAACAGCTATAAGCGACTGGTGCCGGGTTTCGAAGCGCCGGTCATGCTGGCCTACTCGGCGCGCAACCGTTCCGCATCGATACGTATTCCTTACGTTACAAATCCGAAAGGGCGCCGTATCGAGGTGCGGTTTCCCGATTCCACGGCAAACCCTTACCTGGCTTTTGCCGCCATGATGATGGCAGGCCTGGATGGTATCCAGACAAAAGCCCATCCCGGCGATGCGATGGACAAAGACCTTTACGATCTGCCGCCGGAGGAGGAAAAGGATATTCCTCAAGTCTGTTATGCATTCGACCAGGCGATGGATACGCTCGATAAAGACCGTGAATTTCTGATCGCCGGAGGCGTTTTCTCGAATGACGTCATCGACAGTTATATTGCCCTTAAAATGAGTGACGTTACCCGACTAAGAATGAGTACCCACCCGGTCGAGTTCGACATGTACTACAGCTTGTGAATACTATGTTCCTTCTACCTCTCACGCCCCTTATTGGGGCGTTTTTTTGGCTTGATCGATTTTAGCTTTTCATCCGCTCGTTGGCGCCCGCTTTCAACTGGCTTTTCTGCGCCATCCGCCATCCCTGGCGGCAAGCGACATTTCGCTTTCATCTTTCCAATTCAGAGCGCTTCGGCCAAAAAAATCGCATATCATTGTGGCCTGTATATTGCTGTCAGTCGCCTATGAGTTCAGTGCACCTCCCCTCGTTTTATCAACGGATTCTCGACAATCTCAGCGATGCCGTCTTGTTGTTCGATAAATCGCTTTGTCTGATTTATATCAACATGACGGGTGAAATGCTCTTCGCGGTGAGCGCCCGTCAGGTACTCGGATTAAGGGCTCGTAGTCTTTTTCTCGCGAACGATCCGATGATCGAGCGCGATCTGAACCGCGTACTGGAAAGCGGAGTTTCCTTCACCAAGCGGAATGTCGTCTTCGCACTCACGTTACATCCCATTACGGTAAATTTGGCGGTCACTCCTTTGACCGAAGACAAAGCGCCGCCCGCGGTCCTTGTGCAGTTACAGCAGGTCGACCGGCACTTACGCATCTCCATGGAGGAGCAGCTGCTCTCGCAGCAAAATGCCGCGCGCATGCTACTGCGTGGACTGGCGCACGAAATCAAGAATCCGCTCGGTGGATTACGCGGGGCGGCTCAGCTACTCGACCGTGAACTCGCCGACGACGAACAACGGGAATATACCAAAATCATTATTGAAGAATCCGATCGCCTGCAATCCCTGGTGGATCGTATGCTGGGACCGAACAAGCCACCCCAAAAAAACTTGCTCAATATCCACCGTGTGCTGGAGCGGGTGAGACAGCTGGTGCAGGTCGAGGCGCGTGCCGGAGTGAGCATCGTTCGCGATTATGACCCTAGCATACCCTCGCTTTATGGTGATAGTGATCAGCTCATACAGGCCATATTGAACATCGTCCGCAATGCCGCTCAAGCGGTTGGTGAGCAAGGCAAGATTACGATTTGTACGCGTATCCAGCGACAGGTGACGATTGGCCACCAGCGCAATAAACTCGCGGTGAAAATCGATGTCATCGACGACGGGCCGGGGATTGCGCCGGATATCATGGGACAAATATTCTATCCAATGGTGACGGGCCGCGCGGAAGGCACGGGCCTTGGCCTGTCAATCGCACAGTCTTTGATCAATCAGCATGGTGGTCTGGTCGAATGTTCTAGTTCGCCCGGAAATACCGTTTTTTCCATTTTTTTGCCCTTGGAGTAAAGAACGTGAAGAGCTCGACCCAGGTTTGGGTAGTCGACGACGACAGATCGATTCGTTGGGTATTGGAAAAAGCATTGCAAAAGGCTTCCATTATTGCCAAGTGTTTTTCCAATGCCAACGGCCTTTTGGAAGCGCTGGAAAGAAGCAAACCGGATGCCATATTAACCGATATTCGCATGCCGGGCATCGACGGTCTGGAATTGCTGAAGCGCTTACAGGACAACTATCCCAGTATGCCCGTTATCATAATGACGGCGCATTCCGATCTGGAGAGCGCGGTGTCGGCCTTTCACGGGGGAGCATTTGAGTATTTGCCCAAGCCTTTTGACCTCGACGAAGCGGTCAATCTGGTTAGGCGCGCCTGCAGCCACAGCCACAGACAAAAACAAGAAACGGTTTTGGATACGGCAGACAGCACACCCGAGATTATCGGCGAGGCACCCGCCATGCAGGAGGTTTTTCGCGCAATTGCGAGGTTGGCCCGTTCGCATATCACTGTTCTGATCAACGGCGAATCAGGTACCGGTAAGGAACTGGTTGCACGCGCCCTGCACAAGCATAGTCCGCGCATGGGAATGCCGTTTATAGCGTTGAACATGGCAGCCATCCCGCGCGATCTGCTCGAATCCGAGCTGTTTGGACACGAGCGCGGCGCCTTTACCGGCGCCCAGAATAGAAGGGCAGGGCGGTTCGAACAGGCCGACGGCGGCACCCTGTTTTTGGATGAAATCGGCGATATGCCGGCCGAACTGCAGACTCGGCTGTTGCGGGTGCTTGCAGATGGCGAGTTTTATCCGGTAGGCTCCCATGCACCGATTAGGGTAGATGTTCGGATTATCGCGGCGACCCATCAAAATCTGGAATCACTGGTGGCCGAGGGAAGGTTTCGCGAGGACTTGTTCCATCGACTGAATGTGATCCGCGTGCATATTCCGCCTCTGCGCGAGCGCCGTCAGGATATCCCTTTATTACTGCAGCATTTTCTCAAAGAGGCGAGCGCCGAGCTGAATGTTGAACCGAAGACATTACTGCTCGACGTCGAAGAATATCTTTGCAAGCTCGACTGGCCAGGTAATGTGCGCCAACTGGAGAATATCTGTCGCTGGATTACGGTTATGGCCTCGGGACAGGAAGTTCATCTCGACGATTTACCTCCCGAATTACTACAGGTGAAAACCGAGACGCCGGCTTTTGTTGACAATTGGCAGGGTTTGTTTCGCCAATGGGTAGAAAGCCGGCTCAAGCGGGGGGACCGGAATATAGCCAAAGAAGCCATGGACCTGCTCGAGAGTTCGGTCATCATTGCAGCTCTGCAGTTTACACGTGGCAGGAGACAGGAAGCAGCC
Organism: Methylococcaceae bacterium; assembly: GCA_902812445.1. Classification (GTDB taxonomy): domain Bacteria; phylum Pseudomonadota; class Gammaproteobacteria; order Methylococcales; family Methylococcaceae; genus CADDZF01. Next base: position 23,901 of record CADDZF010000004.1, on the reverse strand, counting down.
AAACTCCTCGGCTATGGCCGCAATACCCTGACACGCAAAATACAAGAGCTCAATCTTGAGATATAATAATTCTTTTTTCTGCGCCAGCATTGCTCGATATGGTTGGCGGGCTCGGCAATTCGTTCAAGCGATCGATTGCGCATCGCCGAGGGAAGAGAGCGCGGAGCAAGGCCGTTAGCGATCACCTAGCCACTTGAGTCCTTCGCAGCACAGCGCCTATGCCAGAGACCTCGGGTGCCCGGCCGATACGAACTCAGCCGTAATCTGGATATTCCGCTTGTCGGAGAGACAGCCCATCACCATATTGCCATGAGCTGCCTTTCAAGGCATGAAAGGCCGCTTTAGGTTTTATTCATCAGCTTGCCGCTCATTCTGCATTTAAACAAGCCGCCGGCATTTGCTAAACTTCAACGCAAAGGACAATCAGCGCCTTTCACCTATTCGCCTTGCGCCTCTGTCGTCACAGGGGTGTGGTGAACCTTCTTTTGATGCACATAGAATAAAAAGCCGTCATGCAATTCAGAACTGTAAGTAAGCACGAGCGTGAGTCAGGCCTAACCGATCTGCCGATGCTTGGTATGCAGGCTCACGATATCGCCAATGATATTCGGCGCCATTTTATCTATACACTGGGTCGTGACAAATTCTGCAAATCCATTGGTTATTCTTATACCGCGCTGGCACTGGCTGTGCGGGATCGCCTGATGGAGCGTTGGAGGAACACGCACTACGCTCATGTGGAGAAGGACTGCAGGCGCGCCTATTATATTTCGATGGAGTTTTTGATGGGGCGCGCACTCGGCAACGCCATACTCAATTTGAACCTTACGCATCCTGTTACCGAGGCCCTACACAGCCTGGGCCTGAAATTGGAAGAGTTGATAGAGAGTGAAACCGATGCCGGTCTCGGCAATGGAGGCTTGGGTAGGTTGGCCGCCTGCTTCATCGATAGCTGCGCTACCCTGCAACTTCCTGTCGTCGGCTACGGGATGCGCTATGAATACGGCATGTTTCGCCAGCATATGGAAAATGGCCAACAAGTGGAGGAACCGGATCATTGGCTTAGAGACGGTTACGTATGGGAGCTTGAACGACCGGAGCTCACCGTGCGGGTGCGTTTTGGCGGACAGACCTATTTGCATCACGAACGCGATGGCTCCAAGGTCATGCGTTGGGTCGACACGCAGGACGTTCTTGCGGTGCCTTATGACATCCCAGTGCCCGGCTACAGAAATGGCACAGTGAATACGCTGCGCCTGTGGAAGTCAGCCGCCACGGACGATTTCGATCTAAACGATTTTAACGCCGGCGATTATGCCGAAGCGGTTGCCGCCAAAAACAACGCTGAGCATATTTCGATGGTGCTGTATCCCAACGACGCCAGTGAAAATGGTAAAGAGTTACGGCTCAAACAACAGTACTTTTTAGCCTCGGCAAGCCTGCAAGACGTGATGCGTCAATGGATCTCGCTGCATGGGAAAAATTTTCGGGAATTTGCCAAGAAGAACTGCTTTCAGCTCAATGATACCCATCCAAGTATCGCGGTGGCCGAGCTGATGCGCCTGCTAATGGACGAACATCGCCTAAGTTGGGATGCAGCCTGGAAGATCACGCGGCAGACGATGGCTTATACGAATCATACCTTGTTGCCAGAAGCTCTTGAAAAGTGGCCTGTTCGCCTGTTCAGGCGCCTGTTGCCCCGGCTATTGGAAATTATTTTTGAGATCAACGCGCGTTTCCTATCTGAAGTAGCCAAGCAGTGGCCGGGAGACACGGACCGATTGACCCGTATGTCTTTGATCGAAGAAGGGCCGGAACAGTACGTACGGATGGCTTATCTGGCTATCGTAGGCAGTTTTTCGATAAATGGAGTGGCCGAGTTGCATTCTAATTTGCTGATGCAAGGCATGTTCCGCGACTTTTACGAACTGTGGCCTACCAAGTTCAATAACAAGACCAACGGCATTACGCCGCGTCGCTGGCTCGCTTGGTGTAATCCTGGTTTGAGCAAGTTGATTACCGAGACGATCGGTGATCGCTGGATTACTGACTTGAGCCAGCTCAGCCGTTTGGCTCCTTATGCCGATGATCCCGGCTTTCGCGAGTGCTGGCGTACGATAAAGAAAAAGAATAAGGAACGGTTACTCAACTATAAACGGAACGAGCTCGGTATCGACATCGATCCTCTCGCGATGGTGGATGTGCAGGTCAAGCGTATTCATGAATACAAGCGCCAGCTATTAAATATTTTGCACGTCATTCATTTGTATGACCGTATCAAAAATGGCGACACGGCAGATTGGACCCCGCGCTGCGTGCTCATCGGCGGCAAGGCGGCGCCTGGCTACGCCATGGCGAAGCGCATTATTAAGCTGATCAATAATGTTGCTGATGTAATCAGCCGAGATCCGAGTGCGAGCGGTTTACTGACAGTAGCTTTTCTTCCGAACTATCGCGTTTCCGCCATGGAAATCATTTGCCCCGGGACCGATTTATCCGAGCAAATTTCTACCGCCGGTAAGGAGGCCTCGGGTACCGGCAACATGAAGTTAATGATGAATGGCGCGCTGACTATCGGAACCTTGGACGGCGCGAACATCGAAATTCGCCAAGAAGTCGGGGCGGAGAACTTTTTCTTGTTTGGACTCACTGCAGAGCAGGTCGAAGCAAGCAAGGGGCATTATGACCCGGTCGCCCTCATCAATCAGGATGAGGACTTGAGCCGTGTAATGCATTTGCTGGAAAACGGTTACTTCAATCAGTTCGAGCCAGGTATTTTCGCTCCCGTCATCGATTCGATCAAAAGCCCCTACGATCCTTGGATGACGGCGGCAGATTTCCACAGCTATGTGGAAGCACAGCAAATGGCGGCTAAAACCTATCAGGACCCGGAGCGCTGGACGCGCATGAGCATCCTCAATTGTGCCGCGAGTGGTAAATTTTCCACGGACCGTACCATCCAGGAATATAACAACGATATTTGGAAGTTGACCCCCGTGCCGCCCTGTCCGTAGATGATTAACCGAGCGGCACGCTAGCCTGACTGACTCCCCGGAGTTCGAGGCCAGTTCGGGCGTAAAGACGCCATGAGCCTGTTTCATGTGGTTCTATACGAGCCGGAAATACCGCCCAACACGGGTAATATCATTCGTCTATGCGCCAATACGGGTACTTTTCTGCACTTAATTCACCCGCTCGGATTTGATCTTGAGGATAACAAGCTGCGCCGCGCCGGGCTTGATTATCGAGAGTGGGCGACCGTCAGAGAACATACGAGCCTGCTTGCGTTCATGGAAACAGTGCGACCAGGACGCGTGCTTGCATTGACTACCCGGGGCAGACGCTGTTACGCGGACGCCCGCTACCGGTGCGGGGATAGTCTGTTGTTAGGTCCAGAATCACGCGGCTTACCGTCCGAGCTTTTAGACGATATGCCCGAAGACCATCGTTTGTACGTACCGATGGTGGTAGGTAGTCGAAGTCTTAATTTGTCGAATGCGGCCGCGCTCGTGTTATATGAGGCTTGGCGCCAGCTGGGATTTTCCGGCGCGGAAAGAAAAGAGCGCTAACCCCTTTGCCTGACGAAATCATGGATGCCGGCTTTGGCACCGTGGAAGTATCGCCGATTCAGGTTTCTGCTCCCTGAGCAAGAGATTGTCGACAGCCTGCGATGGCGGAAGGCCCTCATAGAGTATTTGGTAAACTTGTTCGCTAATCGGCATATCAACCCCGTGGGCCACCGACAATTGATAAACGATTTTGGCAGTCGCAAGGCCTTCTATTTCCTGCGCAATCTCTATGACGGCTTGTTTGAGGGGTTGGCCCCGGCCTAGGGCAAGACCCAGCCGACGGTTTCGGGATTGATCTCCCGTACAACTCAGAATCAGATCCCCCACTCCGGCGAGTCCCATAAAGGTTTCAACGTTTCCGCCCAACACCACGCCCAGCCGCATCATTTCAGTCAGGCCGCGCGTAATCAATGCAGCTCTCGCGTTCGCGCCCAGGTCAAACCCGTCAGCGATACCTGCAGCGATGGCGAGGACGTTCTTGACGGCCCCTGCCAGTTGCACGCCCACCATGTCGGCACAGGTATAAGCGCGGAAATGACCGTTGTGGAGTAGTGTTGCCAGTCCTTCTGCAAATTCCGGCTGGTCAGAGGCAATGGTGATTGCCGTAGGCAAGCAGGCAGCCACTTCGACGGCGAAGGTCGGCCCTGAAAGCGCGGCCGTGGCAAAGCCTCCGGAAAGCATTTCCGCGACGACATGGTGGAAGAATTGCCCGCTTCTATTATCGAGGCCCTTCGTTCCCCAAGCGATTTTAGTCTCCGCCCCAAGATGCGGTGCGAGAGTCGTGAGGGTTTCGCGAAACGCATGGCTGGGAACAACGATCAACACGATCTTGGCATGCCTCGCGGCATGAGCGATGTCCGACGTGATCATCAGGTTGTCCGGAAACGCTACACCAGGCAGATAGCGCTCGTTACACCGGGTGGTTTCCAGGCGTGCTTGGTGTTCAGCGCTATGTCCCCACAGCGCCACCTGATGGCCATTGCGAGCGATGAGGATGGCAAGCGCTGTGCCCCAAGACCCGGCACCCAGCACGCTGATAGAGTGAGCCACCTATTGTGGGAGTCCGCTGAACGACTTAATTGAGGGCCTTGGCGCCCGGTGGGTGTTCCTCTTGCAGCTTCTGCACGTGCTGGGCATAGAGCGCGTCAAAGTTGACAGGGGCCAATAACATCGGCGGGAAACCACCCTTAATGACCAGATCCGAAACCGCTTCACGCGCATACGGGAAAAGCACACCCGGGCAGTAGCTGCCGATCATCGGCCCCATCTCCTGGTCGGTAAATCCCTTGATCATGAAAATGCCCGCTTGGCAAACCTCCACCAGGTAAGCGGTACTATTCTCCAGCTTCACGGTGACTGTTACGGTCACGCTGATTTCGTACAGATCTTCCTGTAGCAAGGCTTGCGCATTACTAGCCAGATTAAATTCTATTTTGGGCTCCCATTTAGCCGAAAAAATCGTCGGTGAGTTAGGTGTCTCGAACGAGACGTCCTTGACATACAGCTTTTGCATTACAAATTGTTTTTCCGGTGGGGTGTTCTGTTCTGACATAATGGTCCTTAAGCATGGAAGGGCTACGAAGGCAAAGGCCTGAAACGGTGCAGAGCGGATTTATTTTCTGGGTTTTCTGCTGACGGGAAGTTTGGCATCCATCCAGGCCAGCATGCCGCCTTTCATCACGTAGACCTGTTCAAAACCTTGCTTGGTCAATTTTTTGCTAGCAATAGGCGAGTGGGTGCCGGATTGACAGGTGATGATTAGCGGTGCTTGTTTGAAAGCTTCAAGTTCAAAGATATGCTCGTCGAGTTTGCTGAGCGGTATGTGACGTGCATTTTCAATATGCTCTTTGGCATATTCGTTGGGCTCGCGCACATCGATCACCAGCGTGTTGTCGTTATTCATAAGTGCCACGGCGCCCGTAGGCGAAACCGATTTCGATTTGCTGAGTAGGCTTTCAACCAGTTCTTGTACCAGCAGTACGGTGACGATCACTAAAGCGGTCACCATTATCCAGTGATGAGTAACAAATTCTATTAAGCGATCCATTCAGAGACCTTAAAAATAAGCCGATGAGAAGTGGAAAGGCAATTCTGGTTTTGCAATTGTCCGAGCGGGTTCATGGCAGAAAACCGCCTGATGATTTCAAACGAGCTCATAACTTTGCGATGAGCCCAATATCGACGCCCGGAATGTTGAGCCATTACTTTAGCGCTCCGATGCGGCATGGTGATATTCGAACGAATTCAGCGGCTTAAGTAGTCTAGCGACGATTCGGGCGGTATACAGTAAATTCCATTGCAACAGTGAAGCGATCAGCCGAACTGATCCGCGAGGATCAAAAGCCTTTAAAATATCCGGATAAGTCTTTGCCCGGTCACTGCAGTCCAGGTAGCTTTTTGCCTGAGGCCACATGAATAAGGAAATTATACTTTGAAGTCGAATTCTTCTAAACCCATAGGACTCCCTATTTTGGGCGGTTTCGGTTGTAGCGATACAAAACAGAACAACGCCATTGCGCTTACTCAAACTCCGGTTTGACATCGTTATGGCCACATGCTAAGAGCGTGAAAGAATCGATCAGAGTAAAAACGTATGATCTCGAGCCGGCGATGAGCACACGGCAAGTGACAGATCAATTAGTCGGCGCGATGACAAGCGGAGGATTCGCTGCGATCATTGGTAATGACGCTAATTGTGATAGGGTGGATCATACGGACAACCTTCAGGCGGCCATCAAGGCGGTAGAAGTTATCGATCAATGCCGGGAAGGATCGTGGATGCCCTGAAGACGGTCGGCGGTGAGGCGCTGCTTAGTGCTGAGCAAGGCGACGTGGAGCAAATGGTCGATCCTGTAACCGGCGAAGCCAACCCGCGCATACGGTGAATTCCGTTCCTCTAGTCTATCGAAGACACGCCGAGCGCCTTGCCGACGCCGGTAGTTTGGCAGCTATAGCGCCTATGTTGTTGAACAGCACGGGCCTCAGCAAACCTGCAGAAATGACCGGCCGATCGTTGCTGGCGTCGTTGTTGCTGACACTTGAAGATCGGATTTCGCGTATCGTGTACAATAGTACGCTCTTGGTCGATTTCTAAGGCCTTGACGACGTTGGCGAGATTTCCCCTTACTTTGAATGCTGTTTTCACATAGCGATCATTAGTAGGCGCCGGTTTTGCGGCGTAGTCATCACAAAAGACCAGCAAAGACCCGGCTAGTGAAGTTCACGTCCATGGACAGAGACTCACTCGCCTGGCGGTGTCAATACGAATTGTTATCATAGGTACGGGACTTTATGTTAAATCGCAAACACCTTCTCATACTCGTTCTTGGAGCGGTATTAGGCTTTTTTGTCAGTACGGCGACCAACGTGTTTGCTGAGCGAGATGCGGAAGCCGTCAATTCGATTCCTTTTGAAGGGCTGAGAACGTTTTCGGAAGTTTTCGGGCGCATCAAGCAGGACTACGTGGAACCTGTCCCGGATATTAAGCTTTTGGAAGATGCAATTCGCGGTATGCTGTCGGGGCTCGATCCTCATTCCGCTTATTTGGACGAAGAACAGTATAACGAGCTAAAGGTCGGCACGACGGGCCAATTCGGTGGTTTGGGGATTGAAGTCGGTATGGAGAACGGATTTATCAAGGTTATTTCCCCGATCGACGATACGCCTGCCCAGCGGTCCGGTATCAAGGCGGGCGACTTGATTATCCGCTTGGACGATAAACCGGTAAAAGGTATGGCTCTGGGCGACGCGGTGAAATTGATGCGCGGCGAACCCGGCAGCGAAATTGTACTCACTGTTGTTCGGGAAGGCATCGAGCAGCCGATTAAGATCAAGTTAATCCGCGATGTCATCAAGATCAAAAGCGTAAAAAGCCGGTTGCTGGAAGATGGTTATGGCTATATCAGAATTACCAGCTTTCAATCGAAGACGGGTGACAACGTTATGGACGCGCTCGGCGAGTTAAAAAAGAAAGGCGATCTAAAAGGATTGGTGCTCGATTTACGCAATAATCCGGGCGGTGTGCTAAACGCAGCGGTTTCTGTCAGTGATGTATTTCTGGATGGTGGCCTGATCGTCTATACCGACGGTCGTATCGAAGACGCCAAAATGAAATTCAACGCAACCCCCAACGACATGCTGAAAGGAGCGCCGATTGTCGTCTTGATCAATGCAGGCTCGGCCTCCGCTTCTGAAATCGTGGCCGGCGCATTGCAGGATCAGAAGCGGGCCATCATTATGGGCGAAAAAACCTTTGGAAAAGGCTCGGTACAAACCATCCTACCCACCAGCAACGGCGGTGCCGTCAAACTGACCACGGCGCGTTACTACACGCCTTCGGGTCGATCCATCCAGGCAGAGGGGATCACACCGGACATCCCGATATCCAAGGTCAAGCTTGAAGCAATGGCCCAAGGGGACTTTACTCCCATCAAGGAGGCCGATCTTACCAATCACTTGAGCAATCAAGCGACGCCGCCGAAAAAGAACGACATCCGGGGTGAGGAAAGCGCCGAACAGGCCTTAGCGCTGCAGGACTTTCCATTGAACGAAGCACTCAACCTGTTAAAGGGAATTAATATTCAGAGGCAGGTTAAACGGTAAAGGATTCAAGGGAACGCTCGGCACCGTTGGGGGCGATGCACTGAATATTTTCCCTTGGCAAGTAACCCAAACCGATGGACAAGCATGCCGGCCGCTGTTGTCGCATGGACAATCAGCCGATGCTCCGGCTGGCGGCGCATCCGCTCCGCATGATCGCTGCGGCGTGTGTCTCATTGCCTGGGACACCGCCGGCAGTGAAAACGATTTCCTTGCGCCGACAGGACACGGCGCACTTGATTGGAATGGTCCGCGAGGATACTCGGCCGCCTTTTCTGGCTAAATGGTGACTTCCCTCTTTCGTTTGTGCCGACCCCCGCGTCAGCCAGTTGGGTGTCAAGTGACCCGATCCTCTTCCATCACCTGGTGCCGCATCAACCGTTATCCCGTCGCTCGGTACGCATTGGCTCCTCTCGGCAGCGATTGATGACACCGACGACCTTCCTCGAGAAGACGCTGTCCGGATCATTCCCTCCCCACACCTACGAGGATGCCCCGTTCGGCTACGACGCGATTCTTCATGTCCATCGTCCGAAGCCATATTTCCGTGCCGACGCGTATTGGAAAGCCCCGTTCGGCTTAAGCTTTCCTGTGCGGTGAAGGGTGATTTACGCACCAGATAGAAGCAAATCGAGGCTGATCTGGCTGCGTTTTAGTTCTTCTGCTATTCAGCCGATCTTAACTATAATAACCGGGCTGCTTCTGAACAGATGTAGGCTAGCCTGAAGAGCTACTGCACGCCGTGCGTTTTAACCAAAAAGACACGCCACGTGTTTTGATCAAAATAACAAGAGGGGCTTAACTTTGTTGCGCGCATTGTCCACTTTTTCGCTACTTGCGGTGTTGCCCGAAATAGCTCTCGCTGCCGAATCTGATGTGCTAGGACTCACCGGCACGCAGCGAGGCATCTATTGCGTGCTCATTTTCATCATCGCCTACGCGTTCGTCATGACGGAGGAGTTTACCCATCTTAGAAAGTCCAAGCCGGTCATATTGGCAGCGGGCATTATCTGGGCACACGTTGCTTATCTGGCCAGCACGAGCAATGTCCCGGCAGAGCAGGTTCGCGAAGCGTTCGAGCACGATTTGAAAGAATATGCCGAGTTGATGCTGTTTCTGCTGGTGGCGATGACCTATATCAATGCCATGGCGGAGCGAAATGTGTTCGAATCTTTGCGCGCCTGGTTGGTGAGCAGGCGATTTGGTTATCGAAAACTATTCTGGATTACCGGCACCATCACTTTTTTCCTGTCATCGGTCGCGGATAATTTGACTTCAGCCCTGCTGGTCGGCGCAGTGGTGATGGCAGTGGGGGCAAACAGTCCGCGATTCGTCAGCTTAGGGTTCATCAACCTAGTTATCGCGGCCAATGCTGGTGGCGCTTTCAGCCCGTTTGGAGACATTACGACGCTAATGGTCTGGCAAGATGGAAAAGCGGAGTTTTTTGATTTTTTCATGTTGTTCGTTCCCTCGGTCGTTAATTTCCTCGTGCCGGCAGGGATCATGCATTTTGCTATCCCCAAAGATGCACCCGACATGAGTGCAGAGAACGAAAGCGTGGAGCTGAAATCAGGCGCTTGGGTAATCTGCGCGTTGTTTGCATTGACCATTGTCACAGCCGTCAGTTTCAAGCAATTTTTGCACCTGCCGCCGTTTCTGGGAATGATGGTAGGCTTATCAATCCTTATGTTCTACGGTTATCGCTTGAAGATCGTCTTCAACATCGGCGACGATAAGTTCGATATTTTTCAGAACGTACGCGATGCCGAGTGGGATACTCTATTATTCTTCTTCGGCGTCGTGTTCGCGGTGGGCGGATTAGGCTACATCGGCTATCTGCAGCTCGCATCCCACGCCATGTACGACGGCCTCGGCGCTACCAGCGCCAATGTCCTGATTGGCCTGCTGTCGGCGATTATCGACAACATTCCAGTTATGTTTGCCGTGCTGCAGATGAATCCCGACATGGATGTCTATCAGTGGATGTTGGTGACGCTCACGGCGGGCGTGGGAGGCTCCTTGCTTTCGGTCGGCTCGGCGGCAGGTGTCGCCTTGATGGGAACATCACGTGGCATGTACACCTTTTTCAGTCATCTGAGATGGACACCGGCGGTAATTGCCGGCTATGCTGCCAGCATACTGACTCACTACTTGATCAATGGATGAAATTTGCTTTTATTATTGATCGAGTAATGCGTCGAGTTCCAGATTTTCCGCCTTGCGCTTCATCATCGAAGGCGTTTTCAAGCACACTATCAGCTAGCTGAGTTGTCCGCGCGGTAATATTCCTTATTACCAATAAAGATTGAAGAAAAACGGATCGTAGAAGCTTGATTGTGAAGGCAAGGGCCCGACAGGAATAACGTTAAGAACATATATATGCGCTTCGATAAAAAAGTTTGCCTGGTTACGGGCGCGGCGTCGGGTATTGGTAAGACTACTGCAATGCAGATGGCATCAGAAGGCGGTCTCGTTATAGTAATTGATCGTGATCCTGAAAAAGGGCAAAAAACCGTCGATGAGATTGTAAAAGCAAATGGCATCGGATTATTTAGTCAAGCCGATGTAGGAAAAGAGGAGGAAATAAAAGCTTCTGTGGATCTTGCTTTGCATCATTGGGGAAAAGTGGACGTTCTTGTGAATAACGCGGCAATGATGACGTTTAAAAAGATCATCGATCTTACTGCTGCAGAATGGGACCACGTCATGGCGGTAAATCTTCGTTCGGTGTTTCTTTTTGCAAAATATTGCATACCGCATATGAAGAAGGGCGCTATCGTGAATATCAGTTCGGTTCATGCCCACGAAAGCACCGCGAACGTAATCCCTTATGCTAGTAGTAAAGGAGCCATGGAAGCTTTTGCGCGAGGCGTAAGTCTTGAATATTCGCATAGCCAGGTAAGAATAAATTGTGTCGCTCCCGGGGCAGTGGATACGCCAATGCTGTGGAATAATCCCAACGTTAAAGATGGCAAAGAAAAGATAAAAGGCGATGTCGGTAAACCTGAAGAAGTGGCTGCGGCTATTTGCTTTCTTGCATCGGATGAAGCCAGCTATATAAATGGAACCACACTTGTGGTTGATGGTGGAAGGCTCGATATCTTATAACGAAAAGTATGGGCATGTTCACGCACAGGTTCATGTTTGCGACGGGAATTGAAAACAGTTATCCGACAATCGTATTGCCTGACGGCGCGATAAAGCGCGTTGATGAAATGGAAAAAACGAAACATTATGAGAATTGGCAAACGGATCTTGAACTGGTCAAAGAACTAAATATTTCTTATTTAAGATATGGACCGCCTTATTACAAAACCCATCTGGCTCCGGGTAAATACGATTGGACGTTCACCGATCAGACGTTCAATGCGCTGAAGCAGTCGGGTATCACGCCCATTGTTGATCTTTGTCACTTCGGAGTGCCTGACTGGATTGGTAATTTTCAAAACCCCGATTTTCCTCGTCATTTTGCCGAGTACGCAAAAGCTTTTGCAGAACGCTTCCCTTATCTTAAATACTATACCCCCGTTAATGAGATATTCATCGCCGCGACGTTCTCGGCCCAGTATGGTTGGTGGAACGAAAGGCTTACGACCGATAAAGCTTTTGTAACAGCTATTAAACATCTCTGCCAAGCGAATGTTTTAGCCATGCATGCGATTCTTGACGTGCAACCCCAAGCGGTTTTCATTCAAAGCGAATCGTCGGAATATTTCCATCCGGTAAAGCCAGAGGCGCAACATATCGCCAATTTTTACAATGAAAAAAGGTTCTTATCGCTCGATCTCGTTTACGGTTATCCCTTGAACGTAAGAATGTATGAGTACCTTTTGGATAACGGCATGACGCACAAAGAATACCATTGGTTTGAAGAGCACCAGGTTATAGCACGTTGCATTATGGGTAACGATTACTATGTTACCAATGAGCATCTCGTACATCCCGATGGAAGCACTGAACCGTCAGGAGAAGTTTTTGGATACTACGTTATTACGCATCAATATTATAGCCGTTATAAATTGCCGATTATGCATACAGAAACCAATATGAGAATGCCCGACTCAGTTGGCTGGTTTTATAAGGAGTGGGCGAATGTGCATCGACTTAAACAGGACGGCATTCCGATTTTCGGTTTTACCTGGTACAGTTTGTTGCACCAAGTGGACTGGGATTCCGCCTTATGCGAAGAGGCAGGCCGCGTGAACGAACTAGGCTTATTCGATCTTGATCGCAAAATGACACCGGTCGGTGCAGCTTACAAAAAGCTCATCAGGCAATGGGAAGATGTTCTTGCAGAAGAGCGCTATGGCTTGCATTATTAATGGTTATTGCGTATTGACGTTGCTCCAAAGATTGTTTGGACGATGCGCCTTGCAACTATGAAGATTCATTTATCTCGCGCTCTTCTACCGGTTATTCGGCAATCGAAATTCGGATACTCTAACTGTCTCTTCGCACGATAAACGTTAACATCGAAATACCTGCGCCGCTTTTTGGTTTTATCTGACTTTTGATTCTCTCCCGCCTCTAGTATCCGATAACTTTTCCGCCTGCCTCGCCGCGAGATCGTTGGAGAGCTGGCGTGGCTTAACAGCTCCGCTACTTTACGCGTATACCCTTTTCGAGATACAAGGAGCCGGGGTGCGATAGCGAGCGCAACGACTTTGCTATGAAATGCCGTTCGTAGCGTGTTCGCTCTGACGAGGGCCTCTCTACATCGAGCAGCGATAAGGTGCCAAGAAGCTTTCAGGCGGCAGCAAGCCTGTCGTTTCCACGGCCGTTTTTGCTCGGGTGCCGAGCATGCCGGCGCTGGATCACGGTATTCCGCCTAGCAGGTATCTAGCAGGTATCGTTCAGCCAGTGCAAAGCTCAGCGCCAGCGACTCCCTTACTTGATGCAACGACACGGTTTTTACTATTATTCCGGCCCGAAAATCCCCTCCTGGCATTTCCGGCCATCGCCAAGGCCGGTACACGCCCGGCCTTGGCTCACGCGGCTTGGCGCCGCGCTTTCGGCTCCCTGCCCCGGGGTTAACCCGGCCTATTTCAGGGCCCGGTTAATAAGCTGTTTGCTCGGATGTCTCTTCGCGGTTCCTACGCACGCCATTCCAAGCCTGCCCGATGCTGATACGCCGCTGCAACGCCGCCAATATCAAAGCCTGCCTTCGGCGGCCGAGATCGATGACTATCTCAGGCAACTGGCGCAGTATTCGTCAGTGGCGAAAGTCTTCGAGTTCGGCCGCACTGTCGGCGACAGGCCGATGCTGGCGGTACGCGCTTCCACCGATAAAGAGTTTATCGAGACAGGCCGGAGCTCGGCCGGCAAGCTGACTGCCATCCTGGTCGGCTCGCAGCACCCGCCCGAAGCATCCGGCGCCTGTGCACTTCTCGTCTATGCGCATGAGGTTCTGCAGGGCCGTCTGGCGAGTCATTTGAAATACCTGAATTTGATCATCGTCCCCGATTCCAACCCGGATGGCTGGGAAAAACGGATACGCACGAACGCCAATGGTGTTAATCTCAGCACCGACTACCTGCTGTTATCCCAACCGGAATCACAAAGTCTGGCTAAGCTCGTGCGCGAGTCTTCCCCCCATGCGCTGTTGGATTTGCATGAATCTGCGCTGTGGAAAAAAAGTTCGCTGGGCGCCGAAGGCTATCTGACCAATTTCGAAACCCAGATCGAAGTGGCGAACCAGGCGAATGTCAACAGGCAGCTCAAGGCATTCTCCACGGCTGAATTTCTGCCCGGTCTGATAGCTGCAATAAGCCGGAAGGGGCTGCCTGCGAGTCACTACGTCGGCGAGATTACCAGTGCCCATCAAGCGATAACTCACGGTGGCTTCACCCTCGGCAACCTGCGCAATTATGCAGCCTACCAGGGGGTATTCGCGACCTTGATCGAAAACCGGCTCGATCCGCCAGGCCGACATCCGAGCTATCGCAACATCGAACAGCGTACCGCAAAGCAGTATTTGAGCCTTACTACGTACCTACAGCAATTGATCAAAAGGCGCGCCAAGATCAGCGTCCTCACTAATGCCGCCAAACGCGCCTGGCAATACGGCCCTAGGCAGACCGTTTACTTGCAGTCGGCCTATCTGCCGGACACTAAAAATCCGACCGTGCTGCTTCCACTGTATAACCAGAAAACACAGCGGCTGCAGCCCGTCCGCTTTGTCAATCGCACGCGATTAACCTATTCTTTGCCAATCAAACTGCCCCGATTCTATGCAGTGACGGCCGAGCACGCGTTCATCGCTTCGCTGCTGGATCGGCATGGCATCCGCTATCAGGTACTAAAGGCTCCTAAATACGGCAGGGCAGTAATTCAGACAGTCAAGAAATTGGTCATTGCGCCCGGACCTCATATTAAGAGGCGTATAGTGGGTGTTGATCTCAAGGCTCGGTTGATTGAGGCCGAAGCGCCGATTCGACTGGCGCCTCGTGACCTACTCATTGATATGCAGCAACCTTTAGCGCGTCTTATTCCCGATGTTTTTGATCCGCGCTCGAGCAGCAGCCTGTTCAGGCGCTCGCAGTACACGATGCTGTTGATGAAGTATCAGGATTTTTTCGTGGTGCCGGTTAGGGAAGTGTTTGAATAAAAGGAGCCCCGTATGAAATCGGATTTCTACTGTTTAAGGGGCTGCTAATCATAAATCGATCGTTCGTTTGAGCATGCACTGCTCATGAGCGAACCCGTGCCAAACCTTCCAGCGTCTTCGGCCGATACCATCGAACGCTCATCCGGCCTCTGGATAGGCGCAAGTTGCGTATGCACTGCAGCGATCGGTTTTTCAGCCAAGGCGGTCTTCGTCAAACTCGCCTACCGCCATGGTGTTGACGCCATAACGGTGTTGACTCTGCGCATGCTGTTTTCACTGCCATTTTTCCTGCTTATGTGCGGATGGTCGAAACGCCCGGGTTACGCGCAAGCGCAGCTTGGCTTGCATGAACTCGGCGCCATTATCGTGCTCGGATTAATGGGTTACTATTTGGCCAGTTTGCTGGACTTCATGGGCTTGTGGTATATCACGGCAGGACTCGAACGACTTATTTTATTTCTCTATCCGACACTGGTGGTGCTTCTGTCTGCAGCGCTACTGCGCCAGGCCATAAACCCTTCGGAATGGCTTGCGCTCATGCTCAGTTATTTGGGTATCGGCTTGATGTTTTTGCACGGTATTAGCAGCAGTCAGGACAACCTGATGCTGGGAGCGCTATTAGTTCTGGGTAGTGCACTTTCCTATGCTTGCTACCTCCTGGGTAGCGGGCGAATGATCAAACGCGTCGGCTCGGTGCGCTTTACGGCGGTTGCGATGACCATATCCTGCCTCGCGGTGTTTGCCCAGTTCACATGGACCCGGCCGCTGGAACTTCTCATCCAGCCCTCCGAAGTGATTTATTTGACCTTGGCTATGGCGCTGGTCTCGACCGTTCTGCCCGCACTGCTGCTAGCCGAAGGTCTCCGCCGGGTGGGTCCGAGCAGGACGGCTTTGCTTAGCACGGCCGGTCCGGTCGCCACCCTCATACTGGGCTATTTCTTCCTGGACGAATCGTTGTCACTTGCGCAACTGCTGGGTACCGCGCTCGTCTTGGCGGGAGTTTGTCTGGTGAGCGTAAGGCGGTGAAGCGGCTTCGACCCCCTGCAACGTGTTAAACTCAAAACCGACGCTCTATCGAGCCTGAGCGAGACAGATGACGGAAAAGAAAACGGTTCCCATGAGATCAGAACACCCCGAACCGGCTCAACGTTGGCAAGACTCCGCAGCAATGGGCGCTCCCGAAGAAGCACCGGCTGCTGCCGCCAATCTCGCCCGGCCGGAGCTTTACATCAATCGCGAGCTGAGCCTTCTGGAATTCAATTCGCGTGTGCTGGAGCAGGCCAAGGACGAAGCAACGCCTTTGTTGGAGCGGCTGATTTTCCTCAGTATCTCCTGCTCGAATCTGGATGAGTTCTTTGAGGTGCGCGTTGCCGGCTTGATTCAGCGCATGGAGCTCGGAACCATTCAGACCGAGCCGGATCGCATGGCGCCGCAGGAACTGCTGTCCGCTATCAGCGCGCGCGCGCATAGCCTGGTTGCCGAACAGTACCGCGTGTTGAACGCAATCCTATTGCCGCTACTGGAACGCCAGAGTATCCGCTTCATCCGCCGAGCTCACTGGAATCCCTCGCAGCAGGCGTGGTTACACCAGTATTTTGAAGAGGAATTGTTGCCGATCTTGAGTCCGATGGGGCTGGACCCGGCACACCCGTTCCCGCGCATTCTCAACAAGAGTCTGAATTTTATCGCCTCGCTTTCCGGCAAGGATGCATTCGGGCGCGATATCCGTCTCGCCATCGTCCAGGCGCCGC
Source organism: Methylococcaceae bacterium (assembly GCA_902812445.1). Classification (GTDB taxonomy): domain Bacteria; phylum Pseudomonadota; class Gammaproteobacteria; order Methylococcales; family Methylococcaceae; genus CADDZF01. The sequence continues at coordinate 7,375 of CADDZF010000004.1, read as the reverse complement.
GCGCTCTGCCACGGATCATTCAACTGCCACAAGGTGTTACAGATAGCGGGCCGCACGATTTTGTCTTTCTCTCTTCGGTGATTCACGCCTACGTCGATGAGTTATTCCATGGCATGAAAGTGCGCGGCTGCTATCAGTTTCGCGTCACACGCAATAGCGACATGTATCTGGACGAGGAGGAGATCGAGGATTTGCTGCAGGCAGTCGAAGGCGAGCTGACCAGCCGCAATTACGGCGATGAAGTGCGTCTGGAAGTGGCCGGTAACTGTCCGGAAAGCATCGTCGATTTTCTCTTGGGTAGATTTGGCTTGACGCGGGATCGACTCTATCAGGTGGAGGGGCCGGTTAATCTGAGCCGGATGCGCCAGGTTTACGACCTCATCGACCGGCCCGATCTCAAATACCCGCCGTTCATTCCCGGATGCCCGAGCCCTTTGACCGGCAACAAGGACCTGTTCGAGGCGATTCGGAACCAAGATTTCCTGTTGCACCATCCGTTCGAATCGTTCGTGCCGGTCATCGAGCTGATTCGTCAGGCGGCGCAGGATCCGTTGGTCATGGCGATCAAGCAGACCTTGTATCGCACCGGCCCCAACTCGCTCATCGTGGACGCGCTGGTCAAGGCCGCGCAGGCGGGAAAGGAAGTCACCGTCGTCATCGAGCTCAGGGCGCGCTTTGACGAAAAGGCCAACATTTCGCTGGCGACCCGTCTGCAGATGGCAGGCGTCCAGGTGGTTTACGGCATCGTCGGTTATAAGACCCACGCCAAAATGCTGTTGATCTTGCGCCGGGAAGGGAAACAGCTGTGCTATTACCTACACCTCGGAACGGGTAATTATCATCCGCGCACGGCAAAGCTTTACACCGATTATTGCCTGTTGACGGCGGACAGGGATCTGGGCGAGGACGTCCGCCGGGTATTCGTGCAACTGACCAGCCTTGGCAAAATGAGCAAGCTGCATAAATTGTTGCAATCGCCCTTTACCTTGCACAAGGCGCTGCTCTCGAAAATCGAGCGAGAAACGCTACACGCCAAAAGCGGCCGCCCGGCTCGAATCATTATCAAGGTCAACTCCGTGGTCGAACCGCAATTGATTCAGGCGTTGTACCGCGCATCCATGGCCGGAGTGGAGATCAAGATGATCGTGCGCGGCATCTGCTGCCTGCGCCCCGGCATTGCGGGCATTTCCGAAACCATCGAAGTGCGCTCCATCATCGGACGCTTTCTCGAGCACAGCCGCGTTTACGTGTTTGAGAACGGCGGCGAGCCGGAAGTTTACGGCTCGAGTGCTGATTTGATGGACCGCAATATGTTTCGCCGGGTCGAAATCTGTTTCCCCATCGAGAACAAAAAGCTTTCGGAGCGCGTCCGCAACGATCTGGAAGTCTATCTGCAAAACGATGGCCAGGCCTGGTTACTGCAAAGCGACGGTGTGTACCGCCGCCTCGTCTCAGACCGGCAAGCCCAGTCGATACTGCTCGATGAGCTGAAAAAGCCGATATAGTCCGGTTATCCTAGCCGCTTACAGCGCGGCTCGGCAGAGCTCCCTAGGCAATCCGGCATAGGCGGTCACCGCGGCGCGCGGGGGAGCATTGGAGGCCCTACGCCATGGTAGCGGTGGCGATCCTTCCGGGGTGGCGGCACCAGGACGGCCAGGTGATCCAAAGATTCCAGGGGCGTCAGGTCCAGTGCGGTTTGCCCGTCGGGCCTGGGTTGCCGGCAGGCGGTAGATCAAGCGCTGCTCCGGTTCGATCCAGGCTAGCCGCTCGCCAGAGAAGATCGGCCGGGCGCAGTAGCGCACTAACTCTTATCTCAGGATCAGACATGTGCTATTTACTACCAATCGAATTTTTAGCAGCATTTGTAACTGACCTGCGCTCCACCATTAATTCCATCATCGCCCCGAGCCATTCATGATTTGCTTCGTAGCAAAGCGTCAAATAGAAGGGTACGGAGATGACCCCGCCTATTATTAAACGAATAGTAGCCCCATCGAATTGTGAAGCAGTCAAATAGGCTGGCAACAAGCTCAGCAGCGCCAACACCAGTGGCCGCAATGTGGCAACAGAGAAATTAAATAGACTTACCCTGCAAAGTGGCCGAATCAGAAAAAACCATCCAGGCACGAACAAAGATATATACAAACCCAGGAGAGCCCAGGTCAAGCCCGCTGCTCCATATTGGGAACCGAACCACATTACTGGAGGAAGGATTAATAGCAACGCCAAATTCCACTTCAACGATAAATCGGCGCGCCCCATACCGAGTAATAGGCTGCCAACTGGGTTCATCGTTGATCGGAAGAAACCCCAAGCGGCCAAGACACGCAACAAAGGCGCTGAAGCTTGCCATCCATCCCCAAGCATGATCGTTACAATTTCTGGCGCAAAGACAGCGATGCCCACATAAAGCGGTGCGTTGGTAGAAGCTGTCATGTTCATTGTCTTGAGGTAGATAGACCCGACACGCACCACATCATTCTGTACCTGCGCGATGAGTGGGAAGCCGACTCGAGTGATAATTGGATTGACCATGAACTGAAGCTGCAAAACGAGATTGCGTGGTACGCTATAAAGTCCAAGTTGCGAGGCACCCAGCAAGCGACCACCCAAAAGCAGGTCTACTGTCATGTTAATCTGGTTAACTATGTTGTTAGCTACCATCGTGCCACCAAATCTCAAATAAGGCCGCACATCCTTCATACGCAAGCGCCACATCGGCCGCCAGCCACGGGCGACAAACATCCAGGCAAATGCAGTACCGGAAAATGCTGTAATGATTCCCCCAAGCACCAGCGAATACACACCCCATCCCGAAACGGCTGCTGATAGCGACGAAACAAAACCTAAAACTGCCGCTGCAATTTCCAACAACATAATCGGGCGAAAATCCAGTTCTTTCTCAGCGGCCAAACGCACTTGCAAACCCAGCGCTCCGATTACGAAAGTGGACGCGCTTAGCATCATCAATGGGCTCAGACGTTTATCGCCAAAGAACCACGCTAACAGAGGGCTGGCTGCGATGACTAAGACGGACAATCCGACGCTCAAAACAACATTCAGCCAAAAAAGGCTCGAGCGTTGTTCCAAAGTTACATCCCGGCGCTGCACAAAAGCACTGTTAAGGCCAAGGTCAGCGAATAGAGCCGTAAAACTTAGCACTACACCCACCATCGCCATCAGGCCGTAATCTTCGGGCGACAGTAAACGAGCAAGTACAGTCACCTGAGCAATTTGCAAGGCTGCACGCACTATCGCTGCAGTTGTCGTCCAGCGCACGGCAGAAAAGGATTTAGTTTTGAGCGTCACGGTTTCTTTGCAACCACGAAATACCCAGCGGTCTCATTTTCTGCTTTCCAATATTTTGAAAGCCACGGACTAATCTTTTGATTCATCCACCAGAACGGGATGAGAATACCTCTGACAAACCATCTGATAAGTTTAGGTCCCCTGATAAGGCGCAATGATTGGTAGTTGAGTTTAAGAAACCACATCTCCCAGAAACCAGTCGTTTCCTCGATGTGAATATCGATAAACCCGGCTTTTTTTAACATGTGATCAAGGCCGTGGCGGGTATATCGATAATAATCCCAAGGAGCCTCATGAACCCACCACTGAAAAGGAACTGATAAAAGAATATAACCTTGTCTTTTCAATATCCTGTTTGCCTCGTTCAACATTGTTTGTGGTTCGCTTAAGTGCTCAAGAACCTCAAACGAGACGATTGTATCGGCAACTCCAGAATCTATTGGCAATTTATTATTAAGGTCCGCGACGATATCGCAGTTTTGGCCATGAATACAATTTGACCAATCGACCCCGAAGTATTCCATAGCTTGTTTCATTATATCCTGCTCGTAAGGGCGGACTCCGCATCCGAGATCGTATACACGTCCTCTCAAAAAAGATAGATTCTTTTTAACGCGATCATTCACAACCTTTTTAATTAGCCAGTTATGTGCAAACCTGTCTTCAGCATGCATTTTTAAAATAAATCCCTTCTAATTTATGTGTGCACTTACGAATGTCCATCTTATCTAAGACGTGTCGCCGGGCAGCTTGTCCAAATTTTTTAGCGAGGTTGTCATCGATAAGCAACCTTGCTAGCGCCTCTTGTATGGCACCGACATCTTTCTCTTTGTGGGCACACCCAGTTACTCCATTTACAATTCCCTCTGTCGAGCCACCAAGTGCAGAGGTAATAACCGGAACACCTGATGCCTGCGCCTCAAGGATTACAATCCCTAGCCCCTCGGCATCCCCATTTACCGATGTAATGCTCGGCAGACAGAATACGCGGGCCTCGCCCAGTCTTTCACGCACTTGTTCGCTTGTTTGCGCACCGAGAAAGCTGGCACGTACACCATTATTGTCAGCATATTCTTTCAACTCATTATCGAGCGGTCCAGATCCGATAATTACTAAGTCATACTCCGGGAATTGATCCTGGATACCCAGAAATGCTTCAAGGAGGTACCGACAGCCTTTTTTCTCAACCAAGCGGCCCACGTATAGAACCTCTCTGCGTTTCGCTAGTGGCTTGGGCCCGGGAAAAAACGTTTGAGTATCGACACCAATATAACTGACGTCAATTTTGTCAGGTGGAATACCGTATTCGACCGCACGATTCTTAATTGCTTCCGAAACAGCAATGAAATGGACATTTCTTTCCTTGGCAAGGCTTAATAAACGTGATGGATATCTCTTCATGCAGTACCCTCCATTTCCACTCTCCCACCATTGTCTGTAAATATTAATATCCATTCCATGCAAAGTCACGAGCATGGGAAGGTTTAATGCCTTTGCCAATGGCCAAGCATGCATGCCTTCTATGCCAAAATGGGCATGAATCAATTGTGCATTTTCTTTTTTTGATAACTCGACGTCAGTTTTTGATGACCATTGCATCAATAACCGAATCCGTCTCATCTTTCTAGAGAACCAGGAGCGATTATTATCAAGCAAACGGATCTCTAAACCCGTTAAATCCAATCCATTTTCCACTAGCTCCCTTCCCACCAGGATGGGTTCCCACTCAGACAAATTTATACATTGTTCCCTGATAAAGGTTTCCGATAGCGGAAGCAGGCTTGATTTAAAAATCAATACTCTGGGTTTTGACTTGCCTGACGGCTTATCCATTAGACATTTCTCATGCAATATGAAGAACAGGACTTATCCAAAAGCGGCCTTGAGGTCCCCCGCAACGTGAGGGGGCCGGTAAAGTCATTGGCATGTAAGAGATTATAACCGGCCTCGCCTACTGCAAGTAGTTGTTGGCCAGCCAGATCAATTCCACGTTGACGAGCGTCGCCGACCATAGCGATGTCTCCAGCCATGACGCCATCAACCGCTATTTGCGCGGCGAGCGGATCACCCCGCGCTTGGTTTGGGACAATATCCAAGCGCAAATTGTGCCGGTCACCGAGGGCTCCCTGACTTTCGATGACACCCTGCTGGACAAGAGCCATTGCCAATGCATCGAGTGCGTCCGCCGACCATGGAGCCAATAGGCTAGGCTGGAAAAAATGGACGCCAAAGTTTCAGAATGACGGAACACAGGTGTGCACTGCACGAGCGAGCCAAAGGTCGGTATACCAAAGAATTTCGCGAGCAGGCGGTCAAGCTAGTCATGGCGGTATCGGTCAGGACTGCCGGGTGAAGCCACACGCCATCGTCGGCCGCACTGAACACCCCATCGCTGAGACAGCAATGGAAATGCAGATGGACATTGAGCGCCGAGCCGAACCGCTGGACGAACGTCACCGCACCTTAGCGGTGCGCTGGCCGGGGCGTCCGAACTAGAGGACAGCAGCGCCTTTTCCACTTCGTGCAGAAAAATCCCCAGCACCGGATTGACCAGACCGGGCTCATGATGGAGAAAATACCGTCCCAACACGAAGCGGTACAGCCATGGGGAGGTCCTGCAGGTCGTTCAGGAGCACATCGACGAGGCGAGGAACAAGCCATGCTGATCGGCTATGCAGGCGTCTCGACGCAGGATCAGAGCCCTGAGTTGTAGCGGAAAGCCCTGACCTAGGCCGGGTGCCAGAAGGTCTTTGAGGATCAGGTGAGGAGCGCCCGAGCCGCCCGACCCGGTTTGACCCAGGCGCTGGAAATGCTGCGCGAGGGTGGCACCGTCATCATCAGGAAACCGGATGGGTTGGGCCGCAGCGTCAAGCAACGGGCTGATCTGGTCAGCGAACTGCACAAGCAGGATTTCCAGTTCGAGAGCCTCACCGACGTCATCGACACTCCGTCCGGCCGGATCTTCTCCCAGGTTATGGCAGCCTCGCGGAAATGGAGCGCGAGCTGACTGTCGAGCGAACCCGCGCCGGGCTTGAAGTCGCCGGCAGCTTGGCCGCAAGCCAAAGATGACCGACAGCAGATCGCCTCAGCCAAAAAGCCCGTAGCGCATCGAGTTCGGCCTCTGTCTCGGCCTGGATGCACGCATTGCAGAATTAGAACTGGAATAACAGATCCAAAATCTGTCAGCCATCAACCGGGATGATCAATCCGGGGAGGCCTGCGGCAATTCCTGATTGATCAGCGCCCTCCCTTTTGGCAGAGGGCTTGCTGAATGGGCCCTTGCGGTCTTTTTGCAGTCCCCTAGCCGTCAGCCGAGGTTTGAAACAGCCGGCAAAACCAGATGGCGCCTGATCCAGGCGGTCCACTCACCAAGCCCATCGCCTCGGGTAACAGAAATTTTGATGACATCGATTTTAGGGTTGACTTGGCGAGCATAGCCAATGCATCGGGTCAGGTCGAAATCCACATAAGGCAACAGATCAATTTTATTGATCAGCATCAGGTCGGCGGCCAGGAACATGTCGGGATATTTGAGTGGTTTGTCTTCACCTTCCGTTACCGAAAGGACGACGACCTTGTGCGCTTCTCCCAAGTCGAACGACGCGGGGCAGACGAGATTGCCGACGTTTTCGATCATCAACAACCCGTTGGATGCAGGCCTGAGCTGCTCCAATGCCCGCGCCACCATGGCGGCATCCAGATGGCAAGCCTTGCCGGTGTTGATCTGCACGGCTGCAACGCCGCTCGCGCGGATGCGCTCGGCATCGAGACTGGTCTGTTGGTCGCCCTCGATGACGGTGATGGAGGTTTGATCCTTCAAGGCACGGATGGTTGCCACTAGCAAGGAAGTCTTGCCTGCGCCGGGACTTGAAACCAGGTTCAAGGTCAAAATGCCGCGTCCTTGAAAATACTGCCGGTTTTGCTCGGCGTAGCGCTTGTTTTTACTCAGGATGTCTTGTTCGAGCTGGACGATGCGCGTTTCGCTCGTTCCAGTTGGATGAAGGTGCAACGAGGGAAAATGGGCGTGGCAGTGGATATGATCATGGTCGTGATCAGGGTGATGGGG
>CADDZF010000003.1 GCA_902812445.1 Methylococcaceae bacterium | reverse complement strand
CAGCCTGTTACCGGCGCGGCGGGCCTCTATGCGTCACTGACGCCAACGTGATGGTCGGCAAGTTGACGCCTGAATTCTTCCCAAAAATTTTTGGCGCCAATGGCGATCAGGCGCTCGACCGTGCAATCGTGCATCAACGCTTCGCTCGCCTGACCGCGGTAATCCATGCCGCGACCGGCGAGCGGCGCTCGCCGGAACAAGTCGCCGAAGGCTTTTTGCTCATCGCCGTCGAAAACATGGCGAACGCCATCAAGAAGATCTCCGTGCAGCGCGGCTATGACGTGGCGCAGTACACGCTGTGCTGCTTCGGTGCCGCGGGCGGTCAGCACGCCTGCAAGGTCGCCGACCGACTTGGCATCACGCGCGTTTTCCTGCATCCCTTGGCCGGCGTACTGTCGGCTTACGGCATGGGTGTGGCCGATTTCCGCCTGCTGCGGGAACGTGCCCTGGCGCTTCCATTGAACGGGGTGCCGACGGACACCTTCGAGTCGATCTTCAACGCACTGGAGGCCGGAAGCCGCCCGGACATGCTCGCCCAAGGCATTCCCGACGAGCAGATCCAGGCAATGCGCCGGGTTCACCTGCGTTATGAAGGAACCGATACAGTCCTCCTGGTCCGATTTGCCGACGAACGATCGATGCGGACCCAGTTCGAGAGCCTCCATCGTGGCCGCTTCGGCTTCATCTACGAACACAGGCCGTTGATCGCGGACGCCGTTTCGGTCGAACTCGTCAGCGCCGGTGAACGGATCGACGAGATAGAACATGAGATCGATCCGGATGTTCAGCCGGAACCCTGTGGCGCCGTCAAACTGTACGCCGACGGCCATTTTCACGATGCGCCGGTTTATCGTGACGAAACCCTGAAAGCCGGCCTGCGCTTAGCGGGTCCCGCCGTCATCGTGGCGGCGACCTCGACGACGGTGATCGAACCGGGATGGAGCGGAGAAATCACGCGGCGCAACCACCTCATCCTTAACCGCAGCGAACCCCCGGCGAAGCAGGTTGGCGTTGGCGCGCGGGCCGACCCGGTCACGCTAGAGATTTTCAACCAGCTGTTCATGTCTACTGCGGAGCAGATGGGCTACACCCTGCAGAACACCGCTCATTCGGTGAATATCAAGGAACGCCTGGATTTTTCCTGTGCTCTTTTCGACCCGCAAGGCGCGTTGATCGCCAATGCGCCGCATATCCCGGTGCATCTGGGCTCGATGGGAGAGAGCGTGCGGGCTTTGATCGATGAGCTCGGCGCCGGCATGCGACCCGGCGACGTCTATCTGAGCAACTCGCCTTATCACGGCGGCACTCATCTGCCCGATATTACCGTCGTCACGCCGGTATTCGATGCGGCCGGCAAAGCAATCTGGTTTTATGTCGCCTCGCGGGGCCACCATGCGGATATCGGCGGCATCACGCCCGGCTCCATGCCGCCCTACAGCCGCCACATCGAGGAAGAAGGCGCGCTAAGCGACGGATTGAAAATTGTCGACGGCGGACGGTTTTGCGAGGCCGAACTGACGCGCTGGCTGACGGAGGGACGCTATCCTGCTCGCAACCCGCAGCAGAATGTCGCCGACCTGCGCGCCCAGGTCGCCGCCAACGAGAAAGGTAGTCGGGAGCTGAGGAAACTGGTGGAACACTACTCGCTTGCCACCGTGCGCGCCTACATGCAACACGTGCAGGACAACGCCGAAGCAGCGGTGCGGCGAGTCATCGGAGCACTGCGAGACGGCGATTTCAGCTATATCATGGACGAAGGCGCCGAGATCCGCCTATCCGTTCGTATCGACCGCGAGCGGCGCAGCGCCCGCATCGATTTCACCGGCACCTCGAAACAGCAACCGAATAATCTGAACGCGCCCGCCGCCGTTTGCAAGGCCGCCGTGCTCTACGTCTTTCGCACGCTAGTCAAAGACGACATCCCGCTCAACGCCGGCTGTCTGCGTCCGCTGCAAATCACCATTCCGGAGGGCTCCTTACTGAACCCGCGGTATCCTGCGGCCGTGGCAGCCGGAAACGTAGAAACCTCGCAATACATCGCCGATGCCCTTTACGGGGCGCTGGGCGTCCTGGCCGCTTCCCAAGGCACGATGAACAACTTCACGTTCGGCAACGCGCGCTGGCAATATTACGAAACCATTTGCGGCGGCGCCGGCGCGGGCCCTGACTTCGACGGCTGCGACGCGGTGCACACGCACATGACCAATTCGCGCATCACCGATCCGGAAGTCCTGGAATGGCGCTTCCCGGTGCTGCTGGAAGAGTTCTCGATCCGCCGCCACAGCGGCGGTAAGGGAGAACACCGAGGCGGCGACGGCGTCGTCCGCAAACTGCGCTTCCTGGAAGCGATGACGGCGGCTATCCTATCCAGCCATCGCCGCTATCCACCGTTCGGCCTCGCCGGGGGTGAGCCGGGCGCGTGCGGGCGGAACCGGGTCGTGCGCCGAGATGGAACCGTCTTGGAGCTCAACGGGCGCGATCAGATCGAGATGCAGGCGGGCGATGTCTTCGTGATTGAAACACCCGGCGGTGGCGGATTCGGCCGCCGCTAGGGCGGTGCCGATAGGCTTATGTTCCATTGCCCAGATCGAGTTGACAGTTGCTGATGTCCGGAAGCGGCTTCTGCTTGAAATCGATGCCGTTCTGTTGGAGCACCAGTTTCAAGCAGGCGATCTGCTCGTCCAGCAGTTGAATATGATTCAGCATGTGGTTAATGGCATGGGCAACCGGATCCGGCATGTCGGGCGTCTGGCCGTAAGCATCGAAACCGATCTTGCTGGCGATCGCCTGGCGCTGGGCTTCCTGCGCCTTGCGATCCGGGTTGATGATATGGCCGGGGATGCCGATCACGGTCGCGCCGGCCGGCACGTTTTTCAGCACCACCGAATTCGAACCGATGCGCGCGCCGTCGCCAACCTCGATCGGACCTAGGATTTTCGCCCCGGCGCCGACGACGACGTTGTTGCCGAGCGTGGGATGCCGCTTGCCTTTTTTCCAGCTGATGCCGCCCAGCGTCACGCCGTGATACAAGGTGCAATCATCGCCGATCACGGCGGTTTCGCCGATGACGACGCCCATGCCATGATCGATGAAAAAGCGTCTGCCGATTACCGCGCCGGGATGAATTTCGATGCCGGTCAGCCAGCGCGCCAGGTGCGATATGAAGCGTCCGAGCCATCGGAATCTCCTGTTCCACAATTGGTGGCTGAGACGGTGAATGAGGATCGCGTGAAACCCAGGGTAAGCGGTGACGATTTCAAAAACCGATTGAGCGGCCGGATCGCGCGCGAAAATGCAATAGATGTCTTCCTTGATTCGATCAAGCATGGTTCGCGTGTCGTGGTCGGCTGTGCTGGATAGCCGTCAAAATGCCTCTCAGGATATTGATTTCCCGTGGCTCTAGGCGTGCCCGATTGAACAATCGCTTCAGGCGGCGCATCAGCAAAGGCGCCCTTTTGGTTTGATGGAAAAAGCCAATCTCGAACAAGGTCTCGCGCAGATGCTGGTAAAAGCTTTCGCGTTCTCGTGCGGTAGCCGGTGTGGCCCCATTTGAGTTACTTGCACCCGGCAGCCCTTGGGCCGCCAGATGCACTTCGTAAGCGACGATTTGAACGGCAGCAGCCACGTTGAGCGAGCTGAATGCGGGATTGCACGGAATATGCAGCAGATGAGAGCAGTGCTCGAGCTCTGCATTGGACAGGCCGCAATGCTCGCGCCCGAAGAGTATCGCCGTTTTGACCGTGGCCGCTTCACGCCTAAGTTTTTCGGCACATTCACGCGGCGTCCACTGCGGCCAACTGATCGTGCGCAGGCGGGCGCTGGCACCGATCACGACAGGGCAATCCCCGATCGCTTCCGCCAAGGTCCTGCAAACGACCGCTGCATCCAGAAGATCATCGGCTCCCGCCGCGCGGGCGGTCGCTTCCGGGCTCGGGAACCGTTTCGGCGCGACCAGGTAAAGTCTTTCGAGACGCATATTCTTCATCGCACGGGCCACTGCGCCGATATTGCCCGGGTGTGTCGTCTCGACCAGCACGATCCTGATATTCGCCAACAAGACGCTAACCTACTTCATCGTTAAGTAAGGTAGAATGTTATCAGAAATTCACTCGCCATCGACCCTTTACCTCACCTGGTTTGCCTATGGACCCAATGCTGAATATCGCCGTACGCGCTGCCCGCAGCGCCGGCGACCTGATCATCCGCGTCGTCGACAGAATCGATACGCTCACCATTACGTCCAAAGGTCGCAACGACTTTGTCAGCGAAATCGATCAACAGGCAGAACAGGAGATCATCCGCATCCTGCTCAAGGCTTTCCCGGACCACGGCATTCTGGCCGAAGAGAGCGGCAAGCGGGCCGGTTCGAGCCACCATGACGAGTACACCTGGATCATTGATCCGCTCGATGGCACCACCAACTTTCTGCATGGATTTCCTCAATTTGCCGTGTCCATTGGACTGATGCACCGGGGGAAGCTGGCTATCGGCGTGATTTACGATCCGCTCAAACAGGAGCTTTTTACCGCCGAGCGCGGTTCCGGAGCGATGTTGAATAATCGCCGCATCCGCGTCACCAGACAGCACGCCTTCACGGGCGCATTGCTGGGCACCGGCTTTCCGTTCAAGGATCAGCGCCACCTCGATGCCTACTTGGGCATGTTCCGAAGCCTTATCGTCGATACCGCCGGTATTCGCCGCGCCGGCTCCGCCGCGCTGGATCTTGCCTATATCGCCGCTGGCCGGCTGGATGGCTTCTGGGAGATCGGGCTGCGCGAATGGGATATGGCCGCTGGCATCTTGCTCATTCAGGAAGCGGGCGGCATCGTGACCGACTTCCTGGGCGGCGAGAGTTACCTGCGCTCAGGTAACGTCCTCGCGGCCAGTCCGAGATTGCATCAAATCATGCTTGACGCGATTCAACCCCATCTGACCGAGAGCCTCCGCGAGATCGATCGTCCTTCCGCTTGAAGCTCGCCGCCACACTGATCGCTTCAGGGACGATTATCAATGATGCCTTCCTTGTCCGCCTCTAACAGGTTAGCCCGATTGGCGCCCAGTCGCAGGGCTACGGGACATGCGACCAGTACCGACGAGTAGATGCCGAAGACGATGCCGATGGTCAGCGCAAGGGCAAAATTGTGCAAGGCTTCGCCGCCCAAGAAAAACATCGCCAGCACCATCAACTGAGTCATCGAATGGGTAATGATAGTGCGCGACATGGTGGCGGTGATGGCATTGTCAAACACTTGCGCCACGCCTGCCCGCCGCATCTTGCGGAAATTTTCCCGCACCCGGTCGAACACGACCACCGACTCGTTCACCGAATAGCCCAGGATCGCCAGTACGCCGGCCAGCACGCTCAAGGTGAATTCCCATTGAAAAAAAGCAAACATGCCCAGAATGATGACGACATCATGCAGGTTGGCGATGATGGCAGCCACGGCAAAACGCCACGCGAAGCGCATCGCCAGGTAAGCTATTATGCCCGCCACTACCAGCAGCAGCGCCAGGCCGCCACTTTCATACAGTTCTTGTCCTACCTGCGGACCGACAAACTCGACGCGCCGCAACTCGGCGGACGCATCCTGGGCCTTCAGGCTCGAGATGACCTGTTCGCTCAGTTTGGCGCCATTGATCTCTCCTTTCAGCGGTAAACGGATCAGCACGTCCTTGGAGGTGCCAAAACTCTGCACCGCAACTTCGGCCATCTCCTGCGCTTCCAGCGTCTTGCGGATGGCATCCAGATCGGCGGGTTGTGCATAGCTGACTTCAATCAGCATTCCGCCGGTGAAATCGATCCCCAGATTGAGGCCTCTAAAGCCAAGGGCGAGGACGGCGAGAATAAAGGTGACCAGAGAAATGGTGGTGGTGAGCGTCCCGTACTTCATGAACGGGATATCGCGCTTGATCTTGAAAAATTCCATCGAAAGTTACCTCAGACGGCGAGTCTGGCCAGCTTGCGCTGCCGGCCATAAGTCAGATTCACGAGCGCCCGCGACACCAGCACCGCGCTGAACATCGACGTGAGGATGCCGATGCACAATACCGCCGCGAAGCCGCGTATCGGCCCTGATCCCAGCAGAAACAAGGCCATGCCGGCGATGAACGTGGTCACGTTGGTATCGAGAATGGTGGCAAAGGCTCGCTCATAACCCGCATAAATGGCTGCTTGGGGCGAAATGCCGGTGCGCAACTCCTCGCGAATACGCTCATTGATGAGCACGTTGGCATCGATCGCCATGCCGACGGTCAGTGCGATGCCCGCCAGGCCCGGAAGCGTCAAGGTCGCCTGCATGATAGACAGTGCCGCCACCAGCAACATGACGTTGGCCGCCAGCGCGAGGACGGAAAACAGCCCGAATACGCGGTAGTACATGATCATGAACAAGGCGACGGCGATGAATCCGTAACCGTTGGACTTGACGCCTCGCGCGATGTTCTCCTTGCCGAGGCTCGGGCCCACCGTACGTTCCTCGACGATGTCCACGGGTGCCGCCAGAGCCCCCGCTCGCAGCAATAACGCGAGATTCCTGGCCTCTTCGGTGCTATCGAGACCGGAGATCTGGAACCGCTTGCTGAACCGGTCACGAATGGTTGCCACGTTGATAACTTCCTCGACTTTCTTCTTGCTGCTCACTTTCTGACCGTTGATTTCCTTGGTTTCCGTTTTGTTCTCAATGAAGACCACGGCCATCGGCTTGCCGATGTTCTCCTTGGTCGTATCCGCCATTTTCTTGGCGCCGACACTGTTTAGGGTGACAAACACAGCGGCCGAACCGGATTGAGCCTCCAGTCCGGATGAGGCATCCACGATCTGATCACCGGTCACGATGATCTTTCGCTGCAACAATACCGGCCGGCCATTGCGATCGGTATACAGCCGCGAGCCGATGGGCACGCGCTGTCGGGCGCTCTGGACGTCGTGTTCCGTGTCTACCAGGCGAAACTCCAAAGTCGCCGTCGCACCGAGGATTTCCTTTGCCCGTGCGGTATCCTGTACGCCGGGCAACTGCACGACGATACGATCGTCTCCCTGCTGCTGAATGACCGGTTCGGCAACGCCGAGCTCATTGACGCGGTTGCGCAGGGTAGTGATGTTTTGCGCCACGGCGAATCGGCGTATCTCTCGCCGTTCAGCGTCGGAAAGGCTCGCCTGCAGCAGGGTTCCTCCTTCGGCTTCATTCAGCACGAGACCCCGTAATTCCTTTTTAATCAGTTCCTCGGCTGGAGCCAAGCTCTGGCTATCCTGCAACTTGACCTGGATCACCCGCTTGTCGCGCTCGACCGCCGCATAGCGAATCTTGTTTTCGCGCAGCAGGGTGCGGATATCGTCGGCATATCGCTCCTCCGCCTGTTGAATGGCCGCCTCCATATCGACTTGAAGCAGAAAATGTACACCGCCGCGCAAATCCAGTCCCAGATACATGGGCTTGGCTTTGATCGCCTTGAGCCAGGCCGGCGTGGAAGGGGCGAGGTTCAAGGCGACGATATAATTGTCTCCCATGTCGTTTTTGAGGACATCGGCAGCCTTAATCTGGGCCTCGGTATCGGTAAACCTGACTAACAGCCGGCTCTCGGTCAATTCCACGGCCTTGCTATCAAGTCCTGCATCCAGGAGGAGTTTTTCGACATGGGCCACGGTCGCGTCATCGACTCTGGCACTTCGCGTAGGCGACAGCTGAACCGAGGGGTCTTCGCCAAACAGATTGGGCAACGAATACAGGATCCCGATCACTAGGATCACTAGAATCAAAATATTTTTCCACAGTGGAAAGCGATTGCGGATGATTGGTATCTTGTTGTATATCATGTCTTTCTCGCAACGATGGGGTAGCGGCAGGCGCGCTGCCGCGCCGCTGCATGGCCGCGATGTCGCTGAGCGGGAATCGCGGCAAGCCGTTTGGGTGAGGAGATCACTGCGCCTTGTCGAGTTTTTTCTTGGCTTTATAGGTGCCCCTGGGCATCAGGCTGGTGATGGCATGGCGCTGGACGTGAATAAAGACGTTGTCGGCGATTTCCAGTTGCACGAAGTTGTCGTCGAGATCGACGACTTTCCCCAGCAAACCGCCACTGGTCACGACTTCATTCCCTTTGGCGATGGCATCGACCAGCTTTTTGTGCTCTTTGGCCCGTTTTTGCTGCGGCCTGATAAACAGAAAAAAGAAGATCGCAAAGATCGCCACGGGGAAAATCAGCCCCGCCATGCCGGGATCCTGCTGGGCAGGCGCGGCGGCGGCGAGTGCATCACTAAGAAAATTCATGATCGTTCTCTAGCTCGAATAGGAAACGCGGCATTATGACATAAACGGCACTGCCTGACGCCGCAGGTCATAAAAGCTTTGTACAAAAGCCTTCAGCGTGCGCTGGGCGATCGCCTTGCGTAAGCTTGACATCAGTTCTTGATAGTAAAACAAGTTATGTATGGTATGCAGGCGCGCTCCGAGTATCTCGCCGCATTTATCCAGGTGGCGTAGATAAGCGCGCGAGTAATGGCGACAGGTATAGCAACGGCATGCCTCATCCAGTGGCCGCAGGTCGTTCCGGTATAGCGCGTTGCGGATGCGGATGACGCCATTGCGCGTAAATAGGTGACCGTTGCGGGCATTCCGCGTAGGCAGTACGCAGTCAAACATATCGACGCCGCGGCAAACCGCATCGACGATATCTTCCGGCGTGCCGACGCCCATGAGATAGCGCGGCCGGTCCGCCGGCATGGCCGGCAACAGCGTGTCCAACACTCGATATCGGGCTTCCTTCGGTTCGCCCACCGATACTCCGCCGATGGCATAGCCGTCGAATCCGAGCGCTTGCAGATCTTCCATACAAGCCAGCCGGAGGTCTTCATAGACACCGCCCTGCACGATGCCGAACAGGGCAGCCGAGTGATCCCCATGCGCCTCCTTACTCCGACGGGCCCAGCGTACAGACAACTGCATCGAAGCGTCGGCTTCTGCCATGGTCGCCGGATAGGACGTGCACTCGTCGAAGCTCATGAGAATATCGGCACCCAGAGCCCGCTGTACCGCCATCGACTCTTCCGGGCCCATAAAGCGGGCATTGCCATCGATCGGCGAGAGGAAATTGACGCCCCGTTCGCTTACTGTTCGCAGCGAGCCCAGGCTGAATACTTGAAAGCCACCCGAGTCTGTCAAGATAGGCCCGGCCCAGTGCATGAAGCCATGCAGATCGCCGTGCGCCTGGATGATCTCGACCCCCGGCCGCAACATCAGATGAAAAGCGTTTCCCAGGATGATTTCCGCTCCGCTTGCCGCGAGCTCTTCGGGCGTCATCGCCTTCACCGTAGCGTACGTCCCAACCGGCATGAACGCGGGCGTCTGCACGGTTCCGCGCGCGAATCGGAGTTCACCCCGCCGCGCCGGACCATCGCATTGCGTGACAAAGAATTCCATCGTCGTGGATCAAGCAGGATTGCCAGGTCGATGCAGCGAGCGCATACCCGGTCACGCCCTAGCAGGTGTTCGAGGCTTCTGGCAGACGTTGTTCGGAGTGGTCAAGCCCATCACGATAGAGGTTCTACTAGTCTGGCCGCAGGGCAGCTCAGCTGGAAAGGGCGCCCGGAAGAACGCCTAAGCGCCGGAATAATCGTTGGTGCCGATGGCCGGATTTGAACCGGCACGACTTGCGTCACCGCCCCCTCAAGACGGCGTGTCTACCAATTTCACCACATCGGCCTAGGATGCCCTAACCGCGCGTAAGCCTTGATTACTTTTTTTCCGAATTTGATTCGGACTCATGGGCCGGCTTGGGCAGATCTGGATTTTCAGGCAAATCCGTCTTCCTTTCAGAAGTCGGTGTATCGTCGATCGCTGGGGGAAGATCGGGCTGGACAGACTCCGATGCGGGCGATACGTCCATCAAGTCTTTCTGTTTATTATCTTGTTTATCAGATAAATATGCAAGAACGAGACTGGATGTAAAGAACAGGAAGGCCAAAATTGCGGTTGTTCGCGTAAGAAATGAGGCAGCGCCCCTGGCGCCAAACAAGCTGCCCGATGAACCGCCGCCAAAGCCAGCTCCGGCATCCGCACCACGACCTTGCTGGATTAGAACCATACCGATGATGGCGATCGCAACCACGACGTGAACGATGATTAACGCTTGATACATATATCACCCTGCAGAAAAACAAATCGATAGAAACGATCTCGCATCCAATGATGCCCCGCCTATCAGACCACCATCGATGTCCGGCATGGCAAACAAGGCTTCAGCATTCTCCGGCTTTACGCTCCCGCCATACAGAATACGCACGGCTTGGGCAACATGCTGATCCTCCGAGGCGATCCGC
Organism: Methylococcaceae bacterium; assembly: GCA_902812445.1. Taxonomy (GTDB): domain Bacteria; phylum Pseudomonadota; class Gammaproteobacteria; order Methylococcales; family Methylococcaceae; genus CADDZF01. The sequence goes on along the minus strand of CADDZF010000003.1, from coordinate 50,272 downwards.
TGGCGGATAAATTCATGTACTGCCTGCGCCTGCTCGGCCGTCGCCGTCTTTCCGGTTCCGATCGCCCAGACCGGCTCATACGCGATGACCGCCCGCAAAAACGACGCGGTGCCCGCTACGGCAAGAACGGCGGTAAGCTGTTCGTCAATGACATTGAAAGTCTCGCCAAGTTCTCGCTGTTCCAGGCGTTCGCCAACGCATAAGACCGGGGTGAGCCCGTGTTCGATTGCTTTGTTGTAGCGGGCGGCAACTTCCGGGCTCGATTCATGATAAAGCAGGCGTCGCTCCGAGTGGCCCACGATCGCGAAAGAGCAGCCAAACTCGCGCAGCATGGTCGCCGCAATCTCGCCCGTATAGGCGCCTGCGTCCTGATCCGACACATTCTGCGATCCTAACAGAATGCCGGTATTCTTTAATTGCTCGGCGGCCTGGGGAATGAAAACAAAAGGCACTCCTACGCCCACTTCGCCGGTCAATGCTTTTTCGCCCAGTCCGGCGAGTAGATCGCCTAACAATTGTTGGGTGCTGGCACGGGTGCCGTTCATTTTCCAGTTGCCGATAACGAGTGAGCGACGCATCTACAGCCCTCTTGAAGAAGCATCGAAGATTAATCTTTCGAGAAGAATAAAGCAATCAACCCGGTGTCTGAGACTCCGAACCATACGATCATCTATAGTCCTTGGCGCTTCTTATTCTAAAATAGGGCTAGCTGGCGAAAGACCTGTTTCCAGGCCACCACGAGATGTGGGCTTGTCCTGGATTATCTGGCTAGACAGCGCTCGTATTACGGCGATCAAACATGAAACACACTGATATATCAGCCGAGCCGCAAGGCTTGCTCGCCAGGAAGCTGTGCATGGGCTTCCGAGAAGCCGACGCCTTGCGCGTTGAAGACGCCTTGAGCTTGGCCATGCAGGCCAAAGACGCCGACCGGCAAATCAGACCCCGGGGCGTCGACGTGGCCGCAATACTTCATCACTTGAAGGTTGATTCGCAGACGCTTCAGGCAGCGTTGCTGAGTGACCCTTACCTGCGCGAAACCCTGAAGGAAAGTTATATTCGAGCCCACTTCGGCGAAACCGTGGCTGATCTGGTCGACAAGGTAAATTGGCTGAATACCTTCAGTGAATACGCCCAGACAGAAGTTCAGGAACCCGAACAGGCTGAATTACTTCGCCGCATGTTGCTTGCCGTGGTGAACGATGTTCGCGCCGTCTTCGTCAAACTGGCTTACCGCGTGCAGCGCTTGAGAATACTCACCAACCAGGAGGTACCGGTCCGCCATGACATCGCGAAAGAGACCTTGGCCATTTTCTCGCCTCTGGCTAACCGTCTCGGCATAGGCCAACTCAAATGGGAGCTGGAGGATCTCTCTTTTCGCTATCTCAATCCGGAGGAATACAAAAAGCTGGCCCGGGCGTTAGCCGTCAACCGAGCGGAGCGGGAAGCCTATATCCATAACTTCATTACGCTGCTCGAACAGGAATTTCAGCAATACGGCATTCAGGCCCGAATTTATGGGCGTCCAAAGCACCTGTATAGCATCTGGCGAAAGATAGAACGCAAGCAAGTCGACATCAACGACCTGTTTGATCTTTTGGCGGTGCGCGTAATTGTCGATGAGATCCAGACCTGCTATTCGGTGCTCGGCGTGATCCATAGCAAGTGGCTGCATATCCCAAATGAATTTGACGATTACATCGCCAATCCGAAATACAACGGCTATCGCTCTCTGCATACGGTCGTTATCGGAGTCGAAGGCCGCCCGGTGGAAATCCAGATTCGCACCCGCGAGATGCACATGTTCGCCGAATACGGCATCGCGGCGCATTGGCGTTATAAGGAAGGCGGGCAACAAGATCCCACGTTCGACCGTAACATAGCTTCCTTGAGGCGGCTGCTGGACAGCAGAGCCGATGATCATTCCTTGCTGGACCATTTTCGCGCCGAGCTGTTTACCGACGAAATATTCGTTCTTACGCCGAAAGGGCAAGTCATCCGGCTGGTCAAGGACGCCACGCCGCTTGATTTCGCCTACGCCATCCATACCGAAGTCGGCCATCGCTGCCGGGGCGCCAAAGTGAACGGTCATATTGTACCCCTTACCTATGCGCTCAAATCGGGAGAGAGAGTGGAGATTCTGACCGCCAAGCATGGCGGCCCAAGCCTTGGCTGGCTGGAGGCCAACATGGGCTACGTAAAAACGGCACATGCTCGCAACAAGATCCGGCAATGGTTTAAACAGCAGGATCACGAGAAACATCAGCGCGCGGGTAAGCTACTTATCGAGAAGGAAAGACAAAAGCTCGGCATCAAGGATCTGGATGTCGGCGAACTGGCGGCGCACTTTCATTTCAGCCGGCCAGAAGACTTCCTGATCGCCATAGGTCGAGCCGACATCAGCCCCACCCAGGTCGCTGCGGCGCTCAAGATTCCGGACCTTAAGCAAGATCCGGTGAAACTTCCGGCGCGGGCGCACCACATCAAAAAGCTGAATGAAGCGGACCAAATTACTATCCAGGGTATACGTAACCTGTTTACCCATCTGGCGAAATGCTGCGCCCCGACGCCCAGCGATGACATCATCGGTTACGTAACGATCGGTAAAGGCGTCACCATTCATCGACAGGACTGCAAAAACATTATCCGCTTGCCGCAGGAACGACAGTCCAGACTGATCGATGTAAGCTGGGGCAATGATCCTGACGCGTTTCCTGTCGAAATTGCAGTCACCGCCATAGATCGCAAGGGATTACTCAAGGACATCACGCATATTCTCTCCAATGAACACATCAACATCGTGCGAACTTCTTCTTATACCAATTCTCACGACCGCTCTGTTGGCATGAGCATCATCTTGGAGATATCCGAGATGGCGCAGTTAAGCCTAGCGCTCGACAAAATCAGCCAGGTACACAATGTGCTGGACGTCAGGCGAAAAGCCTGATCAAAAAGCTCCCTGCCGCGACTGCCGATGCGAGCAACAACCCAATCGCTCCATAGCCCTGTGGCGAGCAGCAGGTTCGCTGCGGAGAGATAACCCACTCGGAGCCTGCTCGGCAATTTGCAGGGCTTTGGCATTCTTTTTATAATTGATCTTCCGCTAGTTCGGGCCGTTAGCTCAGTCGGTAGAGCACCGCACTTTTAATGCGATGGTCGTGCGTTCGAGTCGCACACGGCCCACCAATTCCGAGCACCTTGTACCACCGGAACCTCCCCAGGGCTTGACCTGGAATGGGCAGTCCTCGATTTTTCTGCAGGAGCTCGATGGATAAAGCCGGGTCATTGGCGGCATATTCGCGATGGGGCAGTACCCGCTGAGCGGAGATTCGCTGCGGCGGAACGCCATTCCGCGTTGACCATTCACCTTGGCGTCTCTCACCCAAGTCGGGATTTCGCTGTTGGAACATTGCCCGCTCCGATTTTTTGGACTTCCGCCGCATGCGTCTATCCATTACTCTACCGACATGATGCTCGAGCAGTTTCATCCGGTCGTCTCCACCTGGTTTCGGGAAACCTTTCCATCGCCGACGCCCTGTCAAGGCAGCGCCTGGCAAGCGATCAAAGCCGGACGGCACACCTTGATCGCCGCGCCGACGGGTTCGGGCAAGACGCTGGCGGCTTTTTTGGCCTCGATCGATGAACTGGTGCATCTCGGCACCTGCCAGGGACTAGCCGATGAAACCCACGTGGTCTACGTATCGCCCCTGAAAGCCCTGAGCAATGATATTCAGAAAAATCTCGAGCTTCCGCTGACCGGCATTCACGCCAAGCTGTTTGAGGCGGGGCACACGAATCTCTCGATCCGCTCGATGGCGCGCACGGGCGACACGCCGGCCGCGGTCCGCACGATGATGGCCAGACTGCCGCCGCATATCCTGGTCACGACCCCGGAATCGCTCTACATCCTTTTGACCAGTGACAGCGGACGGCGCATGCTGAAAACTGCGCGCACCGTCATCGTCGACGAAATCCATGCCGTGGTTGGCAGCAAGCGCGGCTCGCACCTGGCGCTCTCGCTGGAGCGGCTGGAGCGCTTGAGCGAAGGTCGGCTGGTGCGTATTGGGCTATCCGCCACGCAAAAGCCCATCGAAGAGGTTGCCCGCTTCCTGACTGGCGGCTCGGCGGACTGCCGTATCATCGATACTGGCCATCAGCGCAAACTCGATCTCGCCGTGGAAATACCCGACTCGCCGTTAGAAGCGGTGCTGTCGCAGCAGGCGGCGAAGGAAATCTACGACCGCATGGCGGCGCTGATCCAGGTGCACCACACCACGTTGATTTTCGTCAACACCCGCCGCATGGCCGAGCGCGTAGCGCACTCCTTGAGCGAACGCGTCGGCGAGGCGAACGTGACCTCGCATCACGGCAGCTTGTCCCGCGAGCATCGCCTGTCCGCTGAATGCAGGCTCAAGTCGGGTCAACTGAAGGCCTTGGTCGCCACCGCTTCGCTCGAACTGGGCATCGACATCGGCGATGTCGATCTGGTCTGTCAATTGGGCACCACCGGCTCTATCGCCACGTTTCTCCAGCGTATCGGCCGCTCAGGGCACCGCGCTGGCGGCGTGCCGAAAGGCCGGCTGTTTGCGACCAGTCGCGATGAATTGATCGAATGTATCGCCTTGCTGGATGCGATCCGGCGCGGCGAGCTGGATGCTTTGAACATCCCTGACCAGCCGCTCGATGTGTTGGCCCAGCAGATCGTCGCCATGACCGCCTGCGAGGATTTTGGCGAAGACGAGCTTTATGCCTGCATTCGCCGGGCTTATCCCTACCGAAACCTGAGCCGCGGCGTGTTCGACGACCTCGTCCGTATGTTGGCCGAAGGCTTCAGCACGCGCCGCGGTGCTCGCGGCGCATACCTTCACCGCGATGGCATTCATCGAAAGTTACGTGGCCGCCGCGGCGCCCGAATGGCGGCGATTACTTGCGGCGGGGCGATTCCCGACAACGCCAGCTATCGGGTGGTTTTGGAGCCTGGCGGCGAAATCATCGGCACGGTGGAGGAAGATTTCGCGATCGAAAGCCTGGCGGGCGACATTTTTCAACTCGGCAACGCCAGCTGGCGGGTCCTGCGCCTGGAAGCGGACGCCCTGCGGGTGGAGGATGCTCGTGGCCAGCCGCCTAGCATCCCTTTCTGGTTCGGCGAAGCGCCCGGACGCACGAAGGAACTGTCTTACGCGGTATCCCGCCTGCGGCAAGAAATCGTCAACCGCGGCGAACAGAATGGCGAAGCAGCCTTGAACTGGCTAAAGGATAAAGGCGTCTCGCCCCTGGCCGCCCGCCAAGCGATTGACTATCTGCTCATCGCCAAGGCGGCGCTCGGCGTCATGCCCGGTCTCAATACCCTCGTGTTCGAGCGCTTTTTCGACGAGGCCGGCGGCATGCAGCTCATCATTCACGCACCGTTCGGCAGCCGCGTCAATCGCGGTTGGGGACTGGCCCTGCGCAAGCGTTTCTGCCGCACCTTCAACTTCGAGCTGCAGGCGGCGGCGAGCGAGAACGCCATCATTCTCTCACTCGGCACCGCGCAAAGCTTTCCACTGGACGCGGTGAGCCGTTACTTACATTCGGCGAGCGTGCGCGATCTGCTGGTGCAGGCGCTGTTGACGGCGCCGATGTTTGCTATCCACTGGCGCTGGAACGCCACTTGTTCGCTCGCGATCAAGCGCTTTCAGGGTGGCAAGAAGACCCCGCCCTACCTGGTCCGTATGCAGGCGGAAGATCTGCTCAGCTGCGTCTTTCCGGATCAGCTGGCGTGTCAGGAAAACATCGTGGGCGACCGTGAAGTGCCTGATCATTGCCTGGTCCAGCAAACCGTCCGCGATTGCCTGACCGAAGTCATGGATATCGACCGGCTGATCGAAGTGCTCAACGGCATCGAAACCGGCGCCATCAAGGTGATCGTGCGCGATTTGACCGAGCCTTCGCCGCTGGCGGCGGAGATTCTGAATTCCAAGGTCTACACCTTTCTCGACGGTGCGCCGCTGGAGGAACGGCGCACCCGTGCGGTCGCCAGCCGGCGCTGGCTCGATCCCGCCACCGCCAGCGATCTCGGTAAGCTCGATCTTACCGCCATTCAACGCGTCCGCGATGAGGCCTGGCCGGCAGCTACCCGCTCCGACGAGCTGCACGATGCGCTGCAGATCCTGGGTTTCATCGACGCCGCGGAAGCCGCTTTCGGTTGGGACGGGCTGTTCGCCGAACTGGTTTCCCAAGGGCGCGCGACGCGCCTCAGCATGCCAGCGCGCGGCAAAACGATTTGGCTGGCCGCCGAACGCCTGCCTTTGTTCGCCGCGATCCATCCCGATCTGCACCCGGATCCTGCCCTGGAACTGCCGGATGAATTCACCGCCCGACCGTGGCAACGCGAAACGGCGCTCGTCGAGATCGTGCGCGCCCGGCTGGGCAGTCTGGGGCCGGTGCGAGCGCAGGACCTAGCGGCAAGCATCGGTGTGAATCAGGCGGAAGCCGAGACCGCTCTGGCGATACTGGAAAATGAAGGTTTCGTGCTGCGCGGCCTGCTTACGCCGGGCGCGACCGTCACCGAATGGTGCGAGCGGCGTCTGCTCGCCCGCATTCATCGCTATACCATCAACCGCTTGCGCAAGGAGATCGAGCCGGTCAGCAGCACCGATTTCATGCGCTTCCTGTTCCGCTGGCAACACGTGCACCCGGAACGCCGCGTCAAAAGCGCTTCCAGCCTGAGCGCCGTGCTCGACCGACTAGAAGGTTTCGAGACCGCGGCCTGCGCCTGGGAAGGTGACGTTTTGACCAGCCGGCTTGAGGATTACGAGCCCGCCTGGCTGGATGCTCTGTGTTTATCCGGAAAAATCGTCTGGACGCGATTGACACCAGCAAAAGGCGGCATGGCACCGGTCAAGTCGTCGCCGATCGCTTTGCTGCCGCGGCGGCAATGGGCTTTCTGGCGTTCCTTTTCGGCGTTGCCCGACAGCGGGCAGGCCTGTGCTCTCTCGGCGAACGCCGCCCGTGTTCTGGAAACGCTCGATCGTCACGGCGCGTCCTTTTTCGAGGAGCTGGCCGATCTTAGCGGACTACTCAAGACTCAACTAGAAAAAGCCTTGGCCGAGCTGGTTGCGCGGGGGCTGATTCATTCTGACAGCTTTAACGGCCTGCGCGCCCTTTTGGTGCCGGAGGAGAAAAAGCAGCGCAAGAGAGCGCTGGTTCTCGAAAATGCCGGACGCTGGACCCTGACCCGGCGCTGTTCAGCCGATGGGCAGACGGGCGCAAGCGAACACGCGGCGCTCGAGCATATCGCCAAGGCGCTGTTGAAACGCTACGGCATTATCTTTCGCGTTCTGTTGGCCCGAGAATCCGCTGCACCGCCCTGGCAAAGTCTACTCCACATCTATCGTCAACTGGAGGCGCGCGGCGAGATCCGCGGCGGGCGGTTCGTCGCCGGGCACTATGGCGAACAGTTCGCCCTGCCCGAAGCGGTAGATGCCCTGCGCGCAGTGCGCAGACAATCCGACGACGAGGCCATCGTCGCGCTGAGTGCCGCCGATCCACTCAATCTGGCCGGCATCATAACGCCCGGCAACAAGATCAGCGCGCTTCCCGGCAACCGGCTGCTGTTCCGAGGCGGTGTCCTCATAGCCATCCTGTCGGGCAAAGAGACTCGCTTTCTGCAGACGCTGAGCGGGAGCAAGCAATGGGAGGTCAAGAATCAGTTGTTGCGGCGCAATGCCCCGCCGCAGCTGCGGGCTTATCTCGGCACTGCAAAGCCGCGTTAGCTGTTGCAGCGACCATTCAGGTCGAGTACGGCGTATCGCTTCAGCTGCCAGGCGGATAGATCGTGCAGGCCAGTTTAAGCAAGGCGGCCGCACTGATGGCGTCGGTAATCTCCCCGTTGAGAACCATGCGAACCGCTTCACGGAAAGGAAGCTTTCTGACGGTAATCGCCTCGGTTTCCTCGAATTCGGTTTCGCCTTCGGTCAGGTCTTCGGCCAAAAAAACATAGCCTTCTTCGTCGGTGACTGAGTTTGACGTATGTAGACGCATGACCTGGGTCAACTTGCTTGCCAGAAGACCGGTCTCTTCCTTCAATTCCCGCCTGGCCGTCTCCAATAGGTCTTCGCTGCGAGGTGAGCCGCCCATCGGAATTTCCCAGAAATAGGCGTCGGGTACATAGCGGTACTGCCCGACCAGCCAGGTATTGCCCTCCCGATCCAGCGGAACAATGCCGACGGCCTGGTTCTTGAAGTGGATCTTGCCGTACAGGCTGATACCGCCTCCCGGATTGATCACGTGATCTTCATCGACGCGTATCCAGGGGTTATCGTAAATTTCACGGCTGCGAATGAATTTCCAGGGATTGCTGTTTGACATGGTCACTTGTCGACCTGACAGCGACCCTCAAAGCCGCCCGGCTGCGAGGCGCAAATTAAGGAATCAGCCCGCGCTTTCAATGCCGGCAGCGCCGTGGCAGGCTGGGCTCAACTCATGTACAGCCTCGATCATGGCGCCTACGTGTGCGGGATCGGTGTCCGGCAGGACGCCGTGACCCAGATTGAACACATGGCCGGTGCCGCCGCCAAACTGCCGAAGAACGTTGTTTACCTGGCTACGTATCGTCTCTGGCGATGCATACAGTGCCACCGGATCCAGGTTACCCTGAAGCGCGACCTTATCGCCCACGCGCGAGCGGGCGCGGCCCATGTGAGTCGTCCAATCCAGCCCCAGCGCGTCATAACCTGATCGCGACATCGCCTGCAGCCACTGACCGCCACCTTTGGTGAAAAGAATGGTGGGGATTTTGCTGCTGCCGATACGCGTATGCAGCTTTTCGACGATCTGCGTGGCATAGTGAAGCGAAAACTGCTCGTATTCTTCCGTCGCCAACACGCCGCCCCAAGTATCGAACAACATCACCGCATCGACGCCCGCGGCAATCTGGGCATTGAGATAGCAGGTTACCGCGTCGGCCAGTTTGATCAGCAATTGATGTAGCCATTGCGGCTGTTCATACATGAGTTGCTTGATTTTGCGAAACTCGCGGCTGCCGCCGCCTTCGACCATGTAGGTGGCCAGGGTCCAGGGACTGCCTGAAAAACCGATCAATGGCACTTTGCGCTGTAACGCACGCTGGATCAGACGCACGCTCTCCGGCACATAAGGCAACTCGATCTCGGGATCGGGTACGGGCAGATGGCGTATATCGGCTGCGCTCCGGATCGGCCTGCTGAAATGCGGCCCTTCCCCTTCGACAAACTCGAGCCCCAGACCCATCGCGTGAGGTATGGTCAGAATGTCAGAAAACAGAATCGCGGCATCCAGCCGGTAACGCTCGACGGGTTGCAGCGTGACCTCGCACGCCAATTCGGGCGTGGTGCAAAGCTTCATGAAGCTTCCGGCCTGCTCGCGCACGCGCCGGTACTCCGGCAGATAGCGCCCCGCTTGGCGCATGATCCAGACCGGCGTGCGTTCGACCGGCTTCCTGAGCAACGCGCGGATGAAACAATCGTTCGCAGATGACTTCATAGGACGCTTATTTGGCTGAGGTGTGGAGCTCATATCAACGCGGGTTTATGTCGATGACCGCGCGAATTTCATCCTGAACGGATTGCATCTGCCGGGGCCATGCCTTGCCGAAAGCAACCGGGAGCTTCTCGCCCGCCTTTCGAGCCTCGTCCAAATCAGGATAAAGGCCATACAGAAGCGGATACAGGTCTTTTCTGCCCTTGCGCGAACGGAAGGTAGCCGACGAACCCCCTAAATTCGGATGTTCGGCAATGACCTTCACGAGGGTGGCGGACTGGTTGAACGACGCCAACTGTAAGGTATACGCGCTCGGATCTTGCGCCAGAATCCATTCCGCTCCATTGATGGCCTGAGCCGGTTCAGCACCCGCCCGCTGTGCTCCTGCGGGCAGCGGTGGTTGTTCCGGCGCGGTCTCGCTCGCATCGGCCTGTCTAGCCGGCAGGGCCTGCGCCGCTGTCGCGGCCGGATGATCGGCAGACCGATTTTCCGCTATGGTTGATTCGTTAGTCCTTGCAGCCTCGCTTGCATCGGCTGGCGTTTCCTCGTCCACGGCGGATGAGTCAGCGGAATCCGGGATGGCTTCACGTTGTTCGCTCGCCCGTTCCGTGATGGGGGGTAGCTGCCCTCCTGGGCCGGCAGCAGAACCGGCCATTGCTGGGTCGGGATGATCTTGAGCGGCTGGAGATGGCGCAGCGATTGCCACCGGCTGCCCGGTCGAAGGCCGCTTCGGCTCGGCGGCGAGGCGCTCGCTTACGGGGCCTTCGGACGCGGACGGCGCTGACGAATTTGGCTGGCTGTTTCCCGGCCCGGCAGATGGCTGCCCGATAAACTGTTTTTTCGCCCTGGCGGGCGATGCGCCGATTGGAATCGCTGCCGTTTGCTGATCTGAAGATCCAGGCGCTCTCTGGTTCAATGCGCTCTCTGGAGTCGAGCCGCTTGATGATTTGGATTCCAAAGAATCGTCTTGCCAAAGAAAAAAAACCACCGCCAGCGTGACGAGGAGTGAAGCCATGCTGCCGAGCAGTAGCAGCCTCATAGGCGAAAAAGCGGTGGGTTTTTCGCGGGGCTCCTGCTTGAAAAGCTCAAGGATGGCGCCTGGAATGCCGTGACTCCGCTGGTAAACCTCGTGTACCAAGCCGGGTGAAATCTGCTCAAGTTGAACCGGGCTATTCGGTTTCAAGGCCAATTGTCTCAGATAGGTCTCGCATTGCGGCTCGGTCAGCGGAGCAAGGTCAATCTCGTGGCAGCCGTCGACCGCGACCGTATCGCTGGCTGCCTTGGCATACAGGTCATCCGGCCGTATGAAAAGCACCGGCCGCAGCGCCGGACAGTTACGGGTGAGCATATAGAGTGCGTTGAGTACGCCCGCCATGAGGCGGCCCGCATCGTCCAACAGCAATACGATTTTCTGCTTCCGCCCGGCTGCGTCCTTAAGCGCATTCGCCACGCCCGACTCCGTTATTTCCTCGGCATGGCCGCCCAGCGCCTTCTCTAGGTGACGGAGAACGCTGTCGTAGCTCGATTCCGGCGTTGCGGTCAGCGGGCAAACCGTCCAGGTCGCCATGGCCGATTGCTGGATCCGGCGCAGCATGGTGGTTTTCCCGATACCCGGCGGTCCGCATACCAGCAAAGGCTGCTGCAGGTTATTCAGGAGATGGATCAATAAATCAAACTTCTGAGCACGCTCGGAAGTAATAAAATAGTGCGATGAATCCGGGCTTTTCGCCGCCGTTGCGGACGAGCGCTCGCGCTGTCTGGTGAAAGAATCAGTTTCTGCCGTACTCATTTAAAGTCGCTTCCAATAATCCCCGATCAACGCTGACGGGTAATGAAGCCTGGCCAATCCGCTGCAAAATAATCAGGCGCAGCTCACCGCTGCGGTTTTTCTTATCGGTGGCCATTAAATCCAAATATCGCCGGGCATTCAACTCCCGCGGCGGAATGACCGGAAGCGCGGCGCGCCGGAATAAAGCGACGATGCGTTCAAGATCATCAGCCGATATTCGATCCAAGCGTCGCGATAGATCGGCGGCCTGACAGCAGCCTATCGCTACCGCTTCACCGTGCAGGTAAGTGCCGTAACCCGTGCCGGTTTCGATCGCATGAGCAAACGTATGGCCGAGGTTTAGCGTAGCCCTCACTCCGGATTCCCGTTCATCCTGCGCCACCACTTGAGCCTTATTGATGCAAGAGCGTTCGATAACGAACGCCAGCGCATCGGGATCTCGCGCGAGCAGCGCTTCCATGTTTCCTTCAAGCCAGGCAAGGAACGCCAGATCGCGAATCAAACCATATTTGATTACCTCCGCCAACCCCGCGCTCAGCTCACGATCCGGCAGAGTCGCCAGCGTACGGGTATCTGCGATGACACACTGCGGCTGGTGGAATGCGCCGATCATGTTTTTGCCGCGCGGATGATTGACGCCGGTTTTCCCCCCCACTGAGAATCTACCTGTGCCAGCAACGTCGTCGGCGCCTGCACGAAGGGAATGCCGCGCTGATAACAAGCCGCGGCAAAACCGGCTAAATCGCCGATCACGCCGCCTCCCAGGGCGACAAGGCAAGCATTGCGGCTGAATTGATGGTCGATCAAGGCGTCGAATATCTGGGTAGCTGATGCCAGCGTTTTGTACCTTTCACCGTCCGGGAAAACGACGGTTTCCACGCGCTTACCGGCCAGGCTGTCGACCAAGCGATCGAGATAGAGCGGCGCGATCGTTTCATTGGTCACCACCAGGGCTTGATTTCCATCGAGGTGCCGGTTCCATAAGAAAGGCCGCTCGAGTAAGCCACTACCGATATAAATCGGATAATCCCGGTCCTTCAAATCAACGTTCAAGATCTTCATGGCATCGTCAACCGATTTCGGCATCCCGTTTGAACACCTTTAAAATCTGATTCACGACGCTTCGGCTCGAGCAGCGGCCCGTATCCACTATATGATCTGCGATCGACCGATATAAGGGTTCGCGCACCTGCATGAGGTCTACCAGCCGCTGCCGCGGGTGCTCCGGATCCAGCAACGGACGGTTGAGGTCCTTACGGGTTCTTTCCAGTTGCTTGTCGAGCGAACACTGTAAGTAGACTACAAAGCCGCACCGGCTCAGCAGTGCGCGATTTTCGGCCTTCAATACTGACCCGCCGCCGGTCGCCATGACGATCGAGTGCAGTTGGGCCAAATCCATCAGCACCTCGGATTCGCGTTTTCGAAAGCCTTTTTCGCCTTCGTATTCAAATATCATTGGGATGTTAACGCCCGTCCGCCGCTCGATTTCCCGATCGCTGTCGTAAAAGCTGAGCGCCAGGGATTTCGCAAGCAGCCGGCCGATGGTCGTTTTTCCAGCCCCCATGGGGCCGATTAGAAAAATATTTCCTGAGTATCGCATGAGCAAGGGACGTTTTTGCTAGATGATACCACTTAAGCATGCTACCGGGACTGGTCCTTCAGGAACCGGCAAATCGTCTGAGAGGACATCGATGGCGGGATAACTCAAGACTGAACTACGATCGGGCCTATGCCAGTGCGCCGGTGTAATTTGGATGTTACCTGCTCTGTCTATTGAACCGCCAGATTTTGCTCGAGTACTTTGGGAGTGATGAAGATTAAGAGTTCTTTCTTGTTATCCAGCAGGGCTTTCTTCCTGAACAGAAAGCCCACGCCTGGCAGGTCACCAAAAAAGGGCACTTTATTGACGTTATTCGCTTTGGTTCCCTCGTACACGCCGCCCAAGACTACAGTCTCACCGTTTTCCACTTGCGCTGTTGTTTGGATTTCGCGTTTATCGATGCCGAAATTGCCATTCGGCAGCAATACTCCCTGGGAATCTTTGCGTACCAATAAATCCATGACGATGTTGTCGTCCGGCGTGATGTGCGGGGTGACGTTCAACTCGAGGACGGCTTCCTTGAATATGATGGTGTTGACCAGCGCTCCACCCACGCTGCTTTGTGCCTGATAAGGAATTTCGATGCCTTGCTTGATTACCGCCTTGGTCTGATCCGACGTAATCAGGCGCGGATTGGAAACGACTTCGCCGCGCCCTTCGCTCTGCAGCGCCGAAAGCTCAAGATCCAGGAGGTAATCACCTGCCTTCAGCAAAGAGAACCCGAAAGCGCCGCCGGCTCCCTTTCCCGCCGCCGCCGCCAGATCGACCAGGAGATCGGGCGCTGTCAGCTTTTCATCCCCCGTTTTTTCGGTAAAGAGCTTGCCGTCTTCAGTGAATTCTTTACCTCGGCTGTCTTTTACAAAGCTTGCTCGGTTCGCTGACAGGCGGCTGCCCAGTTCCCTCGAAAAGTCGCTATTGGCGATCACGATACGCGACTCGATCAGCACCTGCCGCACGGGTTTGTCCAGTTGGTGAACCAGCTCGCGAATCTTTTCCAGATTGCGGGAGGTATCCTTGACGATGAGCTGATTGGTCCGCTGGTCGACCGTCACATTGCCCCGTGACGAGAGAATGGACTGGCTATCTAGGGTTGAAACGTTCGACAATGACTGCGTGGAACGCCCCGGACCACCGATTCCGTCCGTGGGAGAGCTATAGCCGGTCGCCTGGGCACTTCTCTGCGTGGTGCTGATCAGAACCTTTTGGACATCCTGTGCCTTCGTATAATTGACCTGGATTAATTCGGTTTTGAGCGGCTCGAGCTCCTCCACCGTTTTTTGCGCCTCCAGCTCTTCCTTCTCCTGCTTGTTGACTTCGTCTATCGGCGCAATGCGAATCACGTTGCCATCCATTCGCTTGGCCAGTTGCTTGTCCTTCAGAACGATGTCCAGAGCCTGATCCCAAGGCACGCTTTCGAGCTTCAGGGTGACATTACCTTGCACCGTATCGCTGACCACGATATTGAGCTTGGTGAAATCGGCCAATATATGGAGAACCTGGCGGACCGGAATATCCTGGAAGTTCAGGGAGAGTTTTTCACCGCTATAGGCAAAGGCCTTCTTTTTGATCTCTTCTTTTTCGGCTTTCGCGAGCGGTCGGAATTCGGCGATCAGGAGATTGCCCGATTGATACGATGAGTAATCATAATCTTCCGAGATCGGCGTGATGGTCATTCTCGTTTTCGCGCCCTCCATGACCGTTTCGATGGCCTTCACCGGTGTTGCGAAGTCCAGCACGTCCAGGCGGCGCGCGAGATTGGGCGGCAACGATGTGTTCATGAAATCGACGACCACTTTTTTATCTACCTCGCGGACATCGACGACCGTTTTGGGATCGGTCAAGGTGATTAGAACACGCCCTTCGCCGGCCTCTCCCCGCCTGAAATCGATGTTCTCTATGCGCCGAGACGCACCCGATTCGGCCAAACGGGTTTCCGCGGCTGGCGTTCGTTTGAACCTGCCGCTGGCCCCGCTATTCTCCACAACGAGGTAGATTTTGTTGCCTTCCACGCTGCTCGAGTACGGCGCCATGGTGGCCAGATTGATCACGACCCGTGTTCTGCCGGCCGCCTCGACCGTCTGGATGCTGTCCGCCCCGCCTATTTTCACGGGGATGGTCTTCCGCTCGAGCGCATTGCTTACACCCGGCAGATCGAGCGCGATGCGCGCGGGATTTTCGGTATGAAAGATTCTTGGCTTGAATGCAGGACCGCTCAAGCTTAGCTGCAAACTCAGTTTGCCGCCCGGCAAGAAAGAAACATCGATCGCTTGAAGCTTCAGATTTTCCGCCTGCACGAGGCTTGGTCGAAAAAAAAATGCCATCGAGAAAAAGATATAAAAGATAAAAAAGCCAACGCTGCAGTTTTCCGCGCCTGGTTTGGCCGTGCCTGCTGGGCGTTTCATCGTTTCCCCGGTGATTACTCAGTGATCGTCAGAAAGGCCTGGCGCTCGCGCCAGGCGCCGGGACTGTCGGGTATGATTTCGATTAACTCAATCTTGTCTTCCGTGACGCGGACGATCGTGCCGTAATTTTGTCCCATATGATTTCCCGTCCGCACACGATGAACCGTCCCGTCATTGGCTTTCACCAAGCCCCATAATTCACTTTTCATATTGACGGTACCGACCATGTGAAGCCCATCGAGGGCATAGGTTTCCAACTGCTCTTTCGGTCTTGCCTGATCCGGCCGCAAGCCGTTATCGAGCCGCGCATCTTCGGGATGCTGCGCTTTTTCGTCCTGCATAAAGGGATCATGCAACTCATCGGCGCTGAATAAGAACGGCTCGACGGCCTTGAGTTCTGGCAACGGCGCCACCGCCCCTCTCTGGCCGGCTTTCACTTCCGCGACATAGTTTTTTAAGTCCGATAAATCGGGCTCGCCGCACGCCTCCAGCCCCATGATCATTAAACACAATGCTAGGCGGTTCAGGCTGAACGTCGCCTTGCGCACGCTCGAGCGCATGGTCCCTTCACTTGGGCGCGGGCTTGCTCTCACGAGCAGTCTCGTCCAGGTAACGATAGGTTTTGACGAGGGCTTCCATGATCAGTACGGCATTCTTGCCTTCTTTCTGTGGCGCTATTTTGACGTTGTGTATCGTCACGATCCGCGGTAAAGAGGCCAATCCGCTGATAAACGCACCGAACTCCATGTAGTTGCCGATGACTCGTATATCGATGGGCAACTCAGCATAAAACTCTTTGGTGACCTCGCTCCCAGGCTTGAACAACTCAAATTCCAGACCACTCGCCAAGCCGGTCTGGGAAACGTCAACCAACAGCTCCGGAACCTGGGTTTTGTCGGGAAGTTGCCGCAACAGGTTGCCGAAAGTTTTTTCAATATCCTCGAGTTGCCGTCTATATTGATCCAGATTCGCGGCTTTCTTTTGCTTGGTTTCAAAAGCTTGTCTAAGCGCTTGCTCCTTGTGCCGCTCATTCCCGAGATCGCTCGATTGCTGCTGAGTATCAAAATAAACCCAACCGGCGCTGACCAGAAGACAACTCAGAGCGATCACGGCGATTTTGACGGGCAGTGGCCAAATACCCGCGTTTTCGATGTCCCAACTGACCTCTGAAAGGTTCATTTCGCCTTTGTCGCCAAGGATTTCTCGCTAGCCTGCCTAACCAGCAAAGTAAAATTGCTGGCTCGATCTTTTCTCCTCTCGCCTTTGCTGTCTTTGCTTTCGATGATGTTCAGCTGAGGCTCCTTCAGCCAGGCGGATGACTCCAAGTTATGCATATAGGTAGACACTCTGGCATTGGATTGGGCGATGCCGTTTAACGTCAGGCGCTTATCCATTTGGGTTAATTGATTGATAACGATGCCGTCCGGCAAAGTCCTGGCCAGCTCATCAAATAGATGAACGATTTCCGGTCGGCTAATCTGTAACTGTTGAATCATCTCCATGCGTGCGATAAATTTCCGTTTTTTACTCTCCAAGCTTTCGATTTCCTTGATCTTTCCGTCTAATGTTGCAATTTCCGAATCCAGAAACTGATTTCGTGACCTTTGGTATTCGATCAAACCGCTGATATGGGAGTGTACGAAAAGCAGAACCGCCAGATTAAGCATCACCGCCAGCAAAACAGAGGTAAGAAAATCCTTTTGCTGCTGCTTTCGCTGCTGGGCTCGCCAGGGCAGGAGGTTGATGCGGGCCATTAATCGAAACTCCTCAACGCCAGGCCGCAGGCGATCATCATGGCAGGCGCATCACGATTC
This sequence comes from Methylococcaceae bacterium, assembly GCA_902812445.1. Lineage (GTDB taxonomy): Bacteria > Pseudomonadota > Gammaproteobacteria > Methylococcales > Methylococcaceae > CADDZF01. The sequence continues at coordinate 33,169 of CADDZF010000003.1, read as the reverse complement.
AAACCCTGCTGGCTGACCCGAGCGGACAACGCCATATTGATAAACGGATTAGCGATGAGCGTTGGAGTACCTAGGTTTTCCCCGATCAGGGTTTCGATGCCGGGAATCGAAGCACACCCTCCCGCCAAGACGATGACTTCCACGTTGCGATGGGTACTGGACGAGCGAAAGAACTGCAGTGAACGCGCGATCTGCTGAGCCATCGCCTGCTTGAACGGCTCCAATACCTCTGCGGTATAATTGTCTGGTAGCCCACCGAGCTTTTTGGCCAGACCAGCCTCTTCATAGGATAAGCCGTAGCGCCTTTGAATCTCTTCGGTAAGCTGTTTTCCGCCGAAGTTCTGTTCGCGTGTATAGATGATTCGATTATTGTGGATAACATTCAGAGACGTCAGGGTCGCACCCGTGTCAGCGATCACCACGGTACGGTCTTTATCGCCGCCGGGAAGTTGATCCACTATCAGATTGAAGGCATTTTCAACGGCATACGCCTCCACATCGACGATTTCCGCGTTGAGCCCTGCCAGCTCCAACGCCGCAACCCGGTCTTCGACGTTTTCTCGTCTGGAGGCGACGAGTAAAATATCTACCATATCCGGATTTTTTTCATTCGGCCCTTGCACCTCGAAATCTCGGCTAACTTCATCAAGCGAGTATGGAATGTACTGGTCGGCTTCCAGCTCGATCTGAGCTTCGATTTCTTCCTCCGTGAGATTGGCCGGCATGGAAATCGTTTTGGTGATCACCGAGGACCCGGCTACCGCCACAGCGGCGTGTTTGAGCCGCGTGCCGGATTGCTTGATTACCGACTTGATGGTATTACCAATGACCTCTACATTAGCGATGTTCTTATCCACCACAGCGTCCTGTGGCAAGGGAGTGACGGCATATCCTTCAACGCGATAGCGGGAAGCGGACCTACTCAGCTCAAGAAGCTTGACTGCGGCCGTGCTAATATCGATACCCAGCAAAGGCGCTTTCTTGCGCTTAAACAAGACCATGCAGAAATTCCCGAGCGAAAACGCCGTTGATTGCCAGAGCCAAAAAGTGACACACTGGGACTTTGCGTCGTACGCTGTAGTATAGTAGCTATCGAAACTGTACCAAACGCCGCTCGAGGGCTTGGCGGCCTGCTCATTAACCGCTTGGTAGAAATCATCGGACAGCGCTTGGGTCCGATCTTTTTAGATGTTAAAAATAAGCCATTTTGAGAAGAAAGCGCGTTAAGCCAATATTGGCAAAGAAACTGTTGAAATTCTCGATCGTTTTTTTGCTCTCAGGGGCAGCGTTGGGCATCGTCTGTCTCGTTGGCACATACATTTATATCAAGCCGCAACTGCCCGACATCAAGACGCTTGATGATGTGAACTATCAAGTTCCGATGAGCATTTACAGCAGAGATGGAAAGCTCATTGCTCAATTCGGAGAAAACAAGCGCGATCCGATCGACATCGCGGAGATTCCCGCGCCACTCGTCCACGCCGTATTGGCGGCGGAAGACGACCGTTTCTTCGATCACCCGGGTGTGGACTACAAGGGCCTGCTGCGGGCCGCGCTGGAATTCGCGCGCACCGGTGAAAAGCGGCAGGGCGGCAGCACGATTACGATGCAGGTCGCGCGGAATTTTTTCCTCAGCAGCGAAAAGACCTTTCTTCGTAAGATCAAAGAGATCATTCTGGCGATCAGAATCGAGTTCAAGCTGAGCAAGCAACAGATTCTCGAACTGTATTTAAATAAAATCTACTTCGGTCATCACGCTTACGGCATCGCCGCCGCCGCTCAGGTTTATTATGGAAAACCGGTGGACGAACTGGACTTGCCTCAAATCGCCATGCTCGCCGGTTTACCGAAAGCGCCATCGGCCTTCAATCCCATCACGGATCCTCAACGGGCCTTGACACGGCGCAACTACGTGCTGGGCCGAATGCTGAAACTCAAATATATTGATGAAGCGGCGTACCGGTCTGCCCTCAACGAGCCCGTTACCGCCCAAATCAACATTCCTTCCGTAGTCGAACTCAGCGCACCGTATGTTGCCGAAATGGCGCGTCAGCAGATGTTCGAGCAATACGGAGACGATGCCTATATCAATGGCTACAAGGTATTCACTACCGTAGATAGCCGTCTACAGATAGCCGCTACGCAGGCCTTGCACCACACTCTGCACACTTACGATGAACGCCATGGTTTTCGCGGCGTAAAAAAGCGCATCAAGCTGGAAAAATTCAAAAAACCGGAAGAACGCGATCAATACCTCGGTTCGCGGCCCAAGTTGGGCGATACGCTGCCCGGCATCGTGCTAGCGGTAAAGAACAAAACAGCTCGCATCTATCTCGGAAAATCCCGCCTGATCGAACTTCCCTGGGAAGGGCAGAAATGGGCTGGCTCCGCTCTTGCCGCCGGCGCCAAAACGGACGCGCCACACTCTGTCCAGGGGCCTTTGAAACCAGGTGACGTCATCCGGGTACGCCAGACCAGCGAGGGAACCTGGAAACTGGCACAAGTGCCTCAGGTCGAAGGGGCTATTGTCTCGCTGAACCCTGCCGATGGCGCTATACGGGCGGTGGTCGGCGGGTTTGATTTCGCCCTCAGCAAGTTCAACCGCGCAACTCAGACACAGCGACAGCCCGGCTCCGGCTTCAAGCCGATCATTTACGCCGCGGCCCTGGAAAGCGGTTTTACGCCTGCCAGTGTCATCAACGATGCTCCCATCATTTTCAACAGCAATCCCTTGCACAGGGGGGAGTGGCGACCGCAAAACTATACTGGAAGGTTCTACGGGCCTACCCGTCTAAGGGTCGCGTTGGCCAAATCGAGGAATCTGGTGTCCATCCGGCTAACGCAGTTAATCGGCATCGACAAAGTCATAGAGTTCGGGGAGCGCTTTGGACTCAAGCCGGATGACTTGCCCCGCAATCTGTCGCTAGCCCTTGGCAGCGGCACGGCCTCGCCATTGAAAATGGCTGTTGCATACGCGGTATTTGCCAATGGCGGCTTTCGGGTAGAGCCGTATCTTATCGACCGAATTGAAACCACGGACGGCAAGATCATTTTTCAAGCGAGCCCTAAAGTCGCTTGCCAGAACTGTATGGGCGATGCGGATCGGCGGGTGGAACCGGCTCCCCGCATCATCTCCCCGCAGACGCATTATCTGATGCATTCAATGCTGCAGGATGTCATTCGCCAAGGCACCGCCAAGCGCGCACTGAAATTGGGGCGCACCGACCTGGCGGGTAAAACGGGAACCACGAACGATCAGCGTGATGCCTGGTTTAATGGCTATACTCCCTCGCTGGTCGCCGTCAGTTGGATCGGTTTGGATTCATCCAAACCTCTAGGCAACAAGGAGACCGGCGGCCACGCCGCACTTCCTATGTGGATTGATTACATGAAAACCGCGCTGAAAGACGTGCCAGAGATCAATTTTCAGCAACCAAGCGGCTTAACGACCGTTCAGATCAATCCGGCCACTGGGCTGCTCGCGCCGCAGGGCAGCCGGAATGCCATATTTGAAACCGTTCAGGCTGAACTGCTGCCGAAACGAGCCACGCCTGTCTCATCTTTTTCCACCAAGCCTGGTGTGGCCGACGATTCCAGTGATACACAGATCCAATCGCTTTTTTGATGCTGCAAGCCGGTAAGACAGCTCATGCATATCAATCGTCGAATACGAACGCGTATCGCGCAAGAAGCCGCTCGCATGATGGCAGAGGAAGGGATCAACGATTACCTGGCTGCCAAGAAGAAAGCGGCCTCAAGATTGAACATCAAAACGGTAAAGCTGTTGCCGCCCAATGAAGAGATCGATGATGCTCTGCTGGAGTATCACCGTCTTTACCGAACGAATGTCCAATGCCATCACATCAGCCGGCTGAGACAGCTCGCGGTCGAGGCCATGGGATTTTTTGACGACTTTTCACCCCGCTTAGTGGGAGGCGTGCTAGACGGGAGCGCGGGACGATTCAGTCCGATCACTCTACATTTATTTGCCGAAACCACAGAAGAAATCATCAAAAAATTGCTGGATGCCAACATTCCCTATAACAGCGGCACGCGCAGTTTCGACATTGGCAAGAAGCAATTCATTGCGCTTCCGACAATAGGCTTCTGGGTCGATGATACCGAAATCTCGCTGCTCGTTTTTCCACTCACCTTTAGACGGAATGGCCGCAGCAAGAACAAAACGGAAAGCTCCGCCCTCAGCGCATCTACGAAAGACGTACAGCGCTTGTTAAGCAGCGATATGGCGTGTGAAGCGTCGTAAGCCTCTCGGCTTTGCGGGCTGCTGCCGATCGAACCCAGCTTAGCGTAGCGCCTCAACCTTGCGCCCGACGCTGTTCGATCGGAATATAATCGCGCTTGTCCAGACCCACATAGAGCTGCCGCGGTCTTGCTATTCGCTGCAGGGGGTCGGCCTTCATCTCGAGCCAGTGCGCAACCCACCCGGCTGTTCTCGCCAAGGCAAACATGACGGTAAACATGTTGTTCGGAATATTGAGCGCTTTGTAGATAATTCCCGAATAGAAATCCACATTGGGATATAACTTTTTCGTGATGAAATATTCATCTTCGAGCGCGATTTTTTCTAGTTCGAGCGCTAGATCAAACAATGGATCCTGGCACGACAATTCCTGCAGCACTTCATGGCAGGCGTTACGTATGATGGTAGCCCTGGGATCAAAATTCTTGTAGACCCGGTGACCAAAACCCATCAATCGGAACGGATCGTTCTTATCTTTCGCCCGGGCGATGTATTCGGGTATACGCTTGACATCACCGATGTCGGCAAGCATTTTAAGCACCGCTTCATTCGCCCCGCCATGCGATGGACCCCATAAGGCCGCGATTCCCGCCGCGATACAGGCATAGGGATTGGCACCGGTACTGCTGGCCATACGCACTGTTGATGTGCTCGCATTCTGTTCATGATCAGCGTGGAGAATGAATAACAGGTTCAGCACTCGGGCGGTAACGGGGTTGACTTCATAGGGTTGCGCGGGCACCGAAAACATCATGTTGAGGAAATTTTCGCAGTAACCCAAGTCGTTGTGAGGGTAGATAAACGGCATGCCGACGGAATGCTTGTAGCAAGCCGCCGCAATCGTCGGCATCTTGGCCAGCAGCCTGAGGGCTGATATCCGGCGATGCTCTTTTTTCTTGATATTGAGCTCGCTGTGATAAAAGGCGGACAGCGAACCCACCACGCCCACCATCATGGCCATGGGGTGGGCGTCATAGTGAAACCCGTTGAAGAAATTCCGTAGCGCTTCGTGAATCATCGAATGCCGGTTGATTTCGGCATTGAACCCGTGCAGCTCATCTTTAGTCGGAAGTGCACCATAAATGAGCAAGTAGGCGACTTCCAGAAAACTACTCTTTTCCGCCAGTTGTTCTATCGGATAGCCTCGATAGAGCAATATCCCTGCATCGCCATCAATATATGTGATCTCGCTCTTGCAACTTGCCGTGGAGACGAAGCCGGGGTCATACGTGAAACAGCCGAGCTCGGAATAAAGCGTGGCAATATCAATCGCAGGCTCTCCCAAGGTGCCGTTATGGATGGGGAACTCGACCGTTTTTCCGGTACGGTTATCAATCACTGTCAGTGTATTTTGCGGCATCGAGAAACTCCTGATCTGGCTAACCGTTTAACAGCAGAAGGCAATAACCATACCTGTCTGACACGCTGGATCGCTGAACCCGTGCACAGGCCCGCAGCGGGAGCGATTTATCCGATTACGTCAATAAAATCGCTCGTTCTCCTTAGCTTCTTGCATACTTGCGGCGGAATTTGTCCACCCGACCGCCCGTATCGACGGTCTTCTGCTTGCCCGTGTAGAATGGATGACACGCCGAGCAGACTTCCACCTGGATATCCTTGCACAAGGTGGAGCTTGTTTCGAAGCTGTTGCCACAATTGCAGCGTACGGTGATCATTTGATAGTTCGGATGAATTTGCGGTTTCATGGTGACAATTTCTCAGACGCAATTAGTAAAAACGCACTTGATACTACGCAAAAGCGCCAAGCGACGCAACAATACAAGAAAAATCCCGCGCTTATAGTGGTTTTTCGCTGATCATCGCAACAGCATTCCTGATCGATCGTATTCCTTGATCCGTTGAAACATAAGACGCAATCCATGCGAATTATTACCTTAAACGTGAACGGCATTCGTTCGGCCCGACGGAAAGGATTTTTTTCCTGGCTCGACAAGCAAGCAGCCGACGTCGTCTGTATCCAGGAAACGAAAGCCCAGATCGATCAGTTGGCCGAGGACGCATTTTGGCCGCCCGGTTATCACAGCTATTACCTCGATGCGGTAAAAAAAGGCTACAGTGGCGTAGCCCTTTACGCCTGCAAGAAGCCCGACCAGGTCATAACCGGCCTGGGCTGGCCAACAATAGATGCGGAAGGCCGCTATCTCGAAGCACAGTTCGGCAATCTGAGCATCGTATCGCTATACGTGCCGTCCGGCTCTTCCAGCACGGAGCGGCAGAGTGTCAAGTTCGACTTTCTCGATTGCTTCATGCGCTTTCTGCGCGATCGTGCTCGATGCGGGCGGGAATACATTTTCTGCGGCGACTGGAACATCGCCCACAAAGCGATCGATCTTAAGAACTGGCGCTCCAATCAAACGAACTCAGGCTTTCTGCCGGAAGAACGCGCCTGGATTGATGCGTTGTTCGTGACCGAAAACTGGGTGGATGCCCTCCGCGCTGTCAATCCCCATCCGGAACAATACACCTGGTGGTCAAACCGCGGCCGAGCCTGGGCCAACAACGTAGGATGGCGGATTGATTACCATATCGTCAGCCCGAGTCTGAAGAATCGCATCCGGGCTGCGACGATCTATAAGGAAGAGCGCTTCTCCGACCACGCGCCGCTGATCATCGACTATGACTATCCCTTTTGATGCCTCCTCGCCAAAAGGAGCGCCTTTACGCACCTTTTTCAGCCGCCGGATGCTGGTCGCTTTTTTGATGGGCTTTTACAGCGGGCTGCCCCTGCTGCTGACCGGCTCGGTACTGCAGGCATGGTTGAAGGAAGATGGCGTCAATATCGCTACGATCGGTGCGTTCGCACTGGTGGGTCTGCCGTATGGGTTGAAATTTATGTGGGCCCCGTTTTTCGACCGCTTCACGCTGCCTTTATTTGGACGCAGGCGCGGTTGGCTTGCGATCTTCCAACTTTTATTGACCGTGGCCATCGCGGCATTCGGCTTCAGCGCACCGCCCGCAAGCCTTTGCTATATCGCAGCCAGCGCGTTTCTCGTCACTTTTTTTTCCGCCTCGCAAGATGTCATCGTGGATGCTTACCGTCGCGAAATCCTGTCGGATGACGAGCAGGGGCTCGGTGCGGCGCTGTTTGTCAATGGTTATCGACTCGGCACGCTGCTCGCTTCCGCAGGTGGCCTTATGTTGGCTGATTTTCTCGGCTTTAATCAGGTTTATTGGCTGATGGCGGCGATCATGTCGACCGGACTGATCGCGACCACGATCATCGCCAAAGAGCCGCCCCTGCCGGACAACGCACCGACTCGGCTGGCCGAGGCGGTCATCCAACCTTTTGTCCAATTTTTCGGCAGGCAGGATGCGTTGTGGGTACTGCTATTCGTTTTGCTTTACAAGCTGGGCGATACGGTGGCCAGCCAGATGACCACGCTGTTTTATCTGGATATCGGCTACAGCAAGACCGAAATCGGTGCCGTCGTCAAGTTGTTCGGCTTCTGGGCGACCGTCACGGGCGGCTTCATTGGCGGCTTCTGGATCCTGCGCACGGGCATCTATCCTGCGTTATGGCAATTCGGCTTGCTGCAGGCACTGTCGACCGCTGCTTTTGCGTTACTTGCACAAGTTGGCGCCAGCCTCATCGGGCTTTCTCTGGTCATCAGCTTCGAAAACCTCTCGGCGGGCATGGGCACCGCGGCTTTTACCGCCTTCATGGCAAGCCAGACGGACACGCGTTTCACCGCGACTCAATACGCGCTGTTGTCGAGTCTGATGGGAATTCCGCGGGTATTGATTGCTGCGCCGAGTGGTTGGCTCGCCGAAGAAGTGGGCTGGCTGAAGTTCTTCATCGCGTGCTCCCTGATGGCGATTCCGGGTCTCATCGTGCTGCTGAAATTCCGCGGCTGGCTGGGAAGCCACGACCAGCGCCCGTTAACTCGTGTGGCTTAGAAACTCGCGTACGATGCGCAAAAATGCATCCGGCTGATCGACCTGCAGCCAATGTCCGGCGCCTACAATCGTTTCCAGGCGGGCTGCTGGAAACAGGCGCTCGATCATCGCTCGGTGCTCGGGCAACACATAATCCGACGCGGCGCCAGCGATAAACAGCGCCGGTTTCCAGCAAGGACCGACATCCTCGGTAGCGGGAAAGGCTGCTAGCTCAGGCTGGGCGCGCTCGAGGATGTCGAGATCGATACGCCAGCGATAGCGCCGGTCCTTGGGAACAAGATTCTGCAGCAGGAACTGGCGCAGGCGCGCATCGGGAATCGATCGGGCCAGCGCATCATCTGCTGCTTGGCGATTCGTCAAACTTTGCAGCGGCAAAGCCCGCATGTGCTCGATGATGGCCGAGTAATCATGCGCATAGCGGACCGGCGCGATATCGACCACGATCAGCGTCGCCACGCGCTCCGGTGCGGTCAAGGCCAGCCACATCGCCGTCTTGCCGCCCATGCTGTGACCGAGCACATGCGCCCGCTCGATGCCGTGGCGGTCGACAAAAGCAGCGACATCGGCCGCAAGAGCGGGATACGTCATCTCCGCCGAGTGAGGCGATGCCCCATGATTGCGCAGGTCGAGCGTGAAAACCCGATGGCTCCCGGAAAGCTGGCGCGCCACGGACTGCCAGTTACGAGCGGAGGCGAAGAGCCCATGCAGGATAATGAGCGGGGTTCCGCTGTCGCCAAACGACTGGAACGCGAGAGCGACCGTGTGCGCCGCCGTAGTCATATCGTGAACTCACCGCCCGCCTTCAAGCCTCGCCCGCGTTGCCGATCAACCTCTCACTTTTTCACGTAGAGGTCGGTGATCGTGCCTTCGATCATCTCGGCGGCAAACGCGACCGTTTCGGACAAGGTCGGATGCGGATGGATAGTCAAGCCGACGTCTTCGGCATCGGCACCCATTTCCAGGGCCAGCATGGTCTCTGCGATGAGCTCTCCGGCATTGCTGCCGGTAATGCCGGCGCCCACAATCCGTTTGCTATTTTTGTCGCACAGGATCTTGGTCAGGCCTTCCTTGCGGCCTATTCCCAGCGAGCGTCCACTCGCCGCCCAGGGGAACACCGCCTTTGCATACTCGATGCCCTGCGATCGGGCTTGCGTTTCTGTCAGGCCCATCCAAGCGATTTCGGGATCGGTATAGGCGACTGAAGGGATGCCCAGCGCCTGAAAAGCGGTGGGCAGGCCGGCGATCACCTCGGCCGCCACCTTGCCTTCATGGGTCGCCTTGTGCGCCAGCATCGGATTGCCCACGATGTCGCCGATGGCGTAGATATGCGGCACGTTGGTGCGCTGTTTGTGATCGACCGGAATAAAGCCGGCGTCATTGATCTGAATACCCGCTGCCTCGGCACCGATCAAGCGGCCGTTCGGTTTGCGTCCCACCGCGACTAGCACGCGGTCGAACGAGTCGGATTCGGGCGCGCCTTCGCCTTCGAAAAACGCCCGTAGGCCTTCGGAGCGCGCTTCGATTCTGCTGACCTTGGTTTTGAGATAGATGTTCTCATATTGCTTTTTGATGCGCTGATGCAGCGGCTTGACGAGGTCCTGATCACAACCGGGGATGAGCTGATCCATCAGTTCAACGACGGTGATGGCAGAACCCAGGGCTTGATAAACCGTCGCCATCTCCAGTCCGATGATGCCGCCGCCGACGATGAGCAGTCTTTTCGGTATATCTTGCAGCGCCAGCGCGTCGGTCGAATCCATGACACGCGGATCGTCATAGGGAAAGCCCGGAATCTTGCTGGACTGCGAGCCGGCCGCGATGATCGCGTTCTCGAACGACACATTCCGGCTGCTCCCGCCACTTTCGACCTGAACCACCTTATCGGATATGAACTTGGCATGGCCCTGCACGACCGTGACCTTGCGCTGCTTGACCAGCGCGGCGAGACCTGAGGTCAACGTACCGACTACCTGATCTCTCCAGACGCGGATATCGTTCAACACCACTTCCGGTTTGCCGAATTTCACGCCAAAGGCAGAGCATTCTTCCGCCTCATGAATGACTTTAGCCAGGTGCAGCAGCGCCTTGGACGGAATGCAGCCGACGTTCAAGCAGACGCCCCCCAGAGTCGGATAACGCTCAACCAGAACGACTCGCTTACCGAGATCGGCGGCGCGAAAAGCAGCCGTATATCCACCGGGCCCGGCTCCGAGCACCAGAACCTCGGCGTGTAAATCAGAATTCGCGCTGGTTTGCGGCGGCGATGCAGACATGATTTTATCGATCCTCCATTTGCTCAGTCGTCTTTCGCGTCAAATTGCCCCACACAGCCTCGTCACACCAGAAGCCGTCGCAGGTCTTCGAGCATTTTTCCGAGATAGGCGGAAAAGCGGGCCGCTTCGGCGCCGTCGATAGCGCGATGATCGTAAGACAATGAAAATGGCAATACCAGCCGCGGCACGAACTGTCCATCTCGGTAAACCGGCTGCGTCTTGGCGCGGGAAACGCCGAGGATGGCCACTTCGGGCGGATTGATAATCGGTGTAAATGCGGTGCCGCTGATCCCACCCAGGCTGGAAATACTGAATGAAGCACCCTGCAGCTCGGTATTTCTGAGCCGCTTGCTGCGCGTCCGCGCGCTCACGTCGGCAAGTTCTTTCGCCAGCTCGAACACGCCTTTTTTATCGGCATCTCGCACTACCGGCACCACCAGCCCGTCCGCTGTATCTACCGCAACGCCGATGTGGTAGTACTTTTTGATGATCAGGTCCTCGCCCCCATTGGCAAGGGACGCGTTGAAGCCCGGAAACGCCTGGAGCGTCGCCACGACAGCTTTCATCAAGAGGGGCAGAAACGTCAGCTTGACGCCTTGGTCCTCCGCCTCGCTCTTCAGCGACTGGCGGAAATGCTCCAGCTCGGTGATGTCGGCTTCATCGTGCTGGGTGACGTGCGGGATAGTGATCCAACTGCGGTGCAGATTGACCGCGGTCAGCTTTTTGATGCGCGAGAGGGGCTGGGTTTCGATTGCTCCGAACTGGCTGAAATCGATTTCGGGCAGTTCCGGAAGGGCCAACGCAGCCGTCGATTTTTGCGCTCTTTGCAGATTGATCTTGACGAATGCCTGCACGTCTTCCTTGAGAATTCGTCCTTTCCGGCCGCTGCCCCGGATATTGCTCACATCCACCCCCAGCTCGCGAGCGAAACGCCGCACGGACGGGCTGGCATGAGGCTTTTCGCCGGCCTGTGGAACGTCCTCCTGCACAGCCGCTGGCTCGGTCACGGGAGGCGGCGTCGGAGGCGCGGTCGATGGTGCTGCAGCCGGCTTCTCCGGCCGTTTTTCCGCGGGCTGTTGTTCCGCGACCTCCCGAGAGGCCTCGGCTTCATCCCGGTCGGTCTTAAAAGCCGCCTGTTGCTCGTTCTTCGCCGGTTCTTCCGCTACCTCCATCGTCAGAATGGGCGAGCCTTTGCTTACTTTACCGCCAGTTGCGATTTTGAGCTCTTTCACGGTGCCCGCAAAAGGCGCCGGGATCTCCATGGCGGCCTTGTCGCTCTCCAAGGTGATCAGAGATTCTTCCGCTTTGACTTGATCGCCCGGCTTGACCAGCACCTCGATGACTTCAACGTCTTGAAAACCGCCAATATCGGGAACCACGACCTCTTTTTCTAACGCCATGCTGTGTCCTTGAGCCAGTGCTCAGACGGTAACCGGATCGGCTTTCTCTGGATCGATACCGTATTGCGCGATCGCCTGCACCACTCGCTCAGCGCCCACTTTGCCGTCATCGGCCAGCGCTTTCAGGGCCGCCACGGCGATATAGTGGCGATCGACCTCAAAGAAGTAGCGCAATTGCTTGCGGCTGTCGCTGCGGCCAAAACCATCGGTTCCCAAAACGGTATAGTTTCTCCGCACGAACGGCCGGATCTGATCGGCGACGATCTTCATGTAGTCGGTTGCGGCGACGATCGGACCGGCGCAGGCGGACAGGCACTCCTCCACATAACTCACTTGGCGGGGCCGATCGGGGTGCAAGAGATTCCAGCGCTCCTTATGCAGACCTTCGCGGCGCAATTCCTTGTAACTGGTTACGCTCCATACGTTGGCCACCACGCCGAAATCATCTTCCAGCAGCTTGGCGGCGAACAGGGCCTCTCGCAGAATCGTTCCGCTGCCCAAGATCTGCACGATCGCCGCATCGCCACCATCCTTGATCCGGTACATGCCCTTGATAATGCCATCGCGCGCGTTTGGCGGCATTTCAGGATGACGATAGTTCTCGTTCATCACGGTGATGTAGTAGAAGATATTTTCGCCTTCCTGGTACATCCGTCGCAGCCCGTCATGGATGATGACCGCCAGCTCGTAAGCAAAACCGGGATCGTAGGCGATGCAGTTCGGAACGGTCGATGCTGCAAGATGACTATGCCCATCCTGGTGCTGCAAGCCTTCGCCGGCCAGCGTGGTGCGCCCGGCGGTCGCGCCCATCAGGAAACCGCGCGCCTGACTGTCTCCAGCCGCCCAGATGAAATCACCGATACGCTGGAAGCCGAACATGGAATAAAACGCATAGAACGGGATCATCTGTACGTTATGGTTGCTGTAAGCGGTACCCGCGGCGATCCATGAGCACATCGCGCCCGCCTCGGTGATGCCTTCCTCCAGAATCTGGCCGGTCTTGTCTTCACGGTAATACATGATCTGGTCGGCGTCTTCGGGCTCATACAACTGGCCGACCGAGGAATAAATGCTGTACTGACGGAACAAGCCTTCCATCCCGAAGGTGCGCGCTTCATCAGGAATGATCGGCACGACGTACTTGCCGAGCTTTTTATCACGCAGCAGAGCGCTCAGGATGCGGACGAACGCCATGGTGGTCGACAGCTCCCGGTCTTCGCTGCTTTTTAGCAGCGTTTCGAAGATGCTGAGATCGGGCACCTGCAGCAGAGCTGCATCTTTCCGCCGGACTGGAAGATAACCGCCGAGCGCCTGCCGTCTCTCGTGGAGGTAGCGCATTTCCGGACTGTCCTCTGGCGGCTTGCAGAACGGCGCATCGGCGAGCTTGTCGTCCGCAACCGGGATGTTGAAACGGTCGCGAAACGCTTTCAGCGCTTCTTCGGTCATCTTTTTATGCTGGTGGGTAATGTTCTTGCCTTCCCCTCCGGCTTGGCCGAGACCATAACCCTTGACCGTCTTGGCCAGAATTACCGTCGGCTGCCCTTCATGCCTGACTGCGGCGGCATAGGCGGCGTAGACCTTGTGCGGATCATGGCCGCCGCGGTTCAGCCGCCAGATGTCTTCGTCCGACATATTGGCGACCATTTCCAGCAGCTCTGGATACTTGCCGAAGAAATGCTTGCGCGTGTAGGCACCGCCCTTGGCCTTGTAGTTCTGGTACTCGCCGTCGACCGCTTCTTCCATGCGCCGCTGCAGCAGCCCCTTGGTGTCCTTGGCCAGCAAGGGATCCCAGTAAGAGCCCCAGATCACCTTGATGACGTTCCAGCCCGATCCGCGAAAACCCGCTTCCAGCTCCTGGATGATCTTGCCGTCGCCGCGCACCGGGCCGTCCAGCCGCTGCAAATTGCAGTTGATGACGAAAATCAGGTTGTCGAGTCTCTCGCGCCCCGCAAGACCGATGGCGCCCATGGATTCCGGCTCGTCCATTTCACCGTCTCCCATGAAGGCCCATACCTTCCGCCCGCCGGTATGCAGGATACCGCGGTCCTGCAAGTACTTCATGAAGCGGGCCTGATAGATCGCCATGATCGGCCCGAGCCCCATCGACACGGTCGGGAACTGCCAGAAGTCCGGCATCAGCCAGGGGTGGGGATAGGAGGAAAGACCACCGCCCCCCACTTCGGCGCGGAATTTCTGCAACTGTTCCTCGGTTAGCCGTCCTTCCAGAAAGGCGCGCGCATAGATGCCAGGCGATGAATGGCCCTGGAAGTAGACGAGGTCGCCGCCGTGCTGCTTGTTCGGGGCATGGAAAAAATGATTGAAGCCGACATCGTAGAGGGTGGCCGACGAGGCGAAGCTACCGATATGGCCGCCGTATTCGGTTGATTTGTGGTTGGCTTGCAAGACCATCGCCATGGCGTTCCAGCGAACGTAGGAACGGATACGCTGTTCCAGACCGGCATCGCCTGGCGAACGGGCTTCCATATGCGGCGGTATGGTGTTGATGTAGGCGGTATTGGCCGAATAAGGCAGATTGGCGCCCGATCTCCGCGCCTTGTCGACTAGTCGTTCGATCAGGTAGTGGGCGCGCTCGATCCCTTCGGCACCGATCACGGCTTCCAACGCATCGAGCCATTCGTGCGTTTCCTCCGGGTCGAGGTCGTTCTTGTCGAGAGGTTGAAAGGACGTCGGATTCACTGCAACCATCGGAAATACCTATCAGAATACCTTAATGGGCGATCAGTATGCTCGCAAGAAGCGCTTGATTATAGACAACAGGCCCGCCAACATCTAGACCGCCCTTCCGTCTCAGCGCAACAAATGGCGACACGGATTGCAGAGGGTGTGGAAGCGCCGGGCAGCCAACTCGACATCCGCCGCACCGAATATCGCGCCGACAGCGGCGAGCACATCGGCTCCCGCCTCGAGCAGCGCTTTACCATTGTCGGGCGTCACGCCGCCAATCGCCACGATGGGAATGCGCAGGATTTTCTTCGCCTCGCGCAAAGTCTCCAGTCTGGCGGGGGCAGCATCCGGCTTGGTCGCAGACTCAAAAAACCGGCCGAAAGCCACATAGCTGGCGCCTTGAGCTGCCGCCTCGTTCGCCCGCCCGAGCGAGTCGTAACAGGAAATGCCGATGATTGGCTCCGGACCGAGCAGGTGCCTGGCTTTGGCGAGACTACAGTCGTAGCGGCCGAGGTGCACGCCGTCCGCGCCTATTTCTGCCGCCAGGTCGACGTCATCGTTGATGATCAAAGGCACGTTGGCGGCCTGGCAGAGGTCCAGCAGCCACTGCGCGGTCTCCGTGCGGCATTCGGCCGTTTTGGCGCGATACTGTACGGCGGCCGCGCCGCCCCGGATGGCCGCGCGCACCGCTTGTACGAGCCGCTCGGGAGGAGCGCCCGCATCCGGGGTAACGGCATACAGTCCAGAAGACGGAAAGCGGACGCTCATCATTCGTTCGCGGAGAAAAACCGATTCGGCAAATACTGTCCCCGACCGGGGCAACCGCCGGCTTTGAGCGAGCGCCAAGTGAAGGCTAGGGCTTCGAGTACGGCGGCGGGAACGCCGCGTCCCCACGCCAGACCGCCGGCGATGGCCGACGCCAAGGTGCACCCCGAGCCATGATAGCTGTGCGGCAAGCGTTCAAAGCGGTGACTCTCGCTGCGGTCGAGAGCATACAGACGATTGATGACCTGCACGCTATCTTCGTGGGTGCCGGTGATTAAAACGTATTGGCAGCCGGACGCCAGCATATGCTGCGCGCATGCGTCCAAATCCGTCCTGCCGGGGGCCAGCTTGCGCGCTTCATGACTGTTGGGAGTCACAATGGTGGTGTGGGGAAGCAAGTGTGAGGCCATCGCGCGAATCAGTGCGCGGTCAGCCAGCTCAGCGCCGCCCCCAGCCTCTAGAATAGGGTCGAACACGACCGGTATGGCGGGAAATTCGCTCAACAGACGGTGCAATCCCGCCACCAGCTCGGCGCTGCCTAGCAGGCCGATCTTGATGGCGGCGACCGGCATATCGTCCAAGATGGCTCGGGCCGCGGCATAGAAGTCGCTGGCACGCTGCGGGATGACTTTTTGTACGTTTTGCGTATCTTGTACGGTCAATGCAGTAATCACGGTGCAGGGCCGGCAATTGAACCGGCTCAGCGTTTCGATATCCGCCTGAATCCCGGCGCCTCCGCTCGGATCATGGCCGGATAGACTCAATACGATGGGCAGTGGATCGTTCATGATGCTATTGGATGAAGCTCCACGACAGGCCTGATCGAAATGTAAAAGGTGGCACCCTATCATGAATGGAGCGATAAAGGGCAGTCTTTATTACCTGTGTATTCCATGCGGCTTCATCTACGATCCTACGCGTGGACACCAAGATTCGGGCCTTCTGCCGGGAACCGCCTGGCAATGCGTTCCCGTAAATTGGCGCTGTCCTGACTGCGGAGCGATGAAGGAAGATTTCGAAGCGGTGGTTTTTTGCACCCCACAGCCGGAACCGGAGGCTGCGTTTTCGCCAGCGCACGAAGCGGACGAGCCGGGAACCGGCGCCTAAGGCAGAGCCTCACCGCCTCAAACAGACCCCCCTTGACTAGACTTAGTAAAACACGTTGTATCGGCGAAAGCCTTATGGTTGATAAATTGAAGTACGTTGCCGAGTTTGTCGAAGCCGCCCAGGAGTTTTGTAGCTTGATCGAAAAAATCGATGAGTTTGCTAATAATCGATGGCTGAGTAGCTTGGCAAAAACGTTGCCCGTACTGCGGACGAGCATGATCGAATTAGGCGCGCTCGGCTTTCCCCATGGCTATCGCGTCTTGAACAACCTGGATGAACGCTTCGACCTTTTTTGTCGCCTAAAGCACTATCTCGGCTCGCACGATGAATATTGGTCGATATCCGACTTGACGACCGTCGACGGCCTCATGAGCGGCAGTCTGGCAGATGATTTGACCGATATCTATTTTGAGCTCAAGAGAGGTTTCAAGCTTTATCGGCTAGGGCCGAGGCGCGAAAAAGCCGCCATTAAAATATGGACGACGGGCTACAAAATTCACTGGAAGCAGCATCTCGACAACGCGCTGCGACGGCTCAGTCTGCTCTAAAAGCCATGTTGCGGTTCTCCTCCGGCATGTCTTCGGCGTTGCAGGCTCGAGGCGCCGCGGTTGCTAAGTCATCAGCCAGGACGAGTTCTGGATTCGGCGATCTCGCAATTGGAGAGCGCGGCGAATGCAGCATCCATTTCAACAAGAAACCCAGCACGAGCGCGCACAGCGCCGCCACCAAAACGTGCTGCATCAGATGCACGGCCTTGGTTTGAATCATGCCGGCACCGACCAAGGTTGCAGCCACTCCCAGCGGTAGAAAACCCAAGAAGCTGCCGAGCAGGAAATCGCGGTGGGTCACAGCGGTCAATCCGAGCAACACATTATTGTAAAAGCCGTTCATTGGCATCTGGCGTATGAGCAGCACCGCAAAGACCCCGCGCTGCTCGATACGCTTAGAAAACCGGTCGAGCTTGGGATACTTGCGCAGGATTATCTCGCGCCCGCCCCAGCGCACCAACAGAAATGCGATATAAGATCCCGCCAGCGTGCCGAGTTGGTTCCAGATGATTCCCCACGCCCCGAACGCAAGCCCGCCGATCGAGCATAAAACCAGCCTCGGCATGCCGATGGCCGTCAGCAAGGCAACGCCCAAGCTAAATATCGCGGGCGCCGCCGTGCCCCATTCAGCAAGCCGGGCTTTGATAAGCTGACCGTGTATCAGCCAGTCCTGCAACGGGGCATCAAAAACGAGTAATCCAACGGCCATGAGGGCGATGATGATCGCTATATTGAACGCGTGCTTAAGGTTTGCGCGGCTCCAGCCACCCGCTGGCACATCAGGCTTTATTTCATGCATAGAAAGTTCGTACAAATCCGCTGAAAGGTGGAAAGCACCGGAAAAACTGTCCCGACTTTACCCGCCATGATAGAAAATGGCGATTTATAATTAAAGGTTATAAATAATTATCAAATAATTCTTTTTTGTTACAACGCGTCCCTTGCTAAAGTTCTCATCACGCTTGGGATGTAGATCGCATGGGTTTGCAACTTTCTCGCACACAACGTAAGGAAATCCAATGGCTGCTCATGATACTTCGTCCGATGATACTAAAGACTTTCCTCCTGCGCAGCTTGCCCGGAGAATTTTCCATGCGCTAGAGGGCATACGCTACGGCGCGGTGGAAATTACGGTGCATGACGGACGCATCGTGCAAATCGAGCGCAAAGAGAAACTGCGCCTAGAAGTATCCCACAAGACCAGAAGTGATTGAACCTGCGAGCTTCCTAGAATCGCCGTGCCCGCAGCACAAATCGGGCAGTTCTTCTGCGTTGTGCGCAATTGATAGGTCCAAGGCCCGCCTTTGGGCGGATAGTGATAACACCTATCCAGGCCAACCGGTCATCCGGAGGCAATAAGAATCTTAGCGTAAGCAGACTGACCGGACCGCCGGAAGTTCTCTGAAATAAGGAGAACATTGATGAAACATCCCCGTATGTGGGTCCTGGTGCTGACGGTCAATAGTGTTCTGGGAGCCGATCCTGCCCTTGCAGCGCTCGACGAAAAGAAATTCGAGGCCATGGAACGGCGTCTACGAGAGCTGGAGCGGAGGCTTGAAGTCGCCGAGCGAGGCAACCGCAACATCATCGCAGCGCCCTCTGCAGAGGCAGCAGCCCAGCCGGCGGCGGACGAGCGAACCGTCAAGGCGCTCGACCAGAAGGTCAGGATACTGGAAAGAAAGCGGGAGGTCGAGCAGGAGGTAGCCGCGGAAAACGCGAAAAAGACCCCCAAGATTGAAGCAGGCTCGTCTGGCGTCAAAATTTCCTCGCCGGATGGTGGACATAATCTCAGAATACGCGGCTTTGTGCAGGCCGATGGGAATTTTTTCATGGATGATTCCACACAAGGCACCACGCCGCAGAACCGCACCAATATCCCCGACAAATTCACTTTGCGCCGCGCACGGCTATTACTGGACGGCACTTTATTCAAACACGTCGATTTCCGCTTCGCACCGGACTTCGGTGGGGGGCAGGCTAGACTATTCGACGGCTATGTCGACCTGCACTACTTTCCCTTCGCCAGCTTGGCCGCGGGCAAACAGAAAGCGCCGATCAGCCTCGAGCGCCTGCAGAGCGCGACGGCCCTGTTGTTTGCCGAGCGGGCTTATCCGACCCAGCTCGCACCCAACCGGGATTTGGGCGTCGTGTTGCACGGCAACATTTCACGGCTCGGATCTACAGCGCAGTATGGGGGCCTGCACAATTTCAACGACGTCATCACCTACCATCTTGGAGTCTTCAACGGGACCACGGATAACCAGGCGGTGCAGAATGCCGACACCGATCGAGACGACGACAAGGAATTCGAGGGTCGCGTCTTCGCTCATCCGTTTCAGCACTCCGGCGTATCGGTGCTGGAAGGCCTTGGCGTCGGCGTCGCCGGCAGTTGGGGCCAGCCTTTCGAAAATCAGCTAGCCAACCTGACCAGTCCGGGCCAAAACGCGGTCCTCAGTTATGCCAATGCCACGAGCGCCAACACCGTGCGCGGCGCCAATGTGATCACCAATGTCAGCAGCGTCACCTCATCCGGTGATCATTACCGCCTTTACCCACAGGCTTACTGGTACTGGGGGCCTTACGGGCTTTTGGGCGAATGGGTGCTTTCCTCGCAGGGACTGCATGGCACAAGAACCCGCAGGATCGGCAACGTCACCCATGTCCGCAACGATGTGTCCGTACGCCAGGACAATACTGCCTGGCAGATCGCCGCGTCCTACGTGTTGACCGGCGAGGACAACACGTTTCAGGGCGTCCGGCCGCCGCACGCTTTCAATCCTTTTGCTAGCACCTGGGGCGCGTTCCAGCTTGCCGCGCGCTGGAGCGAACTCGATATCGATGACGACACCTTCAGAAATTACGCAACGGCGCAAAGCCCGTTCTTCCTGGCGAACCCGCAAACCTCCATCAGCAGGGCGACCTCGTGGGCCGTGGGGCTGAATTGGTATCTCAACGCCAACATCAAGCTCATGGCAGATTACGAACAGACTTACTTTGAAGGCGGGAAAGCCGGCACTGGCACCAATCAACTGGCCGACCGCGAAACGGAGAAGGTATTTTTCACCCGTTTCCAATATGCGTTTTAATGAAATTCAGCACTTTGACTTTAAGGAGTTAAAACACCTATGTCTTTCTTGAAATCGACAGCCCTGTTCACGACGCTGATGATCTTGATTGCATTGCAGCCCGACAGCGCCAAAGCCGAGGTCACTCTGCTTAACGTTTCCTACGATCCGACGCGCGAGCTCTATCAAGACTACAACGCGCTGTTCGCCAAGTACTGGAAGAGCAAGACCGGCGAGGACGTGACAATCCAGCAATCTCACGGCGGCAGCGGCAAACAGGCGCGCGCCGTGGTCGATGGGCTCGAGGGCGACGTCGTCACGCTGGCCCTTGCCTACGATGTCGATCAACTCTACGATAAGGCCAAGCTGGTTCCGAAAAGCTGGCAAGGCCGCCTGCCGCAGAACAGTTCGCCTTACACATCCACCATCGTCTTTCTAGTTCGCGCCGGCAATCCGAAAAACATCAAGGACTGGGACGACGTGGTCAAGAACGGCGTTTCCATCGTCACGCCAAACCCGAAAACCTCGGGGGGCGCCCGCTGGGTTTATCTGGCGGCGTGGGGCTACGCGCTGAAAAAATACGGCAGCGAGGAAAAAGCCCAGGAGTTCGTCGGCAAGCTGTACAAAAATACGGCCGTCCTCGATACCGGCGCGCGCGGAGCGAGTGTTTCCTTTGCCGAGCGTGAGATCGGGGATGTTCTGCTCACCTGGGAAAACGAGGGCTTTCTGATACTCAAGGAATATGGCGGCAATGAAAAATTCCAAATCGTCACACCATCCGTAAGCATCCTGGCCGAACCCCCGGTCACGGTCGTCGACAAGGTCGTGAAACGGCACGGTACGGAGAAGGTGGCTACGGAATACCTGAAATACCTCTATAGCAAGGAAGCGCAGGAACTGGCAGCGAAACACCACTATCGTCCGCGCGATGCAGAAGTTTTGGCCAAATACGGCAAGCAGTTCGCCAACCTGGAACTGTTCACCGTCGATGCGCTGTTTGGCGGCTGGAAGGAAGCCCAGGAGAAGCACTTCGCCGACGGTGGCGTGTTCGACAAGATTTATACGCCGGGCCGCTGATTTCAGGAATACGCCCCTCGTCAGGGAGGACGGGAGGCGAATCCCGCCGGCAGGCCGGGAAAGGATCAAGCCTGCCACTCTAGTTTCCTGGCCGAGTTGCAGTGGAGGACGCGAAGGGCGGGGAAAACGATTGTTTCAGGTCGGCTGAACAATCGGGATAACAAACTCAACATTACGAGGTAACCACCATGTCGATTCAAGCCATCAATGCAAAAAACCAGTTCAGAGGTAAGGTTAAGAACATCGTCAACGGACCTGTCGTCTCGGAAGTCGATGTCGAGACGCCGGCCGGCATCGTATCGTCGGTCATCACCAGCAGCTCCGTGGGTGATTTGGATCTTCACGTGGGCTCGGACGTCCTGGCGGTGGTCAAGGCTACCGAAGTCTCGATCGCTAAACTTTAAGTCGTTGAAGCAGGTCGCCGGCTTTGGCCGGCGGCACTGTGCCGATTACCTTCGTTAGAGCTTGCGGAGCACCCATGTGTCTAATCATCCATAAGCCGAAAGGCGTAGCGGCGCCAAAGAACTTGCTGCGGTCCGCTGCCCACTATAACCCCGACGGATTCGGCATCATGGCCTTTGATGGAGCCGGCGGCATACGCGTGAACAAATGTAGCCGAACCCGTTTCGCCGATCTGCTGCGCGCTTATAAAGATTATGAGGACGAGGAGTGCGTAATACACCTGCGTAAGCGTACCGAAGGCGTCGTCGACGATGACAACACGCATCCCTTCAGGATCAACAGGCGTCTTTACATGGCGCACAACGGCACGCTGCCGATTTGCCGCCGCCTTGAGGCGCGCTCGGATACCTGGCACTTGGTGCACGATTATTTTAAGCCGCTGCTCAACGAACGGCCTGAGCGACTCCACGACGATTTTTTCAGATCGGCCCTGCAGGAATGGCTCGGCGCCCAAAACAAGCTGATATTTATGGATGGCGAGACACGCTCGACACTAGTTTTCAACCGGGAATACGGCGTGGAGCGAGAAGGCTTGTGGCTGAGCAATATCCGTTGGTTCGACGCGGCCAGGTTCGGGCTGAAAGCTAAAGCGAATTCAAACCGGCCTGAACAAGCTTTCAAGCCGCCATCCGTACTTCATTAAATTAATATTAAAGGAATCGATCATGCCCTTACAGCAACTTGTCGCCTATTTCAACGAACGTATCTGCAAAGAAAGGGGGCTCGCTCAGCCGCCGCTTTCGCTGCAAGACAACAGAGTAGAAGGCCGCTATGGCGATATCATTCTCAGCAGCCTCTTTCATCGTGTTCGCCTCACCGCATCGCCCGATAGAATCGTGGGCCACGACGCCTGCCTCAGGGCGTACATAGACGATAACAATCTCTATGAAGCCCTGGATCTGTTTGCTTCGGCGGAAGGGAGCTCGGTGATCGACCTCGATCGCCTCTGCCGCACCATCCACATGCTGAATTATCTACCGAACGCGCATGAAGAAGGTCTGCTCTTCCTTTATGTGCATCCGCGCCACGTGCTGAATGTCAAACGCAACCACGGCGCGTATTTCGAAGAAGTGCTTTTCCGCTGCGGCTTGACGCCCCAGCGCGTGATCATCACCATCGAGACCAGTCCTGGTTACAGTCATGGCTACAACAGCGTGTTGATCGAAGGCTTGACCAATTACCGCGAACGCGGTTATGGCATCGCCCTCAAGCTGGCTAGCGGCAACGGCTCGCGCCACCCCGATCTGTTGCGCCAGGTGCTGCCGAACTTCGTGAGGCTGGATGCCTCTTTCCTGAACACGCAGGAGCATGCTCCCGATGGCTTTAGCCAGGAGCGCATCAAGTCGCTGGTTTCGGTGGCTCACGAGCTCGGCGGACAGGTGCTGCAGGAGCGCATTGAAACCAGAGCCCAGGCCGCTGCCGCCGGGGACGCGGGAATCGATCTGGTAATGGGCGCCTATTATGACACCCGCTATGGTCTGTCCAACCCGGTTGACAAACGCCTGTCAGCCAACAAACGCCTGTCAGCCGACTGCTTTTTGGAAAAAGCGCTGCGGGCTGACATCCAGACGGATACCGCGCCGAATCCGGCTTAAATCCCCAGGCTCAGCGTTTAGCGACCCGAGTTGGCAATGTCAATCAAGCCTTTCGATCGACCTGACACTTACTATGAAAGCCCCGTGCTGACTTTTCCCGAACCGCGCTCGTTCAGTTTATCCATACGGGCGACCGCGCTGGTTTTCGAAGATCCGAAATCAAGAGAGCTGCTGGATAGGCTCGAGCGCATCGCTCCGAGCTCCGCGTCGGCTTTGATCATCGGGGAGACGGGTACGGGCAAGGAACTCATCGCACGCCACATACATGCTTTGAGCGAGCGAGGCAACAGATCATTTGTCGCGGTCAACTGCGCATCACTATCCGAATCGTTAATCGAAACTGAACTGTTCGGCCATGAACGCGGCGCTTTCACCGGCGCGGTAAGCGAAAAAGCCGGCTGGTTCGAGACCGCTCATGGCGGCACGCTGTTTCTCGACGAGATCGGCGATTTGCCTCCGAGTATTCAGGTAAAACTGTTGCGCGTCCTGCAGGAGCGCGAAGTCGTGCGAGTCGGCTCGCGCAAATCGATACCTATCAATGTACGGATGATCGCCGCGACCAATGTCGATCTGAAAGCAGCAGTGCAGGCCGGGCGCTTCCGTGAAGATCTTTACTATCGGCTGAGTGTCGCGCCCATTTATCTGCCGCCGCTACGGGAACGCCCCGGCGATATTCTGCCCCTGGCTCATCATTACCTCAGGATCTATGCCGAGCGTATCGGTCAAGCAGAAGCCCACATCTCGCCCGAGGCAGAACGCAGAATGCAGGAATATTCCTGGCCGGGCAATATTCGGGAACTGGAAAATGTCATTCATTACGCGCTGTTGGTCTGTCCCGGCGCCACGTTGAGGCCCGAGGATTTGCACTTTTCAGCCGCTTCAACGCAGCAATCCGCCGTTGCTCCGGCGGCACAGCCCGAAAGCGATGAACTTGAGCGCGCGCTGCGCAACCTGTTCGATAAAAACCCGCCCAGCCTGTATGACCTCGTCGAAAAAACGACCATCAGCACAGCCTACAATTTTTGCGAAAGGAACCAGGTCCATACGGCCAGGCTACTGAACATCAGCCGTAACGTTCTGAGAGCGCGCCTCATCCGTTACCAGCTTCTTTGAGAGTAGCGCCGGGGATGCTAGCTGACGCCACGAATGTGGACCAGCGAACGAACCATCTCAAATAGTAGCTATACCATCCACTATAAAAGAAAAAATATATAGATATATCAAATAGTTGACATCAAC
This sequence comes from Methylococcaceae bacterium, assembly GCA_902812445.1. Classification (GTDB taxonomy): domain Bacteria; phylum Pseudomonadota; class Gammaproteobacteria; order Methylococcales; family Methylococcaceae; genus CADDZF01. Next base: position 8,774 of record CADDZF010000003.1, on the reverse strand, counting down.
AGTCGAGGCGCGTACGCTTTTCCCTGCGTACTTGACGCAAACCTGATGTTACGAATCAACGCTGGAGAGAAACCAAATGAACGCAATGCCAATGATGAATACTGGGATGCCCATGAACATGATGGGAATGCCCATGAACATGATGGGAATGCCCATGAACATGATGAACACCATGGGAATGGGAATGCCGATGATGGGTGGCATGCCGATGGGCATGATGCCCATGATGATGTGCAAGATGAAATGCGAAATGACCAACGACGGCATGACCTGCAATATGATGCCGATGGAAGGCATGAGCATGGAAATGATGAAGAACTGCTGCGACATGATGATGTCGATGATGAAGTGCGGCATGCCGATGATGATGATGTGCGGCGGTATGCCGATGATGATGTGCTGCCTGGCTGGATCGAGCCGGTCGCAGCAGGCGCGCTATTCAATCGGAGCTTGCCACGGCTCGTTGAATGAGACCTTTGTCGCTACTATTGGATCAATAGCGGGTTTCCGCGTAGACCATCACCAGATAGATCCGCGTCTCGGCATCGTCTGGATTGCGGTACGTATGCGGGACATCCGCTGTGAAGAGGATAGCATCCCCCTCGGCCACCAGGTAACGCTGGTTATTGACGGTGACTTCGACGCTTCCCGTCGCCACGACCAAGTTTTCCGTTGTGCCCGGGGGATGTGCATCCGCTTCCTCTACCGCCTGACTTTTCATGATCAGCTCGTAAAATTCCACTTTCCGCGCCATGTCGAACGGAAATAGCGCCCGCGATCGGAATTTGCCATCCGTGGAAATCAGCACCTTCGACTCCTCGGCACGCACCAGCAACACCGATTTTGTTGCCGCGTCTTCGCTCAGAAAGGCATTGATCGGGATATCCAGCGCGCGAGCGATCTTCCACAAAACCTTGATGGTCGGCGTGCTGTGTCCCAGTTCGATCTGGCCAAGCATGGCCCGGCTGACTCCAGTCAACTTGGCGAATTGCTCCAGGGAAACGCCCTTTTGCTTGCGCAGTTGACGCAGATTAGCGCCCACTGTTTTCTCGAGGTCACTGTCTGGATCGCTTGAGCCCATGCTTGGCGCACTGCGGAATTTCGTAAGTACGATATGCTCCCTGTTCGCGCGCGCAATCGCCGCGGGCTGAGAATCGGTATCCCTGCCCGAGCCTTCCTGCTGGCGTTTGCTGTTACCGGGCGTCATTGGCGATGAGACAAGTCGTTACATAAGGAGCAGGCGGCCATATCATTACCATCCAATAAACCGGATACCAGCAATAGTATTGGCTGGGCTGCGCATCGGGAACGCGCTCCCGCTCGCGCTTTCTGCGATATTCCTGGAAGTCGATTACAACTGACATCGTTTCACCTCATTTTTAGCGGGGATTGTCCGCATTTCATTTTGTCCAATATATGAGCAGCTATTATGCCATGGCCCTTAGCCCATGTTTTTTCATACAATTCCTGTTTTCTTAACCGGAATATCCATGAAGCCTTGTCTTGTTTCGTGGCAGTGTCTGCTGATCCGGTGTTTCCTGAGCAACAGTCAAAAAAGAGATTCTTTTGCATCAATGCCGTGCTCATTGCATACAAACGTTGCTGCCAGGAGGTCGGATTCACCTTGCTATACCGCTGTCCATGTAGCGTAGAATATAATCAAGTTTTCATTCTATAAAAGAATATATTGCCTTTAATATAGAATCATTGGTTATTAAACCGCTGCCATGCGGGGTAGAGCTATGCCTGATACAAAAGTGCTTGGATTGATCGGCAACACGCCCATCGTTGAGATAACCCGCTTCGATACGGGTCCGTGCCGCTTGTTCGTGAAGCTGGAAAACCACAATCCAGGGGGCTCGATCAAGGATCGCATCGCCTTGTCGATGATCGAGGCGGCCGAGCGCGAAGGAAAAATCCATCCAGGCACCACTCTGATCGAGGCAACGGCCGGCAATACCGGTCTGGCCTTGGCTCTGGTCGCGGCGCACAAGGGCTACCGGCTGCTGCTGGTGATACCGGACAAGATGAGCCAGGAAAAAATATTCCACCTCAAAGCGCTCGGCGCCGAAGTGGTGATGACGCGCTCCGACATAGGGCGGGGACATCCGCAGTATTATCAGGATCTCGCCGAGCAACTGGCGCGCGAAACGCCCGATTCGTTCTACGTCAATCAATTCGCCAATCCGGGCAATCCGAAAGCTCACGAGGAAGGCACCGGCCCTGAGATTTGGGAACAGCTGGAGCATCAGCTCGATGCCGTCGTCTGCGGCGTCGGCTCCGGCGGCACGCTGACCGGTCTCAGCCGTTTCTTTGGCCGGGTGGCGCCACACGTCAATATGGTGCTTGCCGATCCGGAAGGTTCCGTGCTGGCGGACTACATCCGGACGGGCACGTTGGGGCAGGCCGGCTCCTGGCTCGTGGAAGGCATCGGCGAGGACTTCATTCCCCCCATCTGCGATCTGTCTCGGGTGCGCGAGGCGTATACCATCGACGATGCGGAAAGCTTCGCGACCGCGCGCGCCGTGTTGTGCAAGGAAGGCATCATGGGAGGTTCCTCATCGGGCACGCTGGTGGCGGCGGCGCTCCGCTACTGCCGGAGCCGCAGCCAGCCGGAACGGGTCGTCACGCTCATCTGCGACAGCGGCAACAAATACCTCTCCAAGATGTACAACGATTACTGGATGATCGATCAAGGCTTCATAAAGCGCGAGCAGTACGGTGACCTGCGCGATCTGATCACGCGCCGGTATACGGAAGGCAGCGTGATCAGCTTAAGTCCCGATGACAGCCTGCTCACCGCCTATGGCCGTTGCAAGCTGTACGATATTTCCCAACTGCCGGTGTTGGAGAAAGGACGCATTGTCGGCATTATCGATGAGTCGGATCTATTGCTCGCCACCTACGATCGGGAAGAGCGTTTCGGCGAGAAGGTCGCCGCCTACATGTCCACTCGACTGCAAACGGTTCCGCCTTCGACGCCCGTTGAAGCCCTACTTCCTATCTTCGAAAACGGCAGGGTGGCGATCGTTTGCGAGGGCGATGCTTTTATGGGATTGATTACGCGCATCGACCTGCTAAATTATCTGCGCAGGCGCGTGAAGTCTTAGCCTGCTTGCCTTACCGATCGCATTTCAGCTCTGCAATCACCAGCGAAATAAGCGAAAACAACCAGGGCCCGCCATGTCAGAGTTAGATCGCAACCGCCGCCACCGCTTCGCCACACGCGCCATTCACACCGGCCAACCTCCCGCTGCGTCCACCGGCGCCGTCATCACGCCGATCTACGCCACGTCGACCTATATCCAGGAAAGTCCTGGCGTGCACAAGGGCGCCTACACCGACGCCCGCCAGGATCGGCCCGGTCTGTTTGCCCAGGCCAACGGCGGCACCTTGTTCCTGGGCGAGATCGCCGAACTGCCATTGGAGGTGCAGCCTAAACTGCTCCAGGCACTGGAAGCGGGAACCATCCGCCCTCTCGGCCACACGCGGGAAACCGTGGTGGACGTGCGGCTGATTGCCGCCACCAATCAGCCGCTGGAACAGCGGGTCAACGAGCGGCTGTTCCGGGCCGATCTTTATCATCGCATCAATATGATCCGGCTGGAGCTACCGCCTTTGCGGGAACGCACGGAGGATATCGACGAACTGGTGGATGTCCTCATTCGGCGGATCGGCTTGCGCCTCCGGAAGCCCTCGCCGGCGGTGTCGGTAGACGCCCTGCGTTGGATCCGCGCCTACCGCTGGCCCGGCAACGTGCGGGAACTCGCCAGCACCCTGGAGCGAGCCATCGCCCTGGCGGAACACGATACCTGTTGCTCGAGGACCTGGCGCAGGCTTCCCGGATAGCGGGAAACGATCATTTCCTGAACGACGCCCTGGCCCGCGGCTGGACCCTGGAAGACGCGGAACGGGCGTATATTCGGCACGTGCTCGATGCGACCGGCGGCAACAAGATCCAGGCCGCGCGCACCCTGGGCGTGGACCGCGACACGCTGTACCGCAAGCTGGGGTGAGCTGGTTGGGAAACGACCCGATCCGGTGTGTCGCATACCGACCGGCGGGAAAATCCTCGCTTCCGACATCTTGACCTGGCTACGGCTTTTCCCTGAATCTCCGAAAGGCCGACCACAGCGTCAAGTCGTAACCTATTTTCAGCGCCCCACAGACCACCAAAGGGGTGGCAAGCCACCCGGCAGCAAACAGCGCACCTCCCAGGGTCGGGCTGATCGCCGATGCGAGGCTGCGTGGCACGGCTGTAAAGCTTGCCGCCGCCCTTTCCTCCGGCGTGACCACGGCCATCACAAACGCTCCTCGCGTTGGAACATCCATCTGTGAAAGCAGCGCGCGCACCAGCAACAATCCAAGTGCCATTCTGAGATCCGGCGCGAATGCCGCCCCGATCAGACAGAGGTTCGCCGGAATGTGGGTGAAGACCATGGTGTTCAGCAGCCCGATGCGTTTAGCCAGACGGGGAGCGGCAAGCTGGGAGGCGGCCGTCAGCAGCCCGGACCAGAAGAAAAAAGCCCCGGCTGTCGTCAGGGTTAGATCGAAGTGTTTGAACAGCCAGAGAGCTAACAGCGAGTTGACGACCAATCCTCCAGCAAAGGCATCCACCGAGAATAATACCGCGAGCCTTAGCACTACAGGCCGGGAGGGGTCTAGCGGTCTGGGCTGATTTAGTTCCTCGGTGTGGGACTCGGGTAAGCGCCGGTAGAGCAGCCAAAGCGAGCACCCGATGAGGCCGTAGAGGACGAACATCGCCCTGAGGGCATCGAGTCGCGTCACTCCGGCGAGGAGGACGAGACGATCGGGCAGCGCAGCCGCCAATGACCCCAAGGCTGCGAGCAGGGCCCCGAGCAGGCTGTAGCGGGCGAACAGTGCGGTGCGCGCCTCTCCGTAGCCAGCCTCGGCCAGTCTCGCGTGCTCCAGGGGCAAGAACAGACTCACATCACCGGAACTTGGATTCAGCGTGCCAAAGAAGGCGATCAGCAGTAGTAGCCCGAAAGTCGACTGGACGGCGAAAGCGATACCGGTCAAGGCCATAAGCGACGCCGCCCCGAGCAGCAGTCTGCGAGGATGGAAATGATGCCCCCAGGCACCCATCGCCAGAGTGGCCATGGCAGAACCCAGCAAGGTTCCGCTGGCAAGGATACCCACCTTCCAGGTATCGAAGCCCATCGCCAGCAGATAGGCGGGTAGCAGCACCGCGGCGTAGCCATCCGCGAAGGCGCGCAATGCACGCCCAACGAGGATAGGCAGCACCGCCCCATCCACGTCCTCGGGCAGGAGCACCCAACGGCTCACCGTCACCTCAGGAAACCGGCCGTCTCCACGATCGGTGCATCGGAACACCCGGCATAGAACGCGTCATAGATCCCCATGCCATACTCCAGCATTTCGTGATTATCGGCGAAATTAAGGGATGACCCTTTCGAGATCGCCAGCAGCCCCCACGGCTTGCTTCGACAACTCCGGCTGCTTACTGTCGGCCGCGCGGACGATCAGGGCAAGCCGATCGAGGGCGGCATACCGGATCGCGCATGTCGCGATAAAAGCGTCGAAACTGCACCGATCGCCTGGGTGACCCAGTTCGACACCGGGCACATCAAATGGGATGGCGCCGGTTTCATCGGCGACCTTGAGCACCTCACTGGTGGGCACATACAAGACCTCCGGCTCGCAGTCGATGAATCGCTTGATCAGCCAGGGGCAGGCGATACGGTCGATCTCAGGGCGTTCGCGGGTGATCCATTTCATTGGGCTGGACCTTCTGTTCAAAGCGCACGCGCATTCAACGCCTTGTCCAGGCGCGCCAATACCGTCGCCCAATGAATGTTACGGAAGAAGGCATCGACATAAGCCGGCGCCGCCGCGCCGTGGTCCATGTGGTAGGAATGCTCGTACCTGGCCATCACCCGAATGGGCAGTGTGGCGCTGGGAGCATGGAGGTGATTCCATTGCCAATAGTTCTGCAGCAAACCGCTGCGCAGGTTATAGCCCAGCACTACCCAGCCGGAGCCACCGCCCAACCCGAAGTCCATGCGTTTGAATTCCTTTTCCCAGGTTTCCATGGACCCAAAGGCTTCGGTCAGCATTTTGCGAAACGCTGCGCCCGGCTGGCCAGTCCCGCCCAGGTTGTCGAAAGACAACTCGTGCAAAATCACCGAGCCGGTGCGCATCAGGCGCTCCCGCTTGAGGTCGTTGTATCGGTAGGGAGGTAAATTCTGATCTTCCAGAAAGCCGGCCAGTTTTTGCTTGCCGGCGTTTAGGGCCTTCACCAAGCCACCGTAGTTGTTCCAGCAGTGGGAACGGATCAGTTTTTCGGACAGGCCGTCCCGCTTGGCGGGATCAAAGAGCAAGAGGTTTGGTTGCTTCGCAAGAACCCATAAAAGCGTTCGCAATAGGTGAGGTCATGAGCGTGTGCTCCTTGATGTTTGCAAGAAAAAGTACTCGGCGTCGGGGTGGACAGGCCGAGTTGTTTCGGGTTTGATGGCGACGGGAAGCGTCTTCACCATTGCTTCAGCCAGGGCTGGATGGCTTGTAGCTTTCGAGCCACTGCCCCGTAATCGATGGGGCTAGTTTTGAGCCGGTCGAGCTTCGGCACGTCGGGCGGAGTCTCCACGCCCGGGTGCAGCGGAATTTGGCCGCAGTCGGCGAAGGCCAGCTTGCGCTCGGTCTCTTTGGACAGGAGGTAATCGATGAGCTTCTGGGCGGCCTCGGAGTGCGGTGCGCCCCGGATCGGCACGACGGCGTTAGGCAGGATCAGGCAACCCGGTTCGCCCTCGCCCTGGTCCGGACAGATCATCTCGACGGTTTTGCCCTGGCGCATGCGGTTGACCGCGTCATCGCTGTCCACCAAACTGAACTCGAATTCCCCGGCCGCCACCAGGTCCGCGCTTTCGCCATTGCTGGTAGAAATCCTGGTGCCGTTCTTTTTGAGGGCGTCCATAAACCCTTTGGTGCGCTCATCGCCCCACAGCGTGAACAGGGCCGCCACATGGGTGGCGGTCGTGCCGAACAGGGGATTGGCAATAACGCCTTTGCCCGCCCACTTAGGATCGGTATAGGCGGCCAGGCTCTGCGGCTTGAGGCGGGCCTTGTGGTGGACGATGAACACCCGCGCCCTTGCGGAAAAGCCGGTCCAGTACCCTTCAGGGTCCTTGAAGACCTTAGGGATGCCTTCGCCATTGGAGGACCGGTAAGGCGCCGAAACACCCCGCTGCTTCAGGACTTCCGCCCGGATCGGTTCGTTCGCCCAATAGACGTCTGCCTGCGGGTTGTTCTTCTCGGCAAGCAGCCGGTTCATGACGCCGGTGCCCTTGGTTTCCTCGGTGTCGTACACGGCTTTGACGCGGATGCCGGTCTCCCGCTCGAAGTCCTTGAGGATCGGCTCCGAGAACACCTGATCCTCGCTGGCATAGACCACCACAGTGGGTTCCGCGCCCACCGCGGTCCGGACGAGCGCGAGGCTCAGCAGCAGCATCCAACCATAGGATCGTATTTTCATAGTAGCCTCCCTAAGGGTTATGGCGAAAACAGCAGTTTCAAGCCGATAAACAAAGTCAGTTCTGGCTCGTCCCGGAACGAGCGGCTAGAGGACAGCATCAACACCCGGCCAGGGGCTATGACCCACTTCCCACCTACGTTGAAGCCAGCGTTGGGTTCGCCGCCGGGGGACTGGGGCGTGAAGGCGAACGCTTAGGCGCCGAGCTTGAGCCGCTCGCCCATGGCGTGTTCTAAAGCCAAACCGAAAAACCAGTAACTCTTGCCCTCGCTTCCGGCCCGCCATTTGTAGCGCGCATCGCCGTAAACGACGGTGTCGCCCCACTGCTTCTGATAGAGCAGCGGCAATTGCAGGGTCGCGCGCCCCGCACCCTAGCCCCTTTCCTCGTCTCCCGTGGGCAGGGTGAGCTCAGGATTGATGCCGAAATATCCCGCTTTAGCATCGAGGCCGAAGCGCCGCTTGTACTCGAACAGCACATCGCCCACGCCGAAGCGAAATCCGCCTTCAGCCGGAAGCCTATAGGGCGCAGGCAGCTCGATACTGAGCTGGGTGTAAGGATCGTAGCCGTAATTCACATCCACGCGCACGAATTCGCCGATCGCCGAACCATCCCGGCCGTGTTCCATGAACCAGGGCAGGTTGATTTCCCATTGGCCCGGTTCGGGCGGGTCGGGATCGTTGGTGAAGAAGGGCGGGCCGGCGAAGGCCGCGGACGATCCGGCCAGAACCAAAGAAAAGACCCACCGAATGGATGCTGGCGTATCACGGCCCATCCGTTATCGGGTCGTCACCACCAGATCGTCGAACGAACTGGCCGCATCGGCCTTGCTCCAGAAGCCGATCCCGCCCGCTTTCATAAAGGTTCTATCCGTAGTCTCCAGATATTTCCGGTCGTTCAAATAGGCTTCGATCTTGTCTCCCTGCTGAACGATCTTCAATCGGAACCATTCGCCGGATTTGACGCCGGAGATGTCCGCGCTGGCCAGTTGTTTGCGCCGACCGTCGTTGACGTAATACAGGCGGAAGTTGTTTTCCAAGGGGTTGTAGCGGGCGACGTAATAGTTATTGGCGTCCTGCGCCCGCCAGATGAGGCCACCCCCTTGATCTTCCTTGCCGCTGTCGGCGCGGAGGCTGACTTCGATGGTGCCGTCCCGGAATTTCACCACGTTCGTCCAGCACAAGTTAAAGACATCGCCCGAATCGTCGTGAATCTTCGTGATCGCCAGAACATGGGGCGCGCTCGGTGCCTTGGGATCGGCCTTGACTT
>CADDZF010000002.1 GCA_902812445.1 Methylococcaceae bacterium | reverse complement strand
GATCTCGCAAAACCAGGCGATCAAGGCGTCCGACTCGTTCATGGGGGCTCCTGGACAGATTCATAGGTACAGAATGTTTTCCACTTTCTGGTCCAGGACGCTCCTCCCTTATCCAGAACTCACGTTATTTAAGGGCCGGGTTAATCGGACCGAAACTTATCCCGGCTCAGAAAAGCCTTCAGTGCGACCGCGTTGTTGAATTGTGCGTTCTTCGCCCCGTATAACAGGGTCACCCGGCCATGGGCGGCTTTTTCGCGCAACTGGGCGAGAAGTGCTTCCCGCTCTTCGAGTTCGCGGAAATATCGGGCGGTGAATTCCTCCCACTTGGCCGGGTCGTGAGCGAACCACCGACGCAGCGGACCGCTCGGCGCGATATCCTTCAGCCAGAGATCGATCTGGGCGTTTTCCTTTTTGATTCCACGCGGCCATAACCGGTCCACCAGCACCCGATAGCCATCGTCCCCGGCGGGCTCTTCATACACGCGTTTGAGGTGTAGACTCATGCCGCTTTCTCGTCCATCAATCGGACCATTGATTGGTCACCGAGCGTTTCATCCGTTGGCGGACAGCGCTTTCTGGCCGTTCAGTGCACTGACGAAGGCATCGGCGCGGCTGATGGAGCGCTCCATGGCGGTGATCAGTCCGGAAATGCTGATGGTCACGGTGATCAGCTCGTTCTCCAGCGCAGCGATTGCCTTGGCGTTGAGGTTATGCTTCAAGAACAGCACCTGATCGTGAAATACGCGCAGCACGGGGTCGATCTTCCCTTCCGCACGCCGCATGGCGGATATCAACTGGCCGCAGTGCTGCTGCGTCAGCTTCAACTTCTGCCGGCTGCTGCTGCGCAAGCTGCGGTTGCTGTAGTGTTCGAGTTCACCCTCCCACTCGGCGAATAACGCCTCGGCGACGTCCTGCACCGCATCGATGCGATCACTCACCGCCTGAGCCTTGGCCCGGCTGTAATCGAACTCGATCTTCAACTGGCGGTATATGTCCTCAAGCGCCTGTCCATCGAATTGGGTCAGCGCGCTGAATTTATCCAGTGCACCCTGAAACTGCTGTTTTGCCTCTTCCAGCGTGTCGCGCGCATTCTCCACCCGGAGGACCAGGATGTCGCGCTTGTGGTGGCCAATCGACTCGACCGTGTGGAAATAGATCTTCTGACACTTCCAAATCAGTAGGCGGATGAGCGGCGCGAGGACGCCACGGCTGATTCCGGAGAGGCTCAGGTCATTTTTTGCGGGCGGTTTGGCCATACGCGTGCAGTCGTTTTCGAGGACAATCGAAGACATTTAACATACTGCAGCGCGTTTCATTGCTCAACTGTTTTTAGCCGGGTTGGCAGGGCGCACGGCCCCCCTGTTTCCGAGCCTAGCCGTTCCACCAGGAACGCGGGAATCCGCTGCTCCAGCCAGTAGAGCGGCCTGCCGGGCAACCGGCCGCTGATGAAGCCAACGTGTCCGCCACCCCGGGTGATTTCAAGGCGAATGGCCGGTGATAGCTCGTCCACTTTGGGGATGACGGCCGGGGACATGAATGGATCATCCTGGGCCTGGATCAGCAGAGTAGCCACCTGGATGGCCTTAAGGAACTGGCGCGAACTGGCTTTCCGGTAATACTCGTGCACATCGCGAAACGGATACAGGCCGGCGATCACGCGGTCGTCGTATTCCCAAAACGAGCGAATGGCGGACAAATCGCCGAGCTGCTCGAGCTTTTCCGCTGCCTCCGTGTAGCCCGCTGCCCGTAGATAAGCCCGCTTGTCCTCGATGTAGCGCTTCAAGTCCTTGATCAGCCGGTTTCGGTAGATTCTGGAAAGGCCCAGATCCATGCGATCGGCGCATAGATTGAGTAACAAAGGTACGGAGATGGCAGCGGCGGCGAACAGCGATACGGCTCCGCCCTGTTCTCCCAGCCACTTGAGCAGGACGTTGCCGCCCAGGGAATAACCGATCGCCGCGATCGGCGTGTCGGGTTCGCGCTGCCTCAGCGCGGCATAGAGCTGATGCAGATCTTCGGTGTCGCCCGAGTGATAGCAGCGGGCGCTCACGTTGAACTCCCCGCCACAACCGCGGAAATTCATCGCCACGCTGCGAAATCCGCAATCCAGCAAGGCGCGCTGCATACCGACGATATAGCCGGAGCGCGAACTGCCGGTCAGGCCGTGAATCAGAATGACGATCGGTCCAGGCGATGAGCCACACCAATCCAGATCGATAAAATCGTGATCTTGCGTTATCATGCGCTCCCGCTGCACAGAAATGTTGGGAGCCCGTCGGAACAAAGCTGGCCACAGGGTTTGCAGATGAGCGTTCACCAGCCACCACGCCGGTTCAAAGGTGCTTTCGGTTGATAATGCCATGGTAACAGTCGTGTCCAGCTTCGTTCTCGGTAACGGTCGAGCCGATCGGTCTGTGTGCGGGAAAGCCAAACCTGTTTGTCTTTTATACGGAAATGTTCAGTACTTCAATGACTCACACTTGTTTTCTGCTATGTCAGGCTATGATGACGTCTCGTCACAGTATTGTTATGGTCGCGCTGTACAGTATGGCGCTGCACGGGGTGACACGTGAGGAAATGCAATGAAATCGATTACACAGAAACATCTCGCTCTGGCAGCGGCGATCATACTGGGATTGACGATATTCTGGCTGATTCATAGCGATACGCAGCCCACGCAGATGCTGAGTGCATCGCAACATCTGACGGCGATACTGGAAACGAGCTCGCCCCAGTAGCCGTTTTTGCCCGGGGCGATGCCGGGTGACGACGGCCGGTGAGGTCGTCGTGTCGCGGCTCGCCCCCGGGAGCTTTTCCGTAAGCCGGTTTCCGCCGGAGAATTCACTGCAGGTCGAGAGAGCTCAAGCCGATTTCCGCTCGCTCAGCACTCGGCGCAAATAGAAGCCCGTATACGACGCGGGATCCTGCGCCACCTGCTCCGGTGCGCCTGCCACAATCACGCTGCCGCCGCCTTCACCACCCTCCGGTCCGAGATCGATGATCCAGTCCGCCGTCTTGATCACGTCGAGGTTATGTTCGATGACGATCACCGTATTGCCGTGGTCGCGGAGTTGCAGCAGCACGTTGAGCAATTGCTGAATGTCGTGAAAATGCAGACCCGTGGTCGGTTCATCCAGAATGTACAAGGTCCTGCCGGTATCACGCTTGGACAGTTCGCGCGCCAGTTTCACCCGCTGCGCTTCCCCGCCTGAAAGCGTCACCGCATTCTGTCCCAGGGTAATGTAACTCAAGCCTACCTCCATCAGCGTCTCGAGCTTGCGCGAGATCGCTGGAATAGCGGCGAAGAAGGCGCGGGCTTCCTCGACCGTCATCTCCAGGACCTCGTGGATGGTTTTGCCCTTGTAACGGATATCCAGCGTCTCACGGTTGTAGCGTCTGCCCTTGCAGACGTCGCAATGGACAAAAATATCCGGCAGAAAATGCATTTCCACCTTGATCATGCCGTCTCCCGCGCACGCTTCGCAACGGCCTCCCTTGACATTGAAGCTGAACCTGCCCGGCAGATAGCCGCGCGAGCGCGCTTCCGGCGTGGCGGCGAATAGTTCGCGGATAGGGGTAAACAGGCCGGTGTAAGTAGCCGGATTGGATCTCGGCGTGCGTCCGATCGGACTTTGGTCGATATCGACCACCTTGTCGATATGCTCCCGGCCTTCGAAGGAGTCATGGGCTGCCGGCGTCACATTGGCGTGATTAAGCTCGCGAGCGACGATCGGGTAGAGGGTATCATTGATTAGGGTCGATTTGCCTGAACCGGAAACGCCGGTGACGCAGGTCAACAGGCCAACCGGAAACGCGGCATCGATGCCTTTCAGATTGTTGCCGCGCGCGTTGCGGATGCGTAGCTGTCTGGCCGGATCGGGCGGCCTGTATTGACTCGGCAAGGGGATCGTCCGTTGTCCGGACAAGTACTGTCCAGTCAGCGAGCGCGGTTGCGCCATGATTTCTTCGGGTGTCCCCAGCGCCACGATATGGCCGCCGTGCACGCCGGCGCCGGGGCCGATATCGACGACATAATCCGCGGTACGAATGGCGTCCTCATCGTGCTCGACGACGATTACCGTGTTCCCCATGTCGCGCAGGCGCAGGAGCGTGTCCAGCAAGCGCTGGTTGTCGCGTTGGTGGAGGCCGATGGAGGGCTCGTCGAGCACGTACATGACGCCGACCAGGCCGGCGCCGACCTGGCTGGCCAGCCGTATGCGCTGCGCTTCCCCGCCGGAAAGCGTATCGGCGCTGCGGTCGAGGCTGAGATAATCCAGTCCCACATTGACGAGGAATTGCAGGCGCTCTTTGATTTCCTTGACGATCTTGGCGGCGACTTGACCGCGTCTGCCGGACAAGTTCAAGGCGCCGAAGAACTCCAGTGCGCGCCGGATCGGAAGGCCGGTCAGTTCGGGCAGTGCACGGTCCGCTACGTAAACGTGTCGCGCGGCCTGGTTCAGACGCGTGCCGCGGCATTCCGGGCAGGGCTTGCTAGCCAGGTATTTGGCCATTTCTTCACGCACCAGGCTGGAATCGGTTTCGCGATAGCGCCGGTCCATGTTCGGGATGACGCCTTCGAATCGATGCCGCCGCGCATGGACGCCGCCGTGCGCGTCGAGCATCTTGAACGTGACGGCTTCCTGGCCGCTGCCGTATAGGATGAGCGCTTGGATGCGCTCGGGCAGACGTTCGAACGGCTCTTCCGGATCGAAGCCGTAGTGCTCCGCCAGCGACAGGATCATCTGGTAGTAATACAGATTACGCCGGTCCCAGCCGCGTACCGCACCGCCGGCGAGGCTCAGCTGCGGACTGTGCACGATGCGTTGCGGGTCGAAATATTGCTTGACGCCCAGCCCATCGCATTGAGGGCAGGCGCCTTTGGGATTGTTGAAGGAAAAAATGCGCGGTTCGAGCTCGCTGACGCAGTAGCCGCAGTGAGGACAGGCATATTTGTTGGAAAAAACGAGTTCCGTTTTGGGTTCATCCATCGCCACCACCAGCGCCACGCCGTCGGCCAGCCGCAGCGCCGTTTCGAACGACTCGGACAGGCGCGTGGCCAGATCACTGCGAATTTTAAAGCGGTCGACGACCGCTTCAATAGTGTGTTTTTTCCGCAGGTCCAGCGGCGGAGGCTCATCCAACTCGTAGATCTCGCCATCGATGCGCGCACGGATGAAGCCTTGGGCGCGGAGATCTTCCAGCAACTGCACGTGCTCGCCCTTGCGTTGGTTGACCGCCGGCGCGAGCAGCATCCAGCGCGAGTCCTCTGGCTGGCCAAGGACTTGATCGACCATCTGGCTGACGGTCTGCGCCTCCAGCGAAACACCGTGAGTTGGGCAGCGCGGCGTGCCCGCGCGGGCGAACAGGAGCCTTAAGTAATCATAGATTTCGGTGATGGTACCGACGGTGGAGCGGGGATTGTGCGAAGTCGATTTCTGCTCGATCGAAATGGCCGGCGATAGGCCCTCGATGTGATCGACGTCCGGCTTTTCCATGATGGACAGGAATTGCCGGGCATAGGCGGACAAGGATTCCACGTAGCGCCGCTGGCCCTCCGCGTAGATCGTATCGAAGGCAAGCGAGGACTTGCCGGAGCCGGAAAGACCGGTGATGACGATGAGCTTGTCGCGCGGCAGGTCGAGATCGATATTCTTCAGATTATGCGTGCGCGCTCCTCTGATTTGAATGGTATCCATGCAAATTCCGGCTCGTTGGAGAACCTGTTACTATAAAGCGACTGACAGACAGAACGCAAAGGAGAGTAACGTTTGAACCAAGCACAAGACTTGGCCGGTCCGATGAGCCCCAGCGAAATACGTGCCAGCCTGTCCCTGGCGGGGATCTATATGCTGAGAATGATCGGTCTGTTTTTGATTTTGCCGGTGTTTTCTATTTATGCTCATGAACTGAGTGCCTCCACACCGTTGCTGATCGGGCTTGCCATCAGCGTTTACGGCCTGACGCAGGCGCTGTTCCAGATCCCTTTCGGCCTGCTATCCGACCGTTATGGCCGCAGGCCCCTCATCACGATCGGCCTCCTCACCTTCGCGGCGGGGAGCGCCGTGGCGGCTCTGTCCGATTCGATCTACGGCGTAATCGCCGGCCGGGCTATTCAGGGCGCCGGCGCGGTCGCCGCGGTGGTGATGGCGCTGGCCGCCGATCTGACGCGGGAGGAGCATCGCACCAAGGCGATGGCGATCATCGGCGTCAGCATTGGTATTTCCTTTGCCTTGTCAATGGTCGCAGGGCCGGTGCTGTCCGGCTGGGTCGGCGTAAAAGGGATTTTCTGGATCGTGAGCGCGCTGGCGATATTGGGTATCGTGGTCTTGTTCGCCTTCGTGCCGACGCCCGCCATCAGCCGCTTCCACCGCGACACCCAGGCCGAGCCTGCCGAATTCACCACCGTGCTGAAGAATCCGGAACTGCTGCGGCTGGATTTCGGCATTCTGGCCCTGCATGCGAGCCTGACCGCGCTGTTCGTCGCCGTGCCCCTGATCCTGCGTGATGCCGTCCAACTGGAAACCAGCCGTCATTGGGAGGTTTACCTGCCGGTGTTCCTGTTGTCGATGATGACCATGATTCCATTTATCATCCTGGCGGAAAAACGGCACCGCATGAAGCCGGTATTCGTGGCTTTCATCGCGCTCATCGCGCTCTCCAGCGCGGGGCTCATGTGGTTTCATCAGCAGCTCATCACGGTCGGGGGTTTGCTTTACGTGTTCTTTACCGGCTTCAACCTGCTGGAAGCGACCCTGCCCTCTTTGATTTCCAAAGTGGCGCCGCCGGATTTGAAAGGCACCGCGATGGGAATTTATTCCACCGCCCAGTTCCTCGGTGCATTCATTGGCGGTGTCTGCGGCGGCTGGATCTATGGCAGGTTCGGCCTTCCCTATGTGTTCTTATTCTGCTCCGGCATCGCCGCGTTGTGGCTGCTGGCCGCTCTCGACATGAAACCGCCGCGCTATCTTAGCAGTCTGCTGATCAATCTCGGGGCGTTGGACGCAACCCGAGCGGCGCAATATTCCGAGCGCATCGCCAGGGTGGCGGGAGTCGCTGAAGTGGTCGTGCTCGCGGAGGACGGCGTCGCTTACCTGAAAGTGGATAAAGAGAAGCTCGATCATCAGCAGTTGAATCTTGTTTTGCAGGCGAGCAAAGCCTGACCATCACCATTACGAGGAGAGTTGACATATGGCCAGTCGAGGCGTCAATAAAGTCATTTTAGTCGGCAATCTGGGTGCCGATCCGGAAGTCCGCTACATGCCCAGCGGTGGTGCCATCACCAACTTGCGCATCGCGACCAGCGAATCCTGGAAGGACCAGCAAACCGGCCAGCAGCAGGAACGCACCGAATGGCACAGCGTCGTATTGTTCAAGCGTTTGGCCGAAGTGGCGGGCGAGTACCTCAAAAAAGGTAGCAAGGTCTATATCGAAGGGAGCCTGCGGACGCGCAAATGGCAGGGCAAGGACGGGCAGGATCGCTACACCACCGAAATCATCGCCAGTGAGATGCAGATGCTGGACAGCCGCGGCAGCGCAGTGGGAGGCGCTCCAGCGGCGTCCGCGCGCGGCGAGAATCGCCAGCAGCCTGCTCCGGAAGCGCCGGCGCAGAGCCCCGCGCCGGACGACTTTGATGACGACATTCCGTTTTAAACGCCAGGCTGTCGTGGAAAAATCTGGCTAAGGGCCTACCCGAGACGGGCTCTTTCTCGCTTTGTAAGCCTGAGCGGCCACGGGCTCAGGACCTCGAGCAGATCCAAAGCGATCGAGGGTGCTGCTAAAACGCCAGATGCCCTAGGCGCTCACGCGCGGCGCCAGCAAAATGGGGAGGTAGTGCACCAGGAAGAGCAGATAGGCCGCGACCCACAGAATAATGGACAGCCCCATGAGTAGACCTGCCAATGGCGCAAGCAGCCGGAAGAGGGTTCCGAGGATAATCATCGCGAACGCGGCGGTCATTGAAGGCGAGGCGCGCAGGGATCGTCCGGTGTGACCGAGCGCCACGCGGGCCGCCACGCCCAGGATGAGCGTGCCGATGGCTCCATAGCCCAGCGCATGAAGGCCGCCATCCCATAGCCCGGCATGGCCGAGCAGCATGCTCGCACCGAGCAAGGCCAAGCCGATCGGTATCCAGCAATACCCCACGTGCAACACCCACAGCAGCGGTTCAGACCGCGTCAACCCGCCGCGCCAGCGGGCCAAGCGAATGAACTGGAGCGCGGACGCGGCGAGTCCTATCGCGCCCGACCAGCTCGAAGAAGGCCACAACACGAACGCTGGAGCGAATAAGCCAGTGACACCCACCGCCATGGCATCCAACCGATCGAAAGCGGGCAGATGCGGGGTCAGCGCGGGCCGGTTTACGCGCAGCCAGTTCTGCGTGAAACTCGGAATGATGCGGCCGCCGATCAGCAGGATCATGCCGATCACCAGACAAAGCTCGATGCGAAGACCGCGGTGCAGGCTTTCCGGCTCGCCCAGGGCCGAGAAGAAGTAGGCTTCCGCCGTGAGAAATGCCGCCAATAAGGCCAGCACTTTATAGTTACGAGTGTTTCGGACCCCGATTAGCGTACGGGAGACCAGCAGACAAAGCCCTGCCCAAAATAGCAGGCTGGCCCATGTCCACAGTTCAAGACCGGCCGTGCCGGGTAACCAAGCGCCGACCCGGGCCATGATCCAGATCGTACACAGAGCGATCAGCGGCGCTCCTGCAACGGGTGAGCGCCCGGTCCAGGTGGCGACCGCTGTCAACAGGAAGCCGGCGATCGCGCCTCCGGCGAACCCTGAAATCATCTCATGGCCGTGCCGCAGCGAGGCGGGTACCGCGTTCGGCCAGGCCAGCATGCCGCCGAGATGAAAGCCCCAGGCGGGAACAATGAGGACAGCGTAGGCTCCGACCAGCAGAAAGAAAGGGCGGAAGGCATAGCTGAACAAGACATGCGAGGCGAGCTGGATTCGGTTCATCAGTGGCGTTTCGAGTTGACGGCGGGGTCGAATTTCTGTCTAGGCGCCTTTCGCCACGTTCGATGGAAACGGCACGCCCGAGATTATGCCAACTTCAGCCGCGTAAATTCGTTGCCTGCTTGTGTAACGCTTGGCATAGAGCCCAAGACGGACGGCAAAGCGCCTCGGACGCCGCCTCAACGCTTGAGAATTCCATACTGATAGGCAATCCGCGCCATTTCCGCGGTGGTATTGACGTTCAGTTTACGCTTCAGTCCAGTGACGTAGTTGGCAACCGTTTTGTAGCCCAGGCACAGTTCATCGGCTGCCTCGCGGGCGGTATGGCCGCCGGCGAGCAGGCAGAACACGTCGAACTCACGCGCCGAAAGGGAGTTGAGATCGGTTGCTGCAGCGGCTCCGACAAACCGCTGCGCCGCAAGGCGCTGGGCGATTTCGGGTTCGATGTAGCTAGCGCCGGCGGCAATCTCGACGACCGCCTCGACCAGAATTTCCGGCGCGCAAGTCTTGCTGATATAGCCTCTGGCGCCCGCTTCCAAGGCTCGCATGACGCAGAGCGGCTCATCGTGGATGCTGAAAGCCAGGATTTTGGCGTCTGAATCGCGGGCGCAGATACGCCGGATCGAAGCGAGACCGCCGATGCCCGGCAGGTTGATATCCATGACGATGACGTCAAGTCGCGCCTCGGCATGCAGCCGACAGGCTTCTTCGCCGCGCCCGGTTTCGTGGGCGACCGTAATGTCGTCGCATTGGGACAATAACAGCCGGTATCCGGCGCGCACGACCGCATGATCGTCCACCAGCATGACCGAGATGTTAGGCATGGGGTATCCGCGCGCTGCGGGGTACCCGCACTTCAATGCGCACGCCTTGGCCGGGACGGGTTGTCAGGCTGAAGTCGCCGCTCAACCTGGCCACTCTTTCCCTCATGCCCAGAATTCCGAAGCCTGCAACGGGCCGATCCGGGTCGAAGCCGCGGCCATCGTCACTCACCTCCAGAATGAGCGGACTGGAAGCGGGTGTCTCTTCTTCGGCCAGCCACAGATGAATCCGCACATTGCTTGCCTGGGCGTGCCGCGCCACGTTGGTCAGGCATTCTTGAACAACGCGGAACAACTGAATGCGGGTGCCACCGGGGCAGGCGTCGACGCCTGCCGTGCAACGAAAGCTCAGCCAGACGCCGGGATTGCGCTCGCGCCAATGGGCGATCATGTCTTCCAGCGCCGCGGCCAGACCCAGTTCGTCCAGCAGCATCGGCCGCAATCGCCGCATCATGGCGCGCACGACGCCGAACAGGCGGTCGCAGGTTGCGATGATGGCCTCCACGGCTTCCGTGCCCGCGCCGCCGCCGATCGGTTTGCGCAACGAGGCGGCCATGATTTTGATGGCGCTCAAGCATTGTCCCAGCTCGTCATGCAGTTCCTGGGCGAGATAGCGGCGTTCCTCTTCCTGGATATTCAGCAACTGCCGGGTCAGCGCGCTATTTTCATCGCGCGCCTTGGCCAGCACCTCGGCGGCATGGTTGAACGCCTGGGAAATGCGCTCGAATTCCCGCACGGAAAAATCCGGCAGCCGCTTGTCATAGTGGCCGTGCTCGATGTCCTCCAGCCCCCGCAGGATCACCCCCACGGATTTAAACGCACGACCCAGGATAAAATGAATTAACAAATACACCGATAGCGTCAGCAGGGCCATCAGATAGAGAAAATCGTGCGCCTCGCTCCAGGCTTCGGCGATTTCATCCTGCGGGTCGGCCTCGATCATGATCTGGATAGGCCGGCCGTCCGCATGTTGGATTTGTTTCTCGCCGACGATAAGCTGTGGCGTCACTGCCCACGTGAACCAGGCAGGCACGCGAGCCTCGGTTTTCGGCCGCGTGGCGAAGCTCGGATTGACGATGGCTCGCGAGGCCTGTTGTACGCGGATGCGAAGATGGCGGGTCTTTTCCATGCCGGCGAGTGCGACCAGCCAGGACGTCAAGGCCCCCTCGTTGCCGCGGGTATACCCGAGGCCGGCATCGATCAGTTGCATCGCCATGCCGACCGATGAGCGCACCTCTTCGGACACCGACCGCCGGGCGTGGTGAAGCATGAACAGCGTGCCCACGCTGATCATGACCAGCATGGTCAGCATGATCATGAGATTCAGGCGAAAGCGTAAACTCAAATCGGTCTCCCCATGCCCTCAGGGGTAGCGTGCTCACATTTGCCGGTACGCCCGGAGGAGCCATTGCCAGGGCTAAAGGCATGTGGCCTGCGCCAACTACCGGCCCGCTCCCGCCGGCGACAATTCGCCGTAGGCGGCACGCCGGTTCGTTGCAAGTCGATGTGCCGCGCGCTATCGGTTAATAGCCGCTGCAAATCGCAGCGAGGCCTTTAGGTAAGGCGTCCAGCCGGCGTACGTACGTATCGATCGTGCCATCCGGGTAGAGCTGCAGCCAGCGATACCCCGCCGGCACGCGATCCAGCGCGAACTCCTTGCTTAAAGGCTTGAACTGAAAGCAGGTCGCAGGGCTTGCCAGTATCCGCAAGCCGCGATAAATGGCGTCCTGCACCTGGTGAATATGGCCATAGATGATAGCGCGCGCGTGACTATGGCGCTCGAGCACGGCGAACAATGCATCGGCATTGC
Source organism: Methylococcaceae bacterium (assembly GCA_902812445.1). Taxonomy (GTDB): domain Bacteria; phylum Pseudomonadota; class Gammaproteobacteria; order Methylococcales; family Methylococcaceae; genus CADDZF01. The sequence goes on along the minus strand of CADDZF010000002.1, from coordinate 52,215 downwards.
TCAGTATCATGGTGTCCAGCCACGGGCTGCCGACGGCGAGGGGATGATGGTGCAGGGCAATCAGGGCATGTCTGTCGGGCTGTGCACTCAGTAGGGATTCCAGCAGCGCGAGCTGTTCAGCGGCAAGATAGCCGCCTGCCTTGCCGGGAATCGTGCTATCAAGACAGATAATTTGCCAAGGACCGAGCAGAACCTGGCTTTGATAACGCGTGTTGCCGTTTCCCAAAGCCGATCTCATCACCCGAGGATCGTCGTGATTGCCGGGGAGACAATAGCAGGGTACCTTCAACTCGTTCAAGCGTTGTTTGAGCCGCGCGTAGCTGGCACTGCATACATCCTGCACCAGATCGCCGGTCAGCAGGATGGCAGCGGGAGGCCAGCCGTGTTTCTGAGCGTCCTGAAGCACCCGTTCGAGGCTCTCATCGGTATTGATGCCGAGCAGCGTCTGATTGGGTTCGGCGCGCAGGTGACAGTCGGTGAGATGTAACAGTTTGATCGGCTGGTGTGTTATCGAGTCCAAATGGGCGAAACAATCCGGGTGGGGGATACCTTGCGGCGCGGCTTGGTGGAAAGGATAGCTTGATCCCATCGCGCAAACTCAGGACGCGTTCAGCGCTTTAAGCAAAATTTTCGAGTTCCGCAGATGATTGTATACAGCTTGCCGTTGCGTGGGCAAATCGGCGATTTGGGCATTCTCGAAACCGTGTTCGCGGAACCAGTGCGCCGCATGCGTGGTGAGCACGAAGAGTGCAGTGAGGGAGCTCGCCTGCGCCCTCGCTTCGATATGCTCCAAAAGCCGCTCACCGCGCTTCTCGCCACGATAGGCCGGATGCAGGGCAAGACAAGCCAGCTCTCCCCGGTACGCGTCGGGAAAGGGGTGCAAGGCGGCGCAGCCGACGATCAAGCCATCCCGCTCGATGACGGTGTAGTCATCGATTTCCGCTTCAAGTTGTTCTCTCGAACGCTCGATCAGGATGCCTTCCTCTTCCAGCGGCTCAATCAATTCCAGGATGCCGGCCACGTCATTAATCGTCGCCTGGCGCAGCTCTTCGAAAGGCGTCGAGCTGATCAGCGTCCCAACGCCGTCGCGCGTGAACAGCTCCAGCAGGATGGCGCCGTCTATGTTGCGGTTGAGTAGATGAGCTCGCTGCACGCCCGCCTGGCAGGCGGAAATCGCCGCCTTCAGATGAGGAATTGTTTCGGCATCGAGCGTCGGTTCCGTTTGGATCAAGGCATCGGCTTCGCGCGTCGTGAGCTGGCGAATGGCCGCTCCATCCTGCATTTGAATACAGTCCTGTTCCGTCAGCAACAGCAGTTTGTCCGCCTGAAGTGCGGCAGCTGTCGCAGTCGCCACATCTTCGGCGGAGAGATTGAATATTTCCCCGGTCGGCGAATAGCCCAGTGGCGAAACCAGCACGACATTGCCCCGTTCGAGTTGAGCGCGCATCGCGTCCGCATCGATGCGGCGCACTTCGCCGGTGTGGCGAAAATCAATGCCACCGCGCACGCCCAGCGGTTTGGCGGTGACAAAATTACCGGAAGCGACACGGATTTTCGCACCCGCCATGGGCGAGTTGGCAAGGCCCATCGACAGCAGCGCCTCGATCTCGACCCTTAATGTGCCGGCCGCTTCCTTGACGCACTGCAGTGCGGCATCGTCGGTGATGCGCAGGCCATTCCCGTAATGCAGCTCGACGCCGCGCGCTCGCAAACGCGCTTCCACCTGCGGCCGTGCGCCGTGCACCAGCACCAAGCTGACACCCAGCCCATGCAGCAAGGCAAAATCGTGCACCAGACCGGGAAATAAAGGATCCGCAACCGCTTCGCCGCCGAAAGAGACGACAAACACGCGTCCGCGATGGGCATGGATATAGGGCGAAGAATCTCTGAACCAGCGGACGAAAACTGATGGCTGGAACTCCATCAACGACCTTTCCCCACTATCCAGCCGTCAAGCCCACGAATGCTCATTGCGCGCTCAGTTGCATCAAGAGCCATGCCAAGAGATCTCGCGCTCATCGGTTCTGCCCAGGATTGATCTTGATCCTAAAAATAAAAAAGTTTACGCCAATCCCGCCGCTCGGGAAATCCATGAGATATCAGCGTGCTGCCGGTCGGCATGCCCCTGACGGTGGGCGCCGTTGTAATTTGGCAGTGCGAGCAAGACAGCGCCCAAGCAACGCCATGCCAGAACTCGTCGAGGACGTTACAGTTGGCGGCAGGGAACCGGCTCCACACAGTAGCGCTCGATCAATTTGCGCAGCAGTGCGATGGTCGGCTGAATCTGGTCGAGCGCCAGATATTCATCTGGCTGGTGCGCCTGTTCGATGCTGCCCGGGCCCATGACGATGGTGTCCAGACCCAGTCGCGACAGAAACGGCGCTTCCGTGCCGAAGGCCACGGCTCCTGCGGCATGGCCGGTCAGCCGTTCGCACGACTTGACTATCTCGGCCTCGGCGGGCGTCTCAAAGGCCGGCAGACCCTCAAATAGCGGAACGACCTGCAAGGATAGGCGCGGATCATCCGCCAGTACGGGCAGCAGTCGTTGCAGAAGGGAGTGCTGCAATTCGGCTAAATCCATGCCGGGAAGCGGGCGAATGTCGATCTGCGTCTCACACTCGGCGCAGATACGGTTCGGATTATCGCCGCCATGGATCGAGCCCAAGTTCAAAGTCGGCACAGCGACCTTGAAGGCGGAGTGCCTATATTTGGCCTGCAGTTCGGCGCGCCAGGCGATCAGTTCGGTCAGCACCGCGTGCATACCCTCGATCGCATTGGCGCCGAGAGCCGGGTCGCTGGAATGCCCCGCGTGACCGCGCACGCGGATGGCTTCCAGCATGACGCCCTTGTGCATGCGGATGGGTTTGAGATCGGTGGGTTCGCCGATGACGGCATAGCGTCCCAGTTTCATCCCTTCCTTGAGCAGTCGTTTGACCCCCGACATGGAGCTTTCCTCGTCTGCGGTCGCCAAGATGACGAGAGACTGCTGCAAATCGCGTGCGGCGTAGTGCCGGGCAGCTTCAATGACCAATGCAAAAAACGACTTCATGTCGGCGCTACCCAGGCCGTAGAGCCGTTGATCCCTTTCGGTCAGTTTGAACGGGTCGAAGGTCCACTGCCCGGCGTCATACGGTACCGTGTCGGTGTGCCCGGACAAGACTAAACCGTTTCTGCACGCTGGATTGCCGAGGGTGGCGATGAGATTGGCCTTCCTCTCGCATATCGGATCGATGTCGATCGCAAAACCCAAGGCATCCAGCCAGTCGGCGAGGAGATAGACCACCGCGAGGTTGCTCTGATCGAAGCTTGGATCGGTGCAGCTTACCGAGGGCCGCGCGATGAGCTCGCGCATCATATCCAGAACGGCGGGCATGGTTTCTTATCACGGTAGGATGGCGCGAGCAGTGTAACACGAGCGCCCCGATCGCGGTCTGAAAGACGATTCCCATCAACTGACAGGCGCGCGACACCGGCGTTTGCCTTGCTACGCGGCCGAGTTCGCCGGGTTTCTGCGACGCGCCGGTCAAATGCCGGGATCCTTGTCGGTCACTGCGCCTTCTGATGCCGAACTGACCTGCCGGGCATATTTGGCCAGTACACCTCGCTTATAGCGCGGTTCCGGCTCCTGCCATCGCGCACGCCGCTCCTGCATTTCGCTACCCTCGACATGCAGGGTCAGCTCGCGTTCTTCCGCATCGATAGTGATGGCATCGCCGGTTCTGATGAGCGCCAAAGGGCCGCCAAGGCTGGCTTCCGGGGTGATATGGCCGACGACAAAACCGTGCGTGCCGCCCGAAAAACGGCCATCGGTAATCAGCGCCACGTCGTTGCCGAGTCCCCTACCCATCACGGCGGCGGTGGGAGAAAGCATCTCCCGCATCCCGGGTCCTCCTCTCGGGCCTTCATAACGAATGACGATGACATCGCCTTTTTTGATCGTACCGTTGAGGATGGCTTGCAGCGCCAGCTCTTCGCAGTCGAATACCTGCGCCGCGCCGGTAAAGCGCAGGCCTTCTTTGCCGGTAATCTTCGCGACGGCGCCTTGCGGAGCGAGATTGCCTCTGAGAATCACCAGATGGCTGTCCTTCTTGATCGGTTTATCCAGTGGACGGATGATGGTTTGATCATCGGGATAAGGCTGAACGTTCGCCAGATTTTGCGCCAGCGTATGACCGGTAACGGTAAGGCAGTCGCCGTGCAGCAAGCCTGCATTCAGTAGCATCTGCATCAAAGGCAGAATTCCGCCAATTTCCACCAGTTCCGCCATGGCGTACTTTCCGCTGGGTTTGAGATCGGCCAGCAGGGGCACCCGCTGGCCGATGCGGGTAAAGTCATCGAGCCCTAAATCCACTCCCGACGCGTCGGCCATCGCGAGCAGGTGCAGTACGGCGTTGGTGGAGCCGCCTAGGGCGATCACGACGGTGATGGCGTTTTCGAATGCCGGCTTGGTCATGATATCGCGTGGTGTGATGCGTTTTTCCAAGAGCTGCAATACCGCCTGCCCGGCACGCTCGCAGTCCAGCTGCTTGTCCTGCGAGATGGCGGCCTGGGCGGAACTTCCGGGCAGGCTCATGCCCAACGCTTCGATGGCCGAGGCCATGGTATTCGCCGTATACATGCCGCCGCAGGCGCCGGGGCCGGGGATGGCGCGGGATTCGATGGTCTTGAGCTCGTCATCGCCGATACGGTCGTTGGCGCGGGCGCCGACGGCTTCGAATACCGAAACGATGTCCAGCTTGTGGTCACCGTAACAGCCGGGAAGGATGGTGCCGCCATAGACAAACACGGCCGGCCGGTTCAGGCGCGCCATCGCCATCAGACAGCCCGGCATATTCTTGTCGCAGCCGCCGATGGCGACGATACCATCGAAGCCTTGGCAGCCTACCACGGTCTCGATGGAGTCGGCGATCACTTCGCGCGACACGAGGGAGTACTTCATGCCTTCGGTACCCATCGAGACACCGTCCGAGATGGTGATGGTGTTGAATACGACCGCCTTGCCGCCATTCTGATCTACGCTGCGAGCAGCGTGCTCGGCGAGTCGGTTGATGTGCATATTGCAAGGCGTCACCATGCTCCAGGTCGAGGCGATGGCGACCTGCGGCTTGGCGAAGTCGGCCTCGTCAAAGCCCACGGCGCGCAACATGGCGCGGCTCGGCGCGCGTTCCATGCCGTCGACGACTCGAGATGAAAATTGACGGGTAGCTTGATCGCTCATGTTTCATAATCTCCCAAAAGTGCGGTGACAGCAGCAAGCATGCGGAGTTCTCGCTGCCAGCTCGGCGGAGGGGCGCTTGCCCGCGCCATTTTCGACTCGAATGGTCAAAACGAATCCCAGCTACTTTTTTTGCGCCAGCTGATTCGAGGCAGGATGACACCCAGCAAAATGCCACCGAACAATACGCCTGCACCCATCAGGAACCAGTCCTGTTTTTGACTGTCTTTGAGCGCATGCTGCCCGCGCTTGGCCGATTCCAGCTCGCGCTCGAGATTGATGACGCGCTCCTGAAGCTGGTCCCGCTCCGCCTGGATCTGTAGCGCGTTGGCCGATGTCTGGCGCACCGCGTTGAGTTCGGTCGTGAGCCGTTGGGTTTCATCGTTGCGATACTGAGCCGCCTCGTCCGGATTGAGTTTGCTGTATCTGACTTGCTCCTTCAGCAGCCTGTTCTCTTCAAGCAGCTCGGCGATTCTCTTGTCACCATCGCCGGTCCTTATCGCAGCCGGAGCCTGGCTGGTTAAATAACGCGTCAAAATCCAGCCCTGTTGGCCGTTTTCCAGCGCGATCCTCGAGTAGCCCGTTTTCGTATCCTGCTGCAGAACCGTCACCGGCGTGCCGGACCGAAGCATTTTCACGATCTTGTGCTGCAGGCTGGGTCCCCGCCGTAACTGAACCTCGAGCTGGTCGGTCACGTAGGCTGACTCTGCCGCTTGCAGGGCAAACCCCGCCCAGAGCAGGACAGCCGCAAGAAGATATTTCACCGCCACTCCGGATGAGATCTAAATAACACGGGCATTCTATCAGGAACGCCCGGCGTTTGATTCCAGCAACAAAAATTCGAGCAGCGCTTTTTGCGCGTGCAGGCGGTTCTCGGCCTCGTCCCAAACGACGCTTTGCGGACCTTCGAGGACACCGGCGGTTACCTCTTCACCGCGGTGGGCGGGCAGACAGTGCATGAACAGGGCATCGGCGCTGGCCTGGCTCATGAGAGCCTCATCGGTCCGGAAGGCCCCGAATGCTTTAACCCTTTCCTCGTGTTCGCCCTCATCGCCCATGCTGGCCCAGACATCGGTAACGATGAGATCGGCTTGCTGAACGGCGACGGTCGGTTCATGGCAGAGCTCGACATGGTCTTTCGCCGCGGCGATCAAGCCAAGCTCCGGTTCATAGCCGTGCGGGCAGGCGATGTGCAGTCTGAAGTCCAGCAATTGCGCGGCCTGGATATACGTTTGGCACATATTGTTGCCGTCGCCGATCCAGGCGACCGTCTTGCTGGCGATGTCGCCGCGAAGTTCGAAATAGGTCTGCATGTCGGCGAGCAACTGGCAGGGATGGAAACGGTCGGTAAGGCCGTTGATAACGGGTACCCGCGAATATTCTGCAAAGCGGGTCACGGTTTCATGGATATGCGTCCGCAACATGATGCAGTCAACCATCCTGGACATGACCCGGGCACTGTCTTCGACCGGTTCGCCACGGCCGAGCTGCGTGTCGCGGGGAGACAAAAAAATGGCGCTTCCGCCCAACTGAACCATGCCGACTTCGAACGACACCCGCGTGCGGGTAGACGACTTCTCGAAAATCATGCCCAGCACTTTATTTTTCAGCGGCTCGTCGGCCGGCTTTAGACGCTTGAGCTCGCTGGCGCGGCCGATGAGCTGGCGGAACTCGCTACCGTCGATGTCTTGTAAGCAGATGAAATGCCGCAGATTCATACATCCGAGCGCGGATGAAAGTGGGTTAACCCTGTCGCATGATCAGCGGGACGAGCGTCTCGATGAGTCGTTCGGTCGGTTCTGCTTCCATGATGAGAGGCGGCAGCAGCCGCACCGTCGCATCGGCGGTCACGTTGATGAGCAATCCTTCCCCCAAGGCCAAGGGCACGAGGTTGGCGCAGGGCCTGTCCAGCTCGATACCGATCATCAAGCCTTTGCCGCGGATCTCGAGGACATGAGGATTGCCTGATAACCGCGCGCGAATGGCGGCAATGATTTCCTCTCCGAGCTCTGCAGCGCGCTGGACCAGGTGTTGTCGTTCGATCGCTTGCAGCACGGCGAGCGCGGCGCTGCAAGCCAAAGGATTACCGCCGAAGGTCGTGGCGTGGCTGCCGACGGTCAGCATGGCAGCCGCCGTGCCACGCGCCAGGCAAGCGCCGATCGGCACGCCGTTGCCCAGGGCTTTGGCCAGCGTGCAGACGTCCGGCAAGATGCCGTTGTGCTGATAAGCCAGAAAGCGCCCGGTTCGGCCGATGCCGGTCTGCACTTCATCCAGCATCAGCAGCCAATGACGCTCATCACAGAGGGTGCGCAGCTGGTTCAAGTAATCGGGCGCAGGCACCCGGACTCCGCCCTCGCCCTGCACCGGCTCGACCAGTATCGCGACGATGCGAGGGTCGTCGAGGGCTTTGACCGCGGCGATATCGTCGTACGTCACGCGGATGAAGCCGTCGACCAGCGGCTCGAAGCCCTGTTGCACTTTGCGATTTCCAGTCGCGCTCAAGGTGGCCAGGGTGCGGCCGTGAAAGCTGCGCTGCATAACGATGATGGCCGGGTTCGGGATACCGCGATGATGGCCATATTTGCGGGCGATCTTGATGGCCGCTTCATTGGCTTCGGCGCCGGAGTTACAGAAAAAAGCGTTATCCAGGCCACTCAGCCGGGTCAACTCTCCTGCCAGTCGCTCCTGCAGGTCGATACGATACAGATTGGACGTGTGCACGAGCCTGCCCGCCTGTTGGCAGATGGCTTCGCGGACGCCGGGATGGGCATGCCCCAATCCACACACGGCGATCGAAGCAATCGCATCCAGATACCGCTTACCCTCTGTGTCCCACAGCCATACGCCTTCCCCCCGCTCAAAGCGGAGGGGAAGCCTTGCGTAAGTTGGCATTATTCGTGTTTGCATAACGCTATTGCTTGACGATAAAAAACAAAAGGCAGCCGCGAAAGACTGCCTACTTAAGCTAGCTTGGATTATATTAAAAATAATAGTTTGCACAAGAACTTCGGCGATATTCGTGAAGTCGAAGCGGTTGATCGTGGGCTGGACCGCCCGGCCACGAAGGTTTTTTCGCCAGCGTCTTGATGCAGAGCTTTCAACCGGTGTGCATTCCTGAACGATGAAGGAGCTGACATGACTGAAATGGTTAAAGCTTTGCTAAGCTGGGCAGTAATGGCTTCGCATTATCCTCAGCCGGCCGAGCCTCCGCGCGTCGAATTCAAACCGCATGCGTTTTTTGTCGAAAATGCCTGTTTGGGACGACCGTGTAATGCGCTTGGGTGGTATGACGATCAAGGTGTGGTCTATCTGGACGAGCGCATCCGCAATGCCGATACCCCCGCGTCGCGCGGTATTTGGATCCACGAATTCGTCCATTACCTGCAGCATAAAAGCGGAAAATACGTTACCCAGGAATGTCGGGATCAGGTCGCCCGCGAGAAAGAAGCGTATGCCATACAAAATCAGTATCTGGCGAGAACCTATGGCTTTGCGCCGTTCCTGCGCTTGAAATTCAAGGCTTGCTAGCGAATTCCGCTCGCGAGTGGGCGGCGGAAAAAGCTGATATGATGGTCTGGTGCGATATAAATTCTCTCATGAGGTGATAGATGGGCGTTTTGGAAAGAATCAAAAAGCAAGTTGAAGAGAACCGGGTGATGTTATACATGAAAGGCACGCCGGACTTCCCGCAATGCGGTTTTTCGGGTCACGCCGTACAGCTACTGAATCAGTGCGGTGTAGAGTACGCGTACGTCAATGTATTCGAAGATCCGGAAATCCGGCAAAATCTTAAACTGTTTTCACAGTGGCCGACCTTCCCGCAATTGTTCATTAATGGTGAATTGATCGGCGGCAGCGATATTATGGCGGAACTCTATGAGCGCGGCGAGCTGCAGAAAGCACTGCAGGAAACGGCGGTGTCGGATCGTTCAGCGTAGGTCGCTGGCGAACAGCTTTTCCGAAGCCACAAGATTTTCCCAACGGTTGACAATGCCACAAAACAGCCGGGCAGTTTGCTCCGCATCGTAAGCGGCTGAATGCGCCCGGCTGTTGTCCCACGGCATACCGGCGGCCTGAGCAGCTTTGGCAAGCACGGTCTGCCCATAAGCGAGCCCGCATAAAGTTGCCGTATCGAAGGTGCTGAAAGGATGAAAAGGATTTTTCTTTATCCCGGTGCGTTCCACGGCGGCATTCAAAAATCCTAGGTCGAATGCCGCGTTGTGCCCGACCAGAATGGCGCGTAGGCAGCCATTCCTTTTGACTGCTTCCCTGACTGCACGAAATATTGTTTGTAAAGCTTCTTTTTCCTCGAATGCGTGGCGCTCGGGATCGTGGGGATCGATCTTGTTAAAATTTAGGGCAGCCCTGTCGAGTCTTGCACCAGGGAAAGGCTTAACCGGGCTGGCATGGATTTCAACAATGCTCAGATGTCCCACAGGGTTCATTGCGGGAATCACCGCGGCGATCTCCAGTAGCGCATTCTCCACGGGGTTGAAGCCCGACGTCTCTATGTCGACAATGACCGGGAGATAGCCCCTGAAACGTCGTGAGAAAAGCGGTTTTTGCGGGGTCATGGTGGATAAGGAATGAATTCTCGACTTAGCCGGGAACGGTTATTATAGTGTCGTTTTTGGCTGCAACGATGCCGATGAGCTTGGGCCAGCGCTAGTGTTAAACTGACAGTTGATCCCGATCAACATCTTCAAGTGGAATATTCAGGAACAAGAGATGAAAAAAAACATCCTCATCAAAGAACAAGCATCCGCTTTCCTGTTAGTTCTAATACTGGGTACGACCGGCTGCGCGACCACTCGCCACGATCCCCGGGATCCCTTGGAAGCGTGGAACCGCGGCGTGCAGAAGTTCAATGATAAGTTGGACGATTATTTTATGAAACCTCTGGCTAAAGGCTATCAATGGATTACACCGACCTTTGTCGATCGCGGCATCACAAATTTTTTCAATAACATAGATGACATCGGGGTGACCTTAAACGATCTTTTTCAACTCAAGCTCGCACAGGGAACCATGGACGCCGGGCGCTTCATCGTCAACTCGACGGTTGGCCTGGCTGGATTTTTCGATGTGGCGGCCAAAGTCGATCTGCCGAAACACAACGAGGATTTCGACCAAACCTTGGGAACGTGGGGGTTGTCCACAGGCCCTTACCTGGTTTTGCCGTTTTTTGGGCCGAGTTCGCCCCGGGGTGCCGCCGGGCTGGTGGGAGATTCGGCCATGAACCCGATTTCTTATGCCAACGCGACCGCTATTAGCTCAGGGCTCTACGCGCTGCGCATGACCGATATTCGCGCCGACAATTTGAGCGCGACAAGGATTGCCGATCAAGCCTCGATTGATCGTTATGAGTTCATTCGGAACGCTTACTTTCAACAGCGTAATTACTTGGTCTATGACGGCAATCCGCCACTCGATCAGGAATGGGAGGAAGACATCGATTCCGACTCGGAAGAACAACAGCCGGATAATCAGATCGATCAAGTGCCTTGACGCGCTGATGATCGCTCCGGGCCGCCCACGGTGGGTAATGTTTTATCCAGCGGGTCTCCTGTATTGCAGCGCAGCTACCTGCAGGCGCTAGGCCCGTTATCCATTCATGGCTCCGATTTGTCGAGCAATCTCCAGGTGATGGTCTCTGCTGCTCTCAGTGGTATGACCGATTCATCGCCAAATGGGTAAGTGGCTGGAATCGTCCAGCTGCTCTTCCCTAGCGTGATGGTGCTTCGATTCCTGGGCAAGCCGTAAAAGTCGGCGCCGTTAAAGCCGGAAAATTTCTCCAACTGATCCAGCGCGCGGGCGGCGTCGAAGACCTCGGCGTAAAACTCTACCGCGGCATGGGCCGTATAGCAACCGGCGCAGCCGACAGCAGACTGTTTGTGCGACTGCGGATGCGGTGCGCTGTCGGTCCCAAGAAAAAATTTTTTATCCCCGCTGGTGGCTGCATCTAGCAGCGCAAGCCGGTGTTTTTCCCGTTTCAAAATGGGTAAGCAGTAATGGTGCGGATGGATGCCGCCGGCAAACAGGGCATTCCGATTATACAACAGATGATGTGCGGTAATGGTCGCGGCGACTTGTGGCCCGCTGTCGCGGACGAACTGCACGGCTTCAGCCGTCGTTGCGTGCTCGAGTACAATCCGCAAAGCCGGAAAGCGCTCGCACAAGGCTGCGAGATGTTTGTCGATAAAGGCTTTTTCGCGATCGAAGATATCGACTGCGGGGTCGATCGCTTCACCGTGCACCAGCAGTGGAATGTCATGGCGCTCCATCGTCTGCAATAGCGGATAAATTTTTTCCAGCGCCTTGACGCCTGCTTCGGAGTGGGTGGTGGCCCCTGCCGGATAAAGTTTGAAAGCGAGCACATCCGTTTGTCTCGAAACGCGTTCAATCTCATCATGCGTCGTGGATTCGGTGAGATAGAGCGTCATCAGCGGCTGGAAATGCGTCTTCGCCGGAACGGCTTCAAGAATGCGCTGACGGTACCGCATCGCCTGAGCAACAGTGGTCACCGGCGGTGTCAGGTTGGGCATGATTATCGCGCGAGCGAATTGACGTGCGCTGTGGGGTATGACGGCTTGAAGCGCTGTACCGTCGCGCACGTGTAAATGGCAATCGTCAGGACAGGTGAGGGTAAATCTCTGCATTCATGCTGGCCGGCACAAAACAACGTATATTTTAAGTTCGCTCCGGCGTATTTGCTAAATAAACATCATACCGCCTTCGACCGCGCGCCAGGAGCTTGAAAAAGCCTTTTCAAACCGTAATATCTTGTTATTGCCAACTGAAATCGGAGCTGTTGATGCCTATCTATGAATATCACTGCAAGGCGTGTGGACATGAATTCGAGGCTTTGCAGAAAATGACCGATAAACTCCTCACCGATTGCCCTTCCTGCAGTCACCCGGCACTGATCAAGTTGGTTTCAGCGGCGGGCTTTCGGCTGAAAGGCGGTGGTTGGTACGAAACGGACTTCAAGGGTGGTAAAGAAAAAAAGCGCAATCTGGTAGGGGAAGCGTCAGACGGAAAGCCGGCTGATCCCAAAACCGATGCCGGCCAAAAAGCTTCAAAGCACGACAATACCAAGCCTCCTGCTCGTCCAGCGACCGATGCTCCTTGAAAGCCGCGACGCACAATCTGCCAACCGCCGTCAAACCTTCCACGAATAGAGATTAACTATGCGCAGCCACCGGTGTGGAGAACTCAATGCGAGCCATGTCAATCAGGAGGTAGATGTCTGCGGCTGGGCGCATCGACGTCGGGACCATGGCGGAATAATTTTTATTGACCTGCGTGACCGCGAAGGCTTGGTGCAGGTCGTTTTCGACCCTGGCGAAAGGGAATCTTTCCGGCGAGCCGAGAGCGTTCGCAGCGAATATGTGCTCAAGGTGCATGGTACCGTGCGGCCACGACCGGAGGGCACGGAAAATCGCCAGATGGCGACGGGCGAAATCGAAGTTCTGGCAACACAACTGGAAATTCTCAACCGAGCGGAGCCTCCCCCATTTCCTCTGGAGAGCGATATCGAGGTCAATGAAGAGACGCGCCTGCGCTACCGCTACATCGATTTGCGTCGCCCCCTCATGCAGCAGCGCATCAAAACACGGCGTGACATCACCCGGTTTTTGCGGAATTTTCTCGATCAACAGGGCTTTTATGAGATAGAAACGCCGTTTCTCACCAAAGCCACGCCGGAGGGCGCTCGCGATTATCTGGTGCCCAGTCGAACCCACGCGAACAGGTTTTTCGCCTTACCGCAATCGCCGCAGCTTTATAAACAATTATTGATGATTTCGGGCATGGACCGCTACTATCAGGTCGTGCGCTGTTTTCGCGATGAAGATTTGCGTGCCGACCGGCAGCCCGAGTTTACTCAGCTCGATATCGAGACGTCATTCATGGACGAAAACCAGATCATGGACATCATGGAAGACATGATGCGGGCCCTGTTTGCCGAAATACTGAGCGTGGATCTACCCAGTCCTTTTCCGCGCATGACCCATGCCGAAGCGCTACGACGGTTCGCATCGGATAAGCCGGATTTGCGGATAGCACTCGAGCTGGTGGATATCGCCGATCTGGTAAAGGACGTGGACTTCAAGGTCTTTGCCGAACCGGCACGTGATCCGCAAGGCAGGGTAGCTGCCTTGAAGATACCCGGCGGCAGCCACTTGACGCGTAAGGAAATCGACGAGCTCACCCGCTACGTCAGTATTTTCGGCGCTCGGGGACTGGCCTACATCAAGGTCAACCAGCGCGCGCAGGGCAGCGCCGGCCTGCAATCGCCGATTATCAAGTTTCTGCCTGACAGCGTCGTGGATGCAATCCTCGATCGTGCAGGAGCCGCGAGCAGCGATCTGGTCTTCTTCGGCGCCGGTGTGGCAGCTGTGGTGAATGAATCGATGGGAGCCCTGCGTACCAAACTGGGTCATGATCTCAGGCTCATCAAACCCGGTTGGCAACCGCTGTGGGTAACCGATTTTCCGCTCTTCGAGTGGGATCACAAGCTGCAACGCTGGAGCGCTTTGCATCATCCTTTCACCGCGCCGAAGTGCAGCCTCGAGGAGCTGCTGAGCGATCCCGGCAGGGCAATTTCGCGGGCTTACGACATGGTGCTAAACGGCATGGAAATTGGGGGCGGATCAATTCGTATTCATCGCACCGACATGCAACACGCCGTGTTTCAATTGCTGGGCATCGACGAGCGGGAAGCGCAGGAAAAATTCGGCTTCCTGCTGCAGGCGCTGAAATATGGTTGTCCGCCGCACGGAGGCCTGGCGTTCGGATTGGATCGGCTGGTCATGTTGATGAGCGGTGCAAATTCGATTCGAGAAGTGATGGCTTTCCCGAAGACCCAATCGGCGTGGTGTCCATTGATGGACGCGCCTGCCCCGGTCAGCGATGAGCAACTGCGCGAGCTGGGCATTCAGCTGCGAAACCCGCCCAGCAAGGATAAAGACAAGGCTTCCGTGGCAACCAGCGGGCCGCGTTGATTCGCCTTGTTGTCCGCCACCCCTTGGCAGATGATGCCGGAAAAAGGGCTTTGCAGAGAGGTCGCTGCGGCTTACGGGGCAGCGCCCTGAAGGCCGCTCGCCCCGCCTGCTTGCCGCCTCCATGCGCTATGATTTTGTCGCCGCGTGGTGTTCTACTTTTATTTTCAACTTCTGCCCGGGCTTGAAGGTGACGACGCGACGCGCCTTGATGGGAATTTCTTCTCCTGTTTTCGGGTTTCGGCCTGGTCTTTGATTTTTGTTCCTGAGATCGAAATTGCCGAAGCCAGAGAGCTTAACTTGTTTGCCCTCTTCCAGAGAATTTTTGATTTCCTCGAAAAACTGTTCGACGATCTCTTTCGCATCTCGCTTGTTTAAACCGAGACCTTCAAAAAGATATTCAGCCAGATTCGCTTTTGTCACCGCCATGATTATTCCCTTAGTTTTGCGTTGAAGGTGATTGCCAAACGCTGGACTATGTCCGCGATGCAGGCATCGACGATTTCATCGGTGAGCGTTTTGGCATGATCCTGCAGAATCACACCCAGGCCGACGCTCTTTCGCCCCGCGTCAATTCCCTCTCCCTGGTAGACGTCGAAAACCTTAACTTGTCTGACGATGGAACCGCATCGTCCGTGGACACAATCGATCAGGCTCGCAACCGGTACCTCTGCATCGACGACCACGGCAAGATCCCGGCGAACCTGGGGGAATTTGGACAAGCTTTGAAAAGATGGAAGAGTCCTGCTTTTAAATAAATCGTGCTTCACTTCAAACAGAAAGACACGGGCCTCGACCCCCAGATCTTCCTCCAGCCTCGGGTGCAGCATGCCGAATGTGGCGATGCATTCGCCGTCGGAATTCAACACTTCCGCCGCTTGCCCGGGATGTAGCGCAGGATGCTGGGCGGGGGCGAAGGCAAATCCTTGTTTATTTCCCTTCAGGGCGAGCAGCGCCTCGATGTCCGATTTAGCGTCATAAAAATCGACAGCACGGGTTTTTACACCCCATTGTTCTTCGTAAAGAGAACCTAGCGCGATCCCTGCTATGCGTTTTTCCTGTTTAACTTCATTTCCGCGTTGGCTGAATACGAGACCCACTTCGAATAAACGAACGCGCGTCTGTTGGCGATTTTGATTTCTTAACGCCGCTTGGAGCAGCCCGCACCACAAGCTGGTTCGCATGACAGCCAAATCGGATGAGATCGGGTTTTTGAGCGTAATGGGTTGGACGTGGGGTTCGATTTTGTTTTGCACGGAGGCATCGACGAAACTATAGGTAATCGCTTCTCGGTAGCCTCTGCCGGACAGCAAGTCTTTCACCCGCTCAATATCCACTACCGCCTCCGATTCGGCGAGCAATCGGGGTCGCAAGATCGGCTGTTCCTGAGGCAGCCGCTGATATCCATAGACCCTGGCCAGTTCTTCAATCAGATCCACCTCGATGGCAAGGTCAAAGCGAAAGGCGGGTGGTGTCACTTGCCAGTCGCCGTCCCCTCGCCGCACGACATCCATGCCGAGACGCCTCAAGGTGTCGAGGAGAAAACTTTCCGCCAGCGCCAAGCCCAGGATTTTTTCAATCCTCGTTTTTCTGAGCACGATGGGCTTAGGAGCCGGCAGGGCAGTCCTGTGGCAGACTTCGCTAATAGGGCCCGGCTGTCCTCCCGTAATCGCGACTAGAAGCTCGGTAGCCCGTTCGATGGCGTTATGCTGCAGCTCAGGATCGATACCGCGTTCGAACCGGTGGGAAGATTCTGTAGCCAGGCCATAGCGGCGGGCTTTGCCGGCGATCGCAGCAGGCGCGAAAAAAGCGCACTCGAGGAAGATATCGGTCGTCGCCTCGCTTACCGCTGAATCCTTTCCACCCATGATGCCTGCTATCGCTAAAGGCTTCGCTGCATCGGCGATGACCAAGACATCCTCATCGAGCGCGACCGTTTGATCGTTTAGCAACACGATCCGTTCGCCGGATGTTGCCAGCCGTACCTGCAGGCCGCCGGTTAACTTGGCGGCGTCAAAAGCATGCAGCGGTTGACCGAGTTCGAGTAATACATAATTGGTGACATCGACGATGGGGCCGAGCGATCGAATGCCGGACCGGCGCAAGCGTTCGCGTATCCACAACGGCGTGTCGGCCGCTTGCGTGAGGGCCGTCAACAAACGGCCAAGGTAGCGAGGACAGGCTTCGCTCTCGCTCACGTGCACCGGCACGCTGTCTTCATGTCGGATCGCCGATTCGCTGCTCGGCCGGGGTTTCCAATCCAGTTTGTTGAGTACCGCCACTTCACGTGCAATCCCCCGAATACTCAGGCAGTCAGCACGATTGGGGGTCAAATCGAGAGTGAGGATCGAATCGTTGAGTTGCAGATATTGCCTGATATCGGCCCCGACTGGCGCATCCTCTGGCAAGCTCATTAAACCGTCTGCCGAGGAATCCAGACCCAGCTCCTTCGCTGAGCACAACATGCCAGCCGATGCAACGCCGCGCAATTCCGCCCGCCCGATGCGGACATCGCCTGGCAAGATGGCTCCCGGCAAGGCGGTCGGGGCGCGCATTCCGGGGACTACGTTGGGAGCGCCGCAGACGATCTGTAGGCATGGCGCTTCGCCAATTCTGACCTTGCACAACTTTAAGCGGTCTGCGTGCGGGTGAGGCACGACTTCGAGCACTTCGCCGACAACGACGCTGTCGAAGTAGCCAGCGGCCGGCTCAACGGCGTCGACTTCGAGGCCCGCCATGGTCAATTGTTCAACGAGCGTCTGCGTGCTGACCGGCGGGTTTACATTTTCTCTGAGCCAAGCTTCGCTGAAACGCATGATTAAACTTTATTCGAGCCGTGATTTCGTCACTGGAAAAATGACGAATAGATCAATTGAACTGTTCGAGAAATTTGAGATCGTTCTCAAAAAACAGTCTCAAGTCGTTGATTCCATAGCGCAGCATAGACAGTCGCTCGACCCCCATGCCGAAAGCGAAACCGGTATATTTTTCCGCATCGATGGCGACAAACTCAAAAACTTTCGGATGAATCATTCCACAGCCCAGCACCTCGAGCCAGCCGGTATGGCCACAGACGCGACAACCTTTGCCGTCACACATGACACACCCGATATCGACCTCGGCCGAAGGCTCTGTGAAGGGAAAATAAGACGGGCGAAACCGGACCTGCACGTCCTTTTCAAAAAATAAGGTCAGGAATTGGTACAAAATACCTTTCAAGGCGGCAAAGCTGACGTCTTCATCAACCAGAAATCCCTCCACCTGGTGGAACATGGGCGTATGCGTCAGGTCCGAATCGCAGCGATAAACTCGTCCCGGCGCGATAACCCTCAGCGGAGGCGGCGTGTTTTCCATGACGCGCACCTGTACCGGCGAGGTGTGGGTGCGCAATAACAGATGCTCATCGAAATAAAACGTGTCGTGCATGGCGCGCGCAGGATGATGCGCGGGGATATTCAAGGCTTCAAAATTATGGTAATCGTCCTCGATTTCCGGGCCTTCGATAACCTTAAAGCCCACACTTTGGAAAAGCTTGGAAATGCGTCTTAAGGTGAGCGTGACAGGATGCAGCCCTCCCGGGCTTTGGCCCCTGCCGGGCAAGGTGACGTCGAGCTTTTCGCTTTTTAGTCTTTCCTTGAGCTGGCTTTTCTGCAGAATGCCGGTACGTGTTTCGAGGGCGGCGATCAATAAGTCCTTCGCCTCGTTGACAGCTTGACCGGTTGCAGGGCGCAAATCGGGCGGCAACTTGCCAAGCGCCTTCATCTGTTCGGTCAATATTCCTTTTTTACCTAAATAGCGGATTCTGATCTGGTCGAGTTGCTGGGGTGTCTTGGCTGCTGCTAATTGGCGTTTGGCTTGCTGAAGGATGTCTTCAAGAGTATCGATCACAATGAGTGTGCTCTAGGACTGCAGTCGAAGGACAGCTTTTGCAATTTTGAACGGCCTTAGCTCTGGGCTAATTTGGCCAGTTCGGCAAAAGCTTCCTTATCGTGAACGGCCAAGTCAGCGAGCACCTTGCGGTCAATAGCGATCGAGGCTTTTTTCAGACCGTCCATCAAGCGGCTATAGGACAGTCCGCATTCGCGAGCGGCCGCATTGATGCGTACGATCCACAGGGCGCGGAATTGGCGCTTCCGTTGTTTGCGATCGCGATAGGCGTATTGACCGGCTTTGATAACGGCCTGTTTGGCTACCCGATAGACGCGGCTGCGGGCGCCATAATAGCCCTTCGCTTGCTTGAGAACTTTTTTGTGCCGCGCTCGCGCAGTGACGCCGCGTTTGACTCTTGGCATGGAGATTCCTCGTAAATGTTGTCTTTAAACTTCAACTATACGGCAATAGCCGACTCGCACTTCCGGCATCCGAGGGATGCAGCATGTTGCCATGCCGTAAGTGTCTTTTCCGCTTCGTGCTCTTTTTCGTCAGGATATGGCGCCGATGCGAGTGATTGCATTTGAAGCTGCCCGACGTGGTGCGCTTAAACCGCTTCGCGGCGCCTCGATTTGTTTTCATTTTTGGCATACGTTGTACTCTGTGATGAGTTAAGTCTTTTTCTTCTTGGGCGAAAGCACCATGATCATCTGCTTGCCCTCCAGCTTGGGATGTTGCTCCACCGATGCAAAAGGCTCCAACTCCGTTTCGATTCTTTTCAGTAAATCGATCCCCAATTCGCGATGGCTCAATTCGCGCCCCCTAAACCGCACGGTGATTTTCGTTTTGTCGCCCTCATGCAGAAATTTGACGAGGTTACGCATCTTAACCTGATAATCTCCTTC
This sequence comes from Methylococcaceae bacterium, assembly GCA_902812445.1. Taxonomy (GTDB): domain Bacteria; phylum Pseudomonadota; class Gammaproteobacteria; order Methylococcales; family Methylococcaceae; genus CADDZF01. The sequence goes on along the minus strand of CADDZF010000002.1, from coordinate 33,223 downwards.
ATCCGTGCCCGGTCTAAATTTTACTTCCTTGATTTGAATCTGCTTTTGCTTTTTCTTGGCAGCCTGCTGTTTCTTGCTCAGCTCGAAGCGGTACTTGCCATAGTTCATCACCCTACATACCGGAGGATCTGCGTTGGGCGAAATCTCTACTAGATCCAGATCAGCATCCTGAGCAATTTGTTTGGCTTCTCTAACCGAAACGACGCCGACCTGTTTGCCTTCCGAATCGATTAATCTGACGGAATGTGCCGTGATTTCATCATTCAGACGCGGTTCTTTATTGACATTAACGGTGATACCTTAATCCTCCACATTCATGGTAAAAGTGTGCTGCGGCTTGCTGTATCAGCCGCCAGCCTGGCTAAAAAATCCTCCAGCGTAAAACGGCCAAGATCGGTTCCTTTCTGCGTGCGAACGGCGAGTGTGCGCGTTTCCATCTCTTTGTCACCCACTATCAAAAGATAGGGAACTCGCTGGATCGAGTGCTCGCGAATTTTAAAGCCGATCTTTTCATTTCTCAAGTCGGCCTTGACCCTAAATCCTTGATTTTCCATTTCATGAACCATTTTTTTAACATATTCCGTATGCCGGTCCGTAATGTTCAACGCCATTGCCTGCACGGGGGCCAACCAGACCGGAAAGTTTCCGGCATAATGCTCGATTAGAATCCCGATAAACCGCTCCAGCGAGCCAAGTATGGCGCGGTGCAGCATGACGGGCGTCTGCTTGGAACTGTCTTCGGCCACATAGACGGCGCCCAATGCGTTCGGTGTGGAAAAATCGACCTGGATCGTGCCGCACTGCCAGATTCGAGCGAGGCAGTCCTTTAACGAAAATTCGATTTTAGGCCCGTAGAAGGCGCCCTCGCCGGGCTGCGATTGCCAATTTAGCCGTTTGGCGTTCAAGGCTGTTTCGAGCGCCTGCTCGGCCTTGTCCCATATTGCATCGGAACCTACCCGCTTGGCGGGGCGGGTAGAGAGTTTTATCAGGATTTCGTGAAAACCAAAATCAGCATACACTTGGTGCAGCAGATCGATAAAACGCGACACTTCGTCCTGAATCTGATCCTCTGTGCAAAAGATATGCGCATCGTCCTGGGTAAAACTTCTCACGCGCATGATGCCATGCAGGACGCCTGACAGCTCATTGCGGTGGCAAGAGCCAAATTCGGCTAGGCGCAGCGGTAGATCCCGGTAACTCTTCAGTCCCTGGTTATAAACCTGCACGTGGCAAGGGCAATTCATCGGCTTGATGGCGTAATCTTTGGATTCGGAGTGAGTCGTAAACATTTCCTCGCCGAATTTGTCCCAGTGCCCGGATTTTTCCCATAGACTGCGGTCGACGATGAGCGGCGTGCGAATCTCCTGATAACCACTCGTGCGAAATAGCTGGCGCATATACTGCTCAATGACTTGCCACAACGCCCAGCCTTTCGGGTGCCAAAACACCATGCCCGGTGCTTCTTCCTGCAGGTGAAACAAGTCCAACGCCTTGGCGATCTTGCGGTGATCTCTTTTCTCGGCCTCTTCCAGGCGTTCGAGATACCGGTTTAGATCCTTCCTGTTGAGCCAGGCGGTACCGTATATTCGTTGCAGCATTTCGTTGCGGGCATCGCCGCGCCAATAAGCGCCGGCGATTTTCATCAATTTGAAAGCCTTCAATTTTCCCGTATCGGGCACATGCGGTCCACGGCAAAGATCGGTGAAATCGCCCTGGGTGTAAAGTGAGATCTCGTCGTCGGCGGGAATCTCCTCGATGATTCTGGCTTTGTATTCTTCCCCCTGGCGACGGAAAAAGTCGATCGCCTGTTGTCGCGGAATCACTTGGCGTCTAACCGCAAGTGCCTGCTCCGCGAGCTCGTGCATTTTCTTTTCGATGGCCGCCAGATCGTCTGGTGTAAATGGCCTATCAAAAGCGAAATCGTAATAGAATCCATCTTCTATCACGGGGCCGATGGTCACTTGCGCGCTTGGATAAAGCGACTTGACGGCATGAGCAAGCAGATGGGCGGTCGAGTGGCGCAATACGTCCAGCCCTTCTGTATCCTGTCCGGTGACAATTTTCACCTCCGCGTCGCGATCGAGTACAGTCGAAAGATCGACCAGCTTGCCATCGAGGCGGCCCGCTAGGGCCGCTTTTGCGAGCCCCGAATCAATGCTCTCGGCAACCTGCATCACGGTCACTGGATGATCGTAAAAACGTCTCGAGCCATCGGGAAGGGTAACGACCGGCATTTTCTGTTTTTCGAAATAGGTAAGGAAACCTGACCTTCAAAAAATTAAAGCATCGCGATGCGATGCTTAAATCATTGGTAGGCGCGATTGGACTCGAACCAACGACCCCCACCATGTCAAGGTGGTGCTCTAACCAGCTGAGCTACGCGCCTAATACTGGCTAATTGTAAACAGATTTTCCGATTATAAAAAGTACCCTTTTGACCGGGGCCTTACCGGTGGGCCAATAAGCGATCAATCGGTAGCGCGCGATGCGAGGAGCGACGAAGAGCGCACATTGATGCGCACCGCCGAGGTCTCTTGCACTAAATGCTAACACTGAGTTTAATATGATTTTTTAACGACTGATAATGGCTGCCGGCGATCGAACAGAAGACCAGAGAGTATTTAGATGTTGCTGGATGATGAGAAACGCGACTTTGTGCGCATGCAGACCAATTGTAAAATGACCTATAAAGCGGTCGACACCGAACGACAACATGAGGCTTTCTGCCTAAACCTGAGCGGTGCCGGCATCCTGTTTAAGACGCAGCAAAATATAGAACTCGGCAGGGCTCTCGAAATCTACCTCGTACCCGAAAATAGCCTGACTCCACCTCTGACTGCATTTATCGAAGTCATCCGAAGCATGAAGACCGATGACGGAGGCTATCAAATAGCCGGCGCGATAAAAGGCATTAAGAGCGACTAGAGCTCTCAAGAACACGTTTTTGCCCTCATTTTCTGATCATTCATCGCTATGTTTACCGTTACTAAAGAAGTGTCGTTCTGCTACGGTCACCGCCTGATGGAGCACGCAGGCAAGTGCCGCAACGTTCATGGACACAGCGTCAAGGCGGCGATCACGCTATCGGCCGAGAAGCTTAATCGACACGGCATGGTCTGTGATTTTGGCGAAATCGATGGAGTCGCCTGCGGCTTCATCGAGGAACAACTGGATCATAATTTTCTGTTGCATCGAGACGATCCTTTGCTGCCTTTTCTAAGACAGGCAAATGAACGATTCATGGCGTTGGATGAGCATCCGACCGCCGAGTACCTGGCAAAATTGATTTACCAATACATCGCGGCCCAAGGTTACCCAGTCGACAGCGTTAGCTTATGGGAAACACCAAGCGCCTGCGCCTCGTATCGAGAATGAAACGCGGAAGGGTTGATAATTTCTGACATGAGCGCACTGAACCTCGTTAACAAATCGTATTGGCTGGAAAAAATCTGCGAATCGAACTACCGCAAGCTACTCAGCCTGGTTCCCGACCTCGACGACCTTAATGAGAGCAAAAGCGCAGTGGCCAACGCCGAAGGCAAGCCGACGCTCTATCTTCGCTTAATCCAGCGCGCACCGTATACGTTGACGCTGGAACTGACCCATCGTTTCCAGCAAGAGCTGGAGGCCTTCGAGCCGGCGGTACAAATCCGCGTCTATCTCGACGTGAAAGCGGCAGAGGTGCTGAGCGACTATCACCGCCCGTTGGTTGCGGATGCGCTAAAGGCTGGCAGTTCCGGCCAAAAGGTGCTCGATTACAAATGGTCTTTAAACTATTTTTTGGATAAATGGCTGGACCATTGCCTACAGAACCGCTACCGATTCAGCATCACACGCCCTTCGCAGGAACACTGTCTGGCGTTGGACTAGGGCTTTCGTTCGACTCCTGCCGGAAGGCGGAGCGAACGCAGCGCAGCACCTCATAGCTGTAAACGCCGCCCAGCGACTCGTACAACGGTTTGAGGACTGCGCGTTCGCCTTCCGGCAGTGCATCCCAAGCGGCCCTGATTGCGGCCAGCTGCATCTCATCCAGTTTGACTGCGGCGCCGAGCTCCAGGGCGCCGGACTCGATTGCCTGCGCGAGATGAATCCATACGGTCGTTACCGCCAATCCGCGCTGCACGGCGACCTGTTGCACGCTCATGCCGAGGCGAAACAACTTAAGGCTCTCGTCTTGCGTGCGGACACCCGTTATGGCGGGCGATTTTCCGAGTCCCCCAACGTCTTGGATTACTGCGAGAAAGCTATCGCCGTAGCGCTCCAACTTGCGTTCACCGATTCCGGCGAGCTGGCCCAACGCCGCCTTGTGTTGAGGCCGCAATCGCACCATGTCCATCAGGACGGCATCGTGAAAAATGACATAGGGCGGCACCTGCTGCTGCGCCGCGAGCCGGCGTCGGTGAACTCTTAGTGCCTGCCACAGCTGTTCGGCCATCGGTGTCGCAAAGCGCGCGGGCGCTGGCCTTGCCTGCCGGGCCGAGGCCTCATCCGGACGCAGCCAAAGCGCTTGTTCCCCGCGCAGCACCGGTCGGCACGCCTCCGTTAGCCGCAAGGCGCCATGCCCTTCCCAATCCACCGCCAGAAGGCCGCGGGTGATCAATTGGCGATAGACGGAATGCCACTGTTTTTCACTCAATGAGTGACCGATGCCGAAGGTGCTTAGCCGGTTGTGAGCAAAGCCGCGTACCTTTTCATTGAGCTTTCCGAGCAGCACATCCACGAGATGGCGAACGCCAAACCGCTGCCCGGTTTTATAGACGCAGGAGAGGGCTTTACGCGCAGCTTCCGTAGCATCCCAGGTCAACGCCGGTTGCAGACAATTGTCGCAATTGCCGCACGGTTGCTTTAATTCATCGCCGAAGTAGCTCAGTAACGCCTGCCGACGGCACGTCGTCAGTTCGCAGAAGCCCAGCATGGCTTCGAGTTTGTGGCGTTCAACTCGTTTGTGCAGCGGATCGGCTGCGGATGCTTCGACCATTTGCCGCAGCGCGATGACGTCCTGCAGGCCGTAAACCATCCAGGCATTGGCGGGCAGACCATCGCGTCCGGCGCGCCCCGTCTCCTGGTAATAGGCTTCCAGGCTTTTCGGCAGATCGAGGTGGGCGACAAAGCGGACATTCGGTTTGTCGATACCCATGCCGAACGCAATCGTCGCCACCATGATCACTCCTTCCTCCATCAGAAAGCGTTGCTGGTTTCGCCGCCGAAGGTCTGTCGGCAAGCCGGCATGATAAGGCAGGGCGCTGAATCCTTTTTCGCTCAACCATTCGGTCGTGGCGTCCACTCTTTTACGCGATAGGCAATAGACGATCCCGGCATCACCCCGGTGTTCGTCCTGTAAAAAACGCGACAGTTGACCGTGCACGTTTTGCTTGACGCCGATGCGGTAGCGAATATTGGGTCGATCGAAGCCGTGGCAGAATACCTTAGCTTTTTCAAGATTTAGCCGCTTGATGATCTCCTGTCGTGTGCGCTCGTCGGCAGTGGCCGTGAGGGCAACGCGCGGCACCTGCGGATAGCGCTCGTGCAGCACGGAAAGCCGCCAGTAGTCGGCGCGGAAATCATGACCCCACTGTGATACGCAGTGCGCTTCATCGATGGCAAACAGGCTGCTGGGCGCACGATCCAAGCGGTCCAGCATGGCAGTCGACAGCAGGCGCTCGGGCGCGACATACAAAAGATCCAGGCGTCCGTCAGCCCATTCCGCCTCGACCGCGCGCATCGCATGCGCGTCCAAGCTCGAATTGAGAAACGCGGCCCGCACGCCGACTTGATTCAGCATGCTGACCTGATCCTGCATCAAGGCGATCAAGGGAGAAACGACGATCGCCGTACCGGGTCGCAGCATGGCTGGAATTTGATAGCAAAGGGACTTGCCGGCGCCGGTCGGCATCAATACCAAAGCATCGCCACCTTTGACCAGATGATCGACGATCGCCGCCTGCTGGCCACGAAATTGGGCATAGCCGAAAACACGGCGGAGGACGTCTTCTATGGGCTTGTCAGACATGGCGAGCGCGTTGAAACCTCATCCGTACGGCGCCGTCCCCCGATTGGCGCCGCCGGGACGCCATGCCCAGCCTGCACGAAATTACCGACATGGTGGCCTGGCTCACCCTTTCTGGGCTGCCTTGAATAGCGAGGCCGCTAATCCCCTGAGCGCTTTTCCGGCTTGTGCCGCTAACACCGTTCAAGCGTTTGTTTCAGTTTCCTGGCCTGCACCAGCGCCTGCGTGACATCCTCGGCGAGGAGGTTGAAGTGGCCCATCTTGCGGCCAATGCGGGCGGTTTTTTTGCCATACAGATGCAGTTTGACGTTCGGCTGGCTCAACAGCCTGTCCCAGGCGGGGGAATCGTTGCGCCAGAAATCACCGAGCAAATTCACCATGACGACCGGACTCAGCAATCGGGTACACGCCGGCGGCAAGCCGCATAGCGCTCGCACCTGTTGCTCAAACTGGCTTGCCACGCAGGCGTCCAGCGTGTAGTGGCCACTGTTATGCGGGCGCGGCGCGATTTCATTGATCACGATTTCATCGTCATCCACTATAAAGAACTCGACCGCCAGCACGCCGATGTAATCCATCGCCGTGGCTAATTGCAGAGCCAGTCGGCGTGCGCGCTCGGCGACCTCAGCCGCGATTCGGGCCGGCACGATGGTCAGCTCGAGAATGCCGGCTGCGTGCTGGTTTTCGGCGACCGGAAAACAGGCCGCTTCGCCCGCCGAAGAACGTACGACAATGACCGAAATTTCACTCTTCAGCGTGAGCCGCCGCTCCAATACGCACGCCCGGCAACCCATTTGGAGGAAGGCGGCGCGGGCTTCATCCGGCGTCTCCACGCGAATCTGACCTTTGCCGTCGTAACCCAGTCGTGCGACCTTCAAAATACCCGGCAGATAGGCGCTCAGGTCGCGAGCGAGATCGGCTGCTATTTCGACGGCGACGAAGGGTGCGACCCGGATGCCGGTCTGGGCGATATAGCGTTTTTCGCAGATGCGGTCCTGGGCGATGCTCACGCAGTCGGCGGAAGGTCTGACGCGGGTGGTTTGCTGCAACAGGCGCAGGCTCTCAGCCGGCACGTTCTCGAATTCGGTGGTCACTGCCGCACAGGTCGCGGCCAGGCTGTGCAGCGCGGCAGCATCATCGTAGTGGGCGCGAAGGTGGGCATCGGCCAGATTACCCGCCGGGCAATCAGGATCTGGATCCAGCACGCTGACGCGATAGCCCATTGCCCGCGCTGCCAGGGTGAACATGCGCCCAAGCTGACCACCGCCGAGAATGCCGAGCATGGCATCGGGCAGAATGTGGACGCTCATTCGACTTCCGGCAAGTGTGTTGCCAGGACGCGCTCCGCTTGACTGCGGCGGAACGCATCCAAGCGGTGTTTCAATTCCTCGTCGTTATTTGCCAGCATGGCGGCGGCAAACAGGGCGGCATTGACCGCGCCCGCTTGGCCGATGGCGAAGGTTGCGACCGGAACGCCTTTTGGCATCTGCACGATGGAATACAAGGAATCCTGGCCGTTCAGGTAGGGTGACGGGACGGGTACGCCGAGCACCGGCAGGATGGTCTTGGCGGCCAGCATGCCCGGCAGGTGCGCGGCCCCGCCCGCGCCGGCGATGATACTCTTAAGTCCCCGCCGGTCGGCGGTTTCCGCGTAGGTGAAAAGCAGGTCGGGCGTGCGGTGCGCCGACACGATGCGCGCCTCGTATTCGACCCCGAAATCCCTGAGCTGGCGGGCGGCGTGTTGCATGACGTCCCAATCGCTGCTACTGCCCATGACAATGCCGACTTGAATCATGACTCTCGATCGACGGTTGAGGAAACCAGCATTATTGCATTTCGTGCGTGCTTGCGCGCCGTCCACCACTCAAGACAACGCCGTGTAAGGGTTACATCCTAATGGTAATTGTTACCGAAAATGCTGCCGAATCGCCATATCATTCTTCAACAGCCGAGATTAAGCGCTTGAATCTACAGACTTAAATGGATAAAAAATTCAGTGGCATGGAGGTTGCTCCCTTAGGGAAGCTGCACAAGATTTGTCGCGGCCGCAAAGTTTCGTCGAAAAGAGGAGTGAAGCATGAAAGCTTTAAACATAACGATCGGGAAAGCTTGGCTGCCTGTAGCATTGAGCGCTGGCATGGTTTGCATGTTGAGTTCCATGGCTGTTCACAGCGCTGAACCCGAGAAAATCAATCCGAGCCAGCAGGCGGGCAGTGCAGGCGGGGGTAGCAAAGAGCTGCCCATGTTCGAACAAGTGGATAAGAACGGCGATCACTACATCACCAAGGACGAATTGAAAGATTATCCGAAACTGTTGGAGAACTTCGACAAGGTAGACGCCGGCAAAGACGGCAAGCTGGAAGCCCACGAATACGGCAACCTGTTCATGCAGGAAAAGCGGGAGGATGCGGGAGGTTCTGCGACGACACCGTAAATAATCGCTCGGGGTCTGTTTGCGGACAGGCCCTGCCACTAAGCTCAGCGGGATTACGAGGTGGCAGCGACGCTCCTCGAAGCAATGGAGGTAAGAGCCATGAACGAAATTCCGTTACGCAGACGGCGTGCCGGTTTGCCGGTGCTTATCAGCATAACGGGCGCATTCTGTGCCTGCGCCGGCAATCCGCCGACCGATGCCCTATCAACGGCGCAAATGGCCTACAACCGAGCCATGGATGCCAAGGCGTCCGAGTATGCGCCCTTGGAATTACGGGTAGCGCAAGAAAAGCTGGACAAGGCGAAATCGGCCATGCACGACGACGACTACGAAAAAGCCCGCCGGTTGGCCGAGCAAGCTCGCGTGGACGCCCGGCTGGCGGAAGCGAAAGCGCTTGCCGAGGCCGCGCAAAAGAGTTCCGAGGAAACACGAGAGACGATCGATACGCTGCGCCAAGAGGCGGCTCCGAAAGCACCCGGGGACTAATTCGAACAGGAGACATGACCATGTTAAGCCTACACACCGACCGCTCTCTCCGTTTGGTCACGTGCAGTCTGGCGCTGGGTATCGTCACATTGTGCACGGGTTGCGCCGGTCCCAACTTGGCCTTGCAGCATGCTCAACAAGTCTATACGCAGGCGACGGGAGACCCCCAAGTCGCCACGCATGCCTCGGTCGCCCTGCACGAGGCCGAGGAGTCCTTGCGCAAAGCCGAACGCGGCAGTGATAAGGAAGACGTGAACCATTATGCTTATCTCGCTGAGAAGCAGGTCGCCATCGCGCGCGCGGAAGCCCAGCGTAAAGTGGCCGAAGCTCAGGCGGCACAGCAGCTTGAGCAGCACGATAAAATTCTGCTGCAAGCGCGCACCCGCCAAGCCCAACAGCTGGAAAGGGAACTAGCCGAGCTCAAGACCAAGAAGACCGAGCGCGGTTATGTACTCACCTTGGGCGATGTGCTGTTCGATTACAATAAGGCCAATCTCAAGCCCGGGGCCCAGCAGAATCTGTACCAGCTAGTTAATTTTCTCAAGGAGAACCCGGAACGCACCGTGGCCATCGAGGGCTATACCGATAGTACCGGCTCGGATGAATATAACCTGGATTTGTCCCAGCGGCGCGCGCAGTCCGTGCAGGATTTTCTGCTCCAAAATGGCATCGGCCCCGACCGCATCAGCGCGCGCGGCTATGGTGAAGCCAATCCGGTAGCGACCAATAGCACCGAGGCTGGACGTCTGCAGAACCGGCGGGTAGAAATCATCATTTCCGCTCAGGCTCGCCCGGCAGGTTCGACCTAAGAACACGCCAAGGCCGATGATCTGCTGGCGCTTTCGATACAAGCGCCGCGGCAGGAATTGGGCATCCATCGATAGCTCTCTGTAGACATGCCGCTCGGGCAGCGCTCGCCAAGCCACCAGAGAAGCTCAAAATTCGAGGAAGCGTACGCTGTACAGCGGGCGCTGCCTGGACCTCTTCCTTAGATTTTCTGCAACGTTTCCCTAAACGCGGGTAACTGCGATATCCTAGTCTTTCGGCGGATTGCCCTTGCCGCAGGCGCTCAGTCCTTTATAATAATACCCGCAAACGCTGTATTAAATCAATAAAAACAATCACCTATACTTCTAGTCAAAGCGTCTGACTGGAGTGTGGCGTTTGAGCCGAGGGCGCAAGCCGCAAGTTAAAGAATCCGAGAGCGTGAATGCCCCATACCTTAATCGTCGATGATGACATCAACTCGTTGAGTGGCTTGGCCGAATTGGTCAAGCGTGAAGGATTTACCGTCAGCACGGCGGGCAGCCTGAAAGAAGCGCGCCAGCAAATGGCAATGCAGCGCCCGGAAGTGGTGCTGCTCGATATCGTGCTGCCGGACGGCAACGGGATGGACTTGTTCCAGGATTTTGAATCCCGCAACAATACTGAAATCGTCATGATTACCGGCCACGCCAGCCTGGAGACGTCGGTCGAGGCACTGCGTCTGGGGGCCGCCGATTACCTGATCAAGCCGATCAACGTGAAACAGCTCAAGGCCATCTTGTCCCGGGTGACACGCGTGCCCGATCTCAAGGCCGAGATCAATAAGCTCCGCGGAGAACTTCGGAACATCGGACGCTTCGGCCGATTACTCGGCGTTTCGCCGGCAATGCAAAAAATCTACGATCAGGTCGCTCGCGTAGCGCCTACCGCAGCCACCGTCCTGATTACCGGCGAGAGCGGTACCGGCAAGGAACTGGTTGCGCAGACCGTACACGAGCTAAGCCGGCGCAAGAAACAGCCTTTCCTTGCGGTGAACTGCAGCGCGATTTCACCGCAGTTGATCGAAAGCGAAATGTTTGGCCACGAGCAGGGCAGTTTCACCGGGGCGACTCGCCGGCACAAAGGTTATTTCGAACGCGCTCATGGCGGCACGCTGTTTCTAGACGAAATCACCGAGATGCCGATCGAGCTACAGGGAAAATTGCTCCGCGTGCTGGAGACCGGCACGTTCATGCGCGTAGGCGCCGACGAACAATTGGAGAGCGATGTGCGGCTCATCGCCGCGACGAATCGCAATCCCGAACAAGCGGTGGCGGAAGAAAAACTGCGCGAAGACCTGCTGTATCGGCTACAGGTTTTTCCCATTCACATGCCGCCGCTGCGCGAGCGCCTCCAGGACATTGAATTGCTGGCCAAGCATTTTCTCGAGGAGATGAATGAAGCTGAATCCACCGCCAAGACGTTTGCGCCAGAGGCTCTGGAAAGGCTGCGTGACTATCACTGGCCGGGCAATGTGCGGGAACTCAGGAATGTCGTCCACCGGGCGCTGATTATGGCCGACGAGATCATCGACGGCGATTGCCTGCCGAATGAATTACTGAACGCGCCGGCGGCGCATCAGTCCTTGGGAATCATCAAGACCAGTGCCGGGACTTCGCTCAGTATATCGGTCGGGACTAAGATTGCCGATGCAGAAAAAAGGCTGATCCTGGCGACCTTGGAGCACTGCAAGAACAGCAAGGAAAAAACCGCCGAAATGCTCGGCATCAGTTTGAAAACGCTGTACAACCGGCTGCGGGAATTCGAGGCGCAGTAAGCACGGACACGACGGAAAACCGGAGTTTACTCTCCTACGGGTGAATGAACCGCTTCCAGGTGGACGCCATTTTCTACTCCGGAAGGGGCGTTTTTTCCACCCCATCGCCGTGAAACGGTGAGGCCAGGAGATCCGAAAATCCATCATTCGGGCAGAGCAGCATACGAGGCAGCTGCTGAGGCATTTACGATTCAGGCTGTGTCGAGGACGGCTAAGCAGAATTTCTGAGCTCCAGGATGCGGTCTATCAGCTCATCCAGATCAACGGGTTTTGCGACAAATACCTGAACACCCGCCGATAAAGCGTGTGCGCGGTCTTCCGGCCCGGCATAACCGGTCAATGCAATCGCCGGTGTTTCACCGCCACGGGTCGCCGGCAGCATGCGCACTTTGCGAACGAGGGTGTAGCCGTCCTCGTCCGGCATGCCTATGTCGGACACAAGGACGTCTGGGAGCCATGCCTGCAGTATCGCTAACGCTTTAGCCGCACCGTCAGCCGCCCTCACGTCGGCCCCGTATAAGCACAAAACTTCGCTCAGCATCTCGCGCGTATTGTCGTCATCGTCGACGATGAGCAGCCGCAAGCCTTTGAGCGTCTCCTTTCGTATGCCGCGCGGCGCTGTCTGCGTTTGAAGTTTACCAGGTTGCTCATCCATTTTTAGAGTCTTCATCTGCTCATGGTAAAAATACCAGTGCCATTGTCGCGAACACACTGGGTTGCCGCTATTGCCATTCGGCGCCAACGACATGCTGAGTAGATGAAGATTCGGTCGAACCCGATTTTCATCACTTACCCCCGTGCATCGCAAAATACCGAATAGCCCTGCCTGTGAAAAAGCTTTTTTGTCGTTAATCCAGGGGGCCGCCAGCGCATAAAAAAAGTCACCTGCCGCTTAATGGAGCAGGTGACCATCAGGAGGAAGCAGAGCCCGGGGGAACCCACTTTGTTAAGTATATGAGCACTTTTCATGCCAGCGTGGAGGCGATGATGCGCAAACGGCGAGCTCTCGTCCTTAAACGCTTGTCCAAAGGCCGCTGCAAAAGGATATGTTAGCGGATTTGTAAAGCTTGCAAACAGTTTGTAATGCTTACCGTTTTGGCAACACGGTAGAGGGGAAAAGCGCCACCTTGATTATTACCGTAAAATCAGCTGCTTAGCTGTCTATCTAGGGATGGAACAGAAAATGCGAACCAGCACCTTAGGTTGTAAAAATGCACAGGGCTCTATGGGCTCGAATTCAGACCAAGGAAACGTACAGCTCTATAAGCAGTGGCTTTTTGGCTATTTATAATAATCGGACTGCAGCTGCTTCGAGACTATGTTGATGAGACAAATCGCGACGACCCATTGCCTCTGTTGCCCGGGCATTACTGCATTGAGCGAGATTATCGGCGCTGGCGTATTGATTTTGGATTCCTCTGCCGAACTGGTATTTGCCAATACCGTCGCTTTAGGACTCATGGGTTGCAAGAGCGAAGAGGAGGCCCGGCGCTGCTGGCGAAGCTATATTCGCTCGCTAGGCTTGGCTGGTGAAGACCGGCTGAAGGCTACCAGGCCGGCGCGCCTGGCGCTGGATATCCCGCACCCGGACGGAGGGCGTTTGCTCGGGCTGGAAATCCATACGCTGGACCCTGAGTCACAGGGGGGTTATCTCGCCCTGCTGCGAGACCGACAAACGATCGACGCTCTGGAAAGCGAGCTGCTCGTCGCCAGCCGCATGCGTACCCAGGCTTATCTCGCCGCCGGCTTGATCCATGGATTGGTAGCCCCACTGAACGCGATGAAAATCACGCTCGAGCTACTCGAGCTCAGCGTGAATGACGATACGCTGACGCAGGCGGAGGAGTTGCTTGCCGACAGACGTCGCTATGTGACCGTCCTGAAAAGTGAACTCGAGCGTTTCAACCGTTATGTTCAGTCCTTACGCCAACAGGCCATGCCACTGCCTTCGGTGATGGAGAACTTTGATTTGGGCGCTACGATCGAAGAGATTATCAAGGCGCTAGAATATCCGATGCGGCTACAAAAGGTGCAGATGCATTTTGCCAAACCCGATGGCGCCGTTAAGGTGAGAGGCAATCGGGAGCAGGTCAAACAGGCGGTGTTCAATCTCATCATCCAGGCGTTGCGGGCGATACCCGAGGGTGGGAAGCTGAATGCTGAGCTCGGCAAAATGAGCGGCAAGGCTCATTTCGTGCTACAGAATGACGGTCCGGCCAGTTCGCAGGCACTGCTCGACGAAGTTGACCGGCTTTACTTGAATGCTCCGAAGGACGCTGCGAGTCTGGGCCTCTATCTTGCCCGCCGGGTGGCCGAAATGCACGGCGGTACGATGGCAGTGGAGCCGCAGCTGGAAAAGGGCACTCGCGTATGCTGGTCCCTGCCGCTGTAAGGCTTTTGCATAGCAGTTTGCCAGGGCCATTTTCCCGCCGCGCCGGCTAGCCTGTCCCCTTAAGCCGATTTCAACGCGCGCCGCGCTCGAGCAAAAGTCGCCGACCGCGTTCTACGTACGTTCGACCACCAGATGCACCCAGGTATCGTTTTGCTTGAAGGACCGCTGCTCAGTCTGTTCGTCGGCTGTAAAGCTTACAGCGAAAACGGTAAGAGTTACCGATGTGTTTAAGCGAGTGCTGCGGCGCTGCCCTCGGAAAGCTCTTAAGCTTTTGAATGCAGTGGGCGAAAGGGGAGTGGCGTGGAGGTTGCTTAACTTCCGGACAAGCTACTGTCGCGCAGCTGCGTGAATTTTAGCTTAATGAAGTCACTGCATTTAAGACATGACTGTGCGAGACATCAAGAGGAGTTTAACCATGAACGAAGACATCGCAAAAGGCCAATGGAAGCAGTTCCGCGGCGAAATGAAGAAACTGTGGGGCAAGATCACGGATGATGAATTGGATCAGCTTGACGGACAGCAAGACAAGCTCGCAGGCCTTATCCAGGAGCGTTATGGAAAATCACGCGAAGAGGCTCAACGGGAAGTCGATCGCTTCTTTGCAGAGACGCAGAGGAGTGCCAACACGGCGCGCGATCGCCTCTAATCGCCAATGAGACCTTCGTCGTGAAAAGAGCGATTTCACGGAATAGAGGTCTCCGTGCAAGAGTCGGAGGAATCGTCTTAGCTTATGCCGTTAACCAGCTCCGGAAAAGGATTCTGGAGTCTACTGCAGCTAAGCGATGAAGCTGTCTATGCCCTTCTACCTGGTGAATCCTAGGGCTATGGGGAGGATCCATGCAGCGAGAGTGCCAGCTCAGGTGTGCGAGAACTTGGTTCTCGCACAAGCGGCGATATGGCGATTCCTCCTCCAGCGCGTCAATCGAGCCGTTTTTTATTACATGAAAGAGACCATTCCGGTATTGACCTTGGTGACGGGCATCTTGCTCCTGTTGATGCCAAATTTACTGAGTTATTTCGTGGCCATTTATCTAATTATTCTCGGAATCTCCGGGCTACTGCGGAAGTGATCGCCGAGCGGTGATGTTGACAACGCGCTTAGATGTTTGGGGAGTCGAGCTAGCCGACAATTAGGAGAACGAACGTGCCTGTGAATACAATTTTGCTGATTATTCTGATCCTGGTTCTTGTCGGTGTAATTCCGACCTGGGGTTACAGCCGGGCTTGGGGTTACGGACCGACGAGTATCGTAGGGGTGCTGCTCATCATCTTAATCGTCCTGATATTGACAGGCCAGCTATAACTCCAGCGGGCGAGAGGAGGCAGAGTACGAGATCTGCTCCTTAAGGAGTGCATCGATTGCTCCGGTGAAAACGTCGTTCGCGCTCGCCTGTTGTGAACAACAAGCAAAGACGGGAGCTACGGCGGATCAAAGGTTCAGATTGTGCCATCGAATCGCGAGCGCTGACCGAGCACTCTAGATTGCCTATAGGTTCACGACGTAAGCTCGCTCGAGGCTGCACCGGTCATCGAGGCACCGTGGGCTGGACGCCTTAGCGGGCGCTGCATCCGGAGCCAGCCGGCCAGGTGGGATAGGTGCCTGTCATCCCGGTGCAGGGCAGCTGTTTTTTGACGAAGTCGATCGCGCCAGGCCGCGGGTACCACCATCCAAACGTTGAAGGGAGAAGAAGCATGCAAGCGAAACCTCATAACGCCCAGAGGGTCAGCAAGAAATTGGAGGAAGGCAAATGGGGTTATATCCTGTTATGGTTGATGGGTGTGCCCGCCTCGGTGTTGTTTGTGATTTTTCTGCTGCGCGGTTGCACTTGACTGCCGGAGCGCACCCCACAAAGGACGCAGTAGAACCGGCTGCATCTGAGCAGCGGGTCACGGCCTGGCTCGGAGTACGCGCCGCCAGTTAATTTTGCATGACCCTTTATTTCTAATGTGCAACCTGGCGCTGATCGGTTTCGCTGGGTGCGCGATTTGGCGCGCAATGGTTTGCCAGAGAGGGCGAGGAGAACGAGTTTTAACTTGATCGCGGAGAGGACCGGTTGGTCAGCATGGCAGCCGCATCGCTTGAACTCGCTCAGACGATATCGGTGATCTTGCGGGCCCAGGAAGCCAGGCGATTTTGCGCGCGTCAATCGGATTGCCGCGGTGGTACGGTTGAAGATAGTCAGCGGGAAATTTCCCGCTTGCGCCGCTCCCTGTTGCTCGTTGACCCCTTGGTCATTGGAGGCTTGAAACATGAATATCTTCAACTGTCAAAACTGCGGCCAGTTGATCTTTTTCGAGAACGTCAAGTGCGTGCGCTGTCAGCATACGCTGGGTTATCTACCCGATATCGGCCTGCTCAGCGCTCTTGGACCGGTGGGTGAGGGTCGCTGGCAGGCACTCGCGCCGGAAGCGGGCGACCGACTGTACAAGATGTGCCGCAACTACAGTGACGAAAACGTCTGTAACTGGATGCTGCGCGCCGATGACAGCGCGAGTTTATGCCTTGCCTGCAGTTATAATCAGACGATACCCGACCTATCCTCGCCACAAAACCGTGCCTATTGGCAGCGCCTCGAAGCAGCCAAGCGGAGGTTGATTTATGGTTTATTGCAGCTTGGTCTGCCGCCTGTCAGCAAGCGGGACGATCCGGAACGCGGTCTCGCCTTTGCGTTCATGGGCGAGGCCAACCCGGAGTTTCGCGAAAGCAACGCCGTCATGACCGGACACGCCAACGGCTTGATCACGATCAATATTGCCGAGGCGGATGATGTAGTGCGGGAAAAAATGCGTCTGCAGATGAATGAAGTTTACCGAACGGTGCTGGGGCATTTTCGCCACGAGAGCGGGCATTATTACTGGGAACTGCTGATTCGCTCCAGTGATCTGCTGACGCCGTTCCGTAAATTATTCGGCGATGAACGCGCTGATTACGACAAGGCTCTCCAGAGACACTACAGCGAAGGGCCGCCGGCAGACTGGCAGCAGCACTTTGTCAGCGCTTACGCCAGTGCCCATCCCTGGGAAGATTGGGCAGAAAGCTGGGCCCAGTATCTGCATATCGTCGATACACTGGAAACCGCCCGAAATTTCTCGCTGCAGGTAAAAACGCCGGAAGGAGTGGCGGGGGAATTCACGGCGATGCTGGCGGGCGCGGACGATTATCGGCCGTCTTCGTTTAAAGCGATGATGGAAAGCTGGTTACCGCTCGCCTATGCCATCAATAACATCAATCGCAGCATGGGGCAGCCAGATATGTACCCGTTCGTGCTCGCCCCCAAAGCCGTGGAAAAGATGGAATTCGTTCATCAGGTCATCAGCCAGTCGGCGCAGCAGGCCGAACAAACGCCGCCGCCGAGAGCCGCAGCCGGCTCTTGAGCGAGCGGCCGGTAGCCTTTACCGTGGCCGCCTGGCCTACTATCATGGTGCGAACAAGCAAAAAGCCTTCGCAAGGAAGTTACCGTGAGCTGCCACGGCGCTTCGGTGGCTATTCATCGCAGGAGAAGATACCCATGCCGGTAGGCCCCATTCCGACTTTTCGCCGCTGTGCAAAACCAATGGACCGGTCGTTTCAAGCGATAGCACAGCCCTGCGCAGTGCGCCGGCCGGAAAGCGTCTGCGATGGCGACCGAAATACGGCTGGACGGGCTTTGCTCACGCGGCTCTGGCTGGGGCTGGCAATAGCTGTTTGCTGCGCTCGTGGCGCTTCCGCAACAACCCAGGTCGATGCCTACATCTCCGGCTATGCGGCTGCCGTACTCGAGCGCGAATTCAAAGTGAACGCCCGCTCGCTGAGCGTGAAAGACGGCGTCATCACTCTGACGGCTGAGGATGTGGGCGATGCCGATGCCGCAATGGTGACCGAGGCGCTGTCCCGCATCCGGGGCGTAGCAAGCGTCAACGTGCTACACGACAACGAGCCGATCGCCACGGCGTCACCGCCGGCCTCCATGGTGGAAGTCGATAAATCCGAGCAGGGGATCGAGCCGGAAGGATTGCTCACTGGAGCGCTGCCGAGAGGCCAGTTGTTCAAGCCCTTGCTTGCCGATCCGCGCTGGCCACATTTTTCCGCCGCTTATCATTATTACACCGATCGTTTGAAGCTCAGGAGCGTCGATGCCCGTAACATCGCCACGGTCAGCTTCGGCGAGATGCTTACCTTGTACCGCGACGATTTGCCGTATGGCCAGTGGGAAGTCGGCGTGCAGGCCGGCGTGTTCAGCGATTTCGGCCTGGATACCGAGTCCAACGATTTGCTCAACGCCGATTACTTCGTGGCGGCGCTGGGCGGCTACCGCTATGAGGGTTTCTCGGTGTTGGGCCGGGTTTTCCACCAAAGTTCCCATCTCGGGGATGAACTGTTGTTGGCGACCCGCCTGAACCGGGTGAATCTGAGCTATGAGGGCGCCGATCTCAAGCTGTCGTACGAGTTTCCTTTTGGACTGCGTCTCTACGGTGGTGGCGGCGGCCTGTTTCACAAAGAGCCCAGCGATCTCAAGCCCTGGTCGGTGCAGTACGGCGCCGAATACCGAGGCCGTCGACACACCGAGTTCGCTTCGATCAGACCGGTGTTTGCCGTCGATCTCAAGAATTATGAAGAAAACGACTGGGCGGTCGACGTTTCCACGCGCGCCGGCATTCAATTCGACAGCGTGCAAGCGCTGGGGCGAAATCTCCAGTTTCTCGTGGAATATTTCGACGGGCATTCGCCAAGCGGTCAATTTTACAAGAAGAAGATAGAATACGTTGGTCTCGGCGTCCACTTTCACTTCTGAAGCCCACAATGGCAATCGCGATGAATCGCCCCTATCACCGCGAAGAACACTTCCGGGGCAGCAATACGGTCAGGGATATCGTCCTCGGCATGGCCGACGGGCTGACCGTGCCGTTCGCACTGGCGGCGGGTATTTCCGGCGCGATCGGTGCGGCCGCCCAGGTGGTTGTCGCCGCGGGCGTCGCCGAAATTGCGGCCGGCTCCATCGCCATGGGTCTTGGCGGTTATCTGGCGGCGCGCAGTGAAGCAGAACATTACGCCAGCGAACGGCGGCGGGAGGAGCGGGAAATCGAGCTGATCCCGGATCAGGAGTCCTCGGAGATCGTCGATCTGTTCGCCGCCTACGGGTTGACCGAAGCGGAAGTCGCGCCGTTGATCGAGGCGCTGAAAAAGCGTCCCGCGGCTTGGGGAGACTTCATGATGCGCTTCGAGCTGGGCCTGGAAACTCCACAACCCCGGCGCGCGCTGAAGAGCGCCGCGACCATAGCGGCCTCGTACGTCGCCGGCGGCTTCATTCCGCTCGCTCCCTATATGGCTATGGCCGACGCTGAAGCCGCACTGCAGTACTCCACCGGGCTGACTTTGTTCGCCTTGGCGATATTCGGCTTTGCCAAAGGCCATTTCACCGGCGTCGCGAAACTCGGGAGCGCGCTGCAGACCGTTCTGGTGGGTGGCCTGGCCGCCGCTGCCGCGTATACGTTGGCCAGGCTGATCGCCTGAAGCTGCCGGCTTGTTGGATCGCTTGCAGCGCTCCCTCGCCGAGCGATGCGCGCGCAGCGGATACTGATAGATGATTAAGACCAAGCGAGCCCTCCCTGCCATGAGTCAAGCATTTGATGAATCCCCGTCACCCTGGCATTGCCTTTCCGTGGAAGCGGTCTTGACGCGTCTCCAATCCACTCCTTCCGGACTGCCCGCAAACGAGGTCAGCCGTCGGCTGGCCGAACAAGGTCCGAACGAGATCCAGGCGGCCGGCCGTGTTTCCGCGCTGACGTTGTTCTTGGCCCAGTTCAAAAATACCCTGATCATCATTCTCTTGATCGCTACCGTGTTTTCCGGTTTTTTGCATCACGGCGTCGAAGCCTTGGTCATTGCGGTCATCGTACTGTTTGCCGTCTTCCTGGGCTTCCTGCAGGAATACCGCGCGGAGCGGGCGATGGAAGCGCTGAGCGAAATGGCCGCGCCGACCGCGGTCGCCGTGCGCGATGGCAAGGAAACCGAGGTTCCGGCGCGAGCGCTGGTGCCGGGCGATGTGGTTCGGCTGCAGACCGGGAACAAAGTCCCCGCCGACGTCAGGTTGCTGGAAGCCATCAATCTCCAGGTCGAGGAATCCGCGCTGACCGGTGAATCCCTTCCTGTGGAGAAGCTGACCGATGCCTTGGCGGACAAGGATTCGGCCCTGGGTGATCGCAGGAACATGGCTTACGCCGGTACCGCGGTGACGTACGGGCGGGGCTGCGCCATCGTGGTGGCGACCGGCATGAACACCGAGTTCGGCAAGATCGTTCACCTGTTGCGCTCCGCCGCGCCGCGCAAGACACCCTTGCAGGAAAACCTGGACAAGGTCGGCCATAACCTCGCCGGCATCGCTTTCGCCATCGTCGCGGTCATCGTGGCGATCGGTCTCTACCGCGGCCAGCCTTTTATCGAGATGCTGATTTTTGGCATCGCTCTGGCGGTCGCCGTGGTGCCGGAAGCCTTGCCGGCAGTAGTCACCATCTCGCTGGCTATCGGCGCCCGCCAGATGGTCAAGCGGCACGCGTTGATACGCCGTTTGTCGGCTGTCGAAACGCTCGGCAGCACATCGGTCATTTGCTCAGACAAGACCGGCACGCTGACCAAGGACGAGATGACCGTGCGCAAAATCTGGGTCGCCGGGGACGTGCTGGAGGTTTCCGGTTCGGGTTACGAGCCATGCGGCGAGTTTTTCAGCCAGGGCGGCGTGGCGCACCCTTCGGCAGCCCTGAAAACGCTGCTGCACGCCGCGACTCTCGCATCCGATGCGCGCGTAGTGCACGATGAGGTGGAGAGGCGCTGGCGCGTGCAGGGCGATCCGACGGAAGGCGCGCTGATTGTGGTCGCCCTCAAGGCCGGTTGCAGCAAGAGCGAGTTGGAAGTCAGATACCCTCGTATCGATGAGGTTCCATTTAGGTCCGAAACCAAGCGCATGACGACGCTGCACCGCGAAATGGGGGGCGTCACGGTCGCCTATGGCAAGGGTGCGCCGGAGATCATGCTGGATTCCTGCACACGCTGGCTGACCGCGAGCGGCGAAGCGGCGTTGCAGGCAGCCGACAAACAGTTGATCGTGGCGCAGGCGCAGGATATGGCGAATGCCGCGCTGAGAGTTCTGGCGATAGCCTTTAAGCCGTCAGCGACCTTGCAGGATGCCGAACGCGAAATGACGTTCCTCGGCCTGGCCGGCATGATCGATCCACCTCGGCCGGAATCCCGATTGGCTATCGAAACCTGTAAGCGGGCCGGGATCAAGGTGGTCATGATTACCGGCGATCACCCCATGACGGCGCGGGCCGTGGCGTCGGAACTCGGTCTGCTCGAAGCCGGCAGGGTCGTGCTCGGCGCGGAGCTGGAGGCGATGAGCGAGCTCGAATTCGAGCTCCAAGTGGATACGATCGAAGTCTACGCGCGTGTTTCACCCGAGCATAAGCTGCGCGTGGTCAAGGCCCTGCAGGGCAAAGGCAACGTCGTCGCCATGACCGGCGATGGAGTGAACGACGCGCCGGCTCTGAAGCAGGCCGATATCGGCATCGCCATGGGTATCACGGGAACGGATGTGACCAAGGAGGCGGGAGCGATGATGCTGACTGATGACAATTTTGCCTCGATTGTCGCCGCTGTCGAAGAAGGCCGCGCCATTTTCGGTAATATCAAAAAATATCTCATGTATCTGCTCTCGGCCAATATCGGCGAAATCGGCCTGATGGCGGGTGCGTCCTTCGCCGGTTTGCCGTTGCCTTTGAGCGCCGTGCAGATCCTCTATATCAATCTTGCCACCGACGGATTGCCGGCGCTCGCCCTGGCGGTCGATGCACCCGATCCAGACTTGATGCGACAGAGACCGCGTAATCCTCGCGGCAGCATTTTTAGCCGGCCGGTCACGGCCCTCATGGTCATGGGCGGCATTTGGTCAACCCTGATCAATCTGGCGCTATTTACTTGGGCGCTGCGTTCCGGGCGCAGCCTCGAAGAGGCGATGACGATGACGTTCGCGTCTTTGGCACTGATCGAATTTTTCAAGGCTTACAATTTTCGCTCCGATCATTACTCGGTAGTGCACCTGCCCTCCTCGAATAAATGGCTCGACATGGCCATTCTCTGGGAATCCATGCTGCTCGTTCTGATCATTTACGTGCCTTTTCTGCAGCGACTGTTCGGGACGGTCGGCTTGCCAATCGAGGATTGGCTGATCATCATCAGCCTGGCTTTCACGATCTCGCCCGTGCTGGAACTGGGAAAATGGATGAAACGGGCCGGCTGGTTCGGCCAGGTCGCGAACTAGAAAACAGATAGCGACTTAGCTTTCGCTTGGCAGCAGCAGTTCGACTTCGTGGAGCTGTTTGTCGCTCGCCAACCGGAACCCGCGCATTTCCAATACGCCCCTGGTGTGCAGCGCGATGATGAGATAGAGCGCATCGGGGTAAGCCGCCAGTTCGACGTCGAGGCGGGAGGGCGTTGCCGGGCCTCGAGGATGGGAATGGAAAATAGCAAAGAGGTCTTCATTGCGCTCGCGCATGGTGCGCATGATATTGATCTGTTCCTTGGCGTCGAGACAAAACCGGCTCGCCGGCGTGGCGGCAGTGTTTCGGGCGTGATAGCAGGTGAGGGCGACGCCGGCGCGACCGCCGATCAGCCCGCAGATTTCAACGTCAGGTGAAGCCTGGGCATGGTGTAATAGCTCGTTGACCAGGGCGCGGGGAATTTCGGCTGGTGGCCGGTTCATGAGCTTTTTGAGGTCGCTCTGGGCTTACGCCGTTGCGGCGGTGGCGCGTAAATGTCCTTGCAAGTCGGGATAGTGCACGATGCGATTATAGCCTGCCGTGGCTAAGAAGGTCTTCACATCCGCCGCCTGGTTGAATCCGTGCTCGAGCAGCAGATGGCAGCCGGGACGCAGGTGGTCGCGCGCCCGGTCGGCGATGAGCGCCAAGGCATCCAAACCGCTGGGCCCAGAGTGCAGAGCAATGCCCGGCTCGAAACGCACATCGCCTTGGCGCAGATGGGGATCGCCCGCTGCGATATAGGGCGGATTGCTGATGATGAGATCGAACTGATCCCGCACCGGCAGCTGCGAAAACCAGTCGCTGGTTACGAAATGAATGTTCTGCAACCTGTGCAACGCGGCGTTTCGCTGCGCCATCTGCAATGCCGGCTCGCTGATGTCGGTCGCGGTGACGCGCGCGAGCGGCCGTTCTGCCGCCAGTGTGACCGCAATGGCGCCGCTTCCCGTGCCCAAATCGAGGACGGTGAACGATTTGTTGCGCGGGATAAATGATAAGGCCAACTCGATAAGCAGCTCCGTTTCGGGACGCGGAATCAGCACATCGGGAGTAACCATGAACTCGCGCGACCAGAATTCCCGCCGGCCCGTCAAATAAGCGATGGGTGTTCCGTGCGCACGCTGTGCAATGAGATCGTGAAACCGCGCCCGCTCTTCTCGCCCCAGCGTTCTTTCCGGCCAGGCGCGCAGATACGCGCGATTTTTTCTCAACACATGGGCGAGCAGAATTTCCCCATCGAGTCGGGCGGTTGCGCTGGTCTGCGCGAGCTTTTTCAGCGCAGCGGCAAGACTCAGCGCGATGGTCCTCGTAGGGAGCGCGGCCGCCTTATGCTTCACCGAGTTGAGCGAGTTGATCGGCTTGGTATTCATGAATCAGGGGCTCGATGACCGGGTCGAGATCGCCCTCGATGATGGCTTCGAGCTTGTACAGCGTCAGATTGATGCGATGATCGGTCAGGCGGCCTTGCGGGAAGTTATAAGTGCGGATGCGTTCGGAGCGGTCGCCACTGCCGACCTGGAGTTTGCGCGAGGCGGCGATTTCAGCCGTTTGCTTCTCTTGGCGTGCCGACAGGATGCGTGATTTCAGCAGCGACATGGCGCGTGCCCGGTTCTTGTGCTGAGAGCGTTCGTCCTGGCATTCGACCACGATGCCGGTCGGCAGATGGGTGAGACGCACGGCCGAGTCGGTCCGATTGACGTGCTGACCGCCGGCGCCGGAGGCGCGATAGGTGTCGACGCGCAGATCGACCGGGTTGATGTCGATCTCGTCGAGTTCATCCACCTCGGCCAGCACGGCGACGGTGCAGGCCGAGGTGTGAACCCGCCCCTGCGCTTCGGTCTCGGGGA
The DNA here is from genome assembly GCA_902812445.1 of Methylococcaceae bacterium. Classification (GTDB taxonomy): domain Bacteria; phylum Pseudomonadota; class Gammaproteobacteria; order Methylococcales; family Methylococcaceae; genus CADDZF01. The sequence continues at coordinate 9,190 of CADDZF010000002.1, read as the reverse complement.
CGCGCTGGACGCGGTGGGCGCCGGATTCGAACTTGAGGTGCGAATAGACATCCTGTCCGCTGATGCGCAGGATAACTTCCTTGTAGCCGCCGTGTTCGCCTTCGCTCTCGCTGACCACTTCGGCCCTCCACCCTTTGCGCTCGGCGTAGCGGGTGTACATGCGGTAGAGATCACCTGCGAACAGGGCTGCCTCGGCCCCGCCGGTGCCGGCGCGGATCTCGAGAAATATATTACGTTCGTCGTTCGGATCTTTTGGCAACAGGAGAATTTCTAGCTGACGTTCGTAAGCATGTCGCCGTTCGGTCGACGCGGCGAGTTCTTCATGCGCCAAGCTGCGCACGCCAATGTCCTGGTCTTGCAGCAGGCTCTCGGCGTAGACGATTTCCGCCTGCGCCTCGCGATAGTTCTTGAAGCCGATGATGATCGGGTTGAGCTGCGCGTATTCCCTGCTCAGAGCGCGGAAGCGATCTTGATCCTGTTGAATTCCCGGTTCGGCCAGCAGCGCCGAAATCTCTTCGAAGCGCTCGGACAGGCTGTCGAGTTTGGCTTGTATGGATGCTTTCACGTGGAGTGGCTATCTGAGTTTAAACAGTTCGCGGGCGGCGGCAATAAGATCATGGCGTTTATGAATGCCGGCCTGTTTGATCTGGATGCTCGGCGTATGGAGCAGCTTATGGGTCAGCGTATCCGCCAACCGCTCGAGCACTTGTTCCGGTGGATTGCCTTTGTTCAGGGCGGCAAGAGCCTTCTTCAACGCCTCGTCGCGTAGTTGCTCGGCGTGGCCGCGAAAATCGCGGATCGTCGAACTGGCACCTTGCGCTCGCAGCCAGGCGAGAAAGTGATCGACTTCGCAGTCGATGATTTCTTCGGCCTGCTTCGCCGCTCGCTGGCGCGAGGCGATATTTTCCTGAACGGCGTCCTGCAGGTCGTCGATGGTATACAGGTACACATCGCTGAGCTGCTCTACTTCAGGCTCGATGTCGCGCGGCACGGCCAAGTCGACCATGAACACTGGTTTGTGCTTGCGCGCCTTGATGGCGCTTTCGACGCTGCCTTTACCCAGGATCGGTAATTGGCTGGCAGTAGAGGAAACCACGATATCAGCCTTGGCGAGATATTTCGGTAACTCGGCCAGCGCGATGGCGGAGCCGTTGAATTGCATCGCCAAGGCATGCGCTTTTTCGTAAGTACGATTGGCGACGATCAGATGGCCGACGCCGTGCTGGTGCAAATGCCGGGCGGTGAGCTCGATGGTTTCGCCGGCCCCGATCAGGATGGCGGTCTGCTGATTCAAATCGTCGAAAATGCGCTGCGCCAAGCGAACCGCAGCAAAGGCGACAGAAACAGGGCTGGAACCGATGGCGGTGTCGGTGCGCACTTTTTTCGCTGCCGCAAACGTATACTGGAACAGCTTGCTCAAGTTTTTCCCGAGAGTGCCGGCTTCCGCGGCGATGTGATAAGCCGATTTCATCTGGCCGAGAATCTGGGATTCGCCCAGGATCATCGAATCGAGCCCGCAGGCGACCCGGAACATGTGGCGGATCGTTGCAGAATCCGCACAGCTATACAAATAAGGTGCAAAGTCCTCCGTGTTCAGGCCGTGATGACAAGCAATCCAGTCGATGATGAGGGCCTGGTTGTTCGCTTGGGTGCCGCAATAGACTTCGGTTCGGTTGCAGGTAGAGAGGATGGCCGCTTCGTCCACCTCCGGCAGGTGCGCCAAGTCGCACAGCGCCGATTTCAGCCGTTCAGCCGGGAAAGCAAGACGTTCCCGTATCGATACCGGGGCCGTATTGTGGTTTAATCCTAAGGTCAAAATGGTCATCAGGGGAGTTTCTGCTGCTTTCCTTCGCTCATAATTTTAAGAAAAAGCCAGCCCACGTCCAAATGTTTATCTGAGACTGTAGATCGCCTCGCTCGCACCGCAGCATTGGATTACGGATGAGTTAGCGCGCCTGAGCCTTGGCGTGTACGGAGCACAACGCTGAAAATCTTAGGCGAGACCGGTATAGTGTCATTAGAACCGCAATTCAAGAGACTTGCCTAGTGTTGAAGCAATTAGTGTATCTGATCTGTGGCGCATTCTTCCTGTGCGGATGTGCAAATAGAGCCTATCCGACCGATGTGAAGGACGAGATCGGTTTAGCTAAAAGTCCCCGGAGCGAAGGACATAATTCGGACCTCTCCAATCTTCTGTACCTTCTGTTGTCCGCCGAAATTGCCGGACAGCGAGAGCAATACGCGGTTGCCTTGGATAGTTATCTCAAGGCGGCAAAAATAAGCGCAGATGCCAAAGTAGCGGAAAGGGCGACCCAGATCGCACTTTATGCGAAAAATTTGGAGAAGGCGCGAGAGGCGGTCGCGTTGTGGATCGAGCGCGAGCCGAACAGTGCATCCGCGCGAAAAATATCCGCGTTGCTCTATCTCAAGGCGGGTCAGCTCGATCAGGCGGTAGAGCAGTTGAAAGTTCTTCTCACCTTGAACGATGTCGATATCGAGAGCACCCTCATCGAGGTGGTTAAACTTCTGAACGTAGAAGTGCCAAAGGAAACCGCCATGCAGGCAATGAACCAGTTGATCGCCGAGGCACCGCACAACGCCGAAATTCATTTTGCCTATGCTCTGCTGGCGGTCGACAAAGGGGACTATCCGCTCGCTCTGAATGAGGTAAAAAGGGCCTTGGAACTGCAACCGGACTGGAACAAGGCACGTATCCTCCAGGCGCAGGTCATGTCACAACTAGGCGACTCGCGCGCGGCCCGCGATGCCATGCAGACGGCTCTGCGGCGTGATCCGAACAACGCCCGCTTGCGCTTGATCTATTCGCAATTCCTGGTTAAGGCCGGTAATTATCAGCAGGCCGAGAAAGAACTCGCGAGAATTTTAGCGACAGAGCCGGATAACCAGGATGCGCGCTTCGGACTCGCCATGGCGCAAATGGAGTTGAACCAGGAGCACAAGGCCAAAAGCACGTTGATGCAATTGCTCCGCGTGCCGAAATGGCAAATGCAGGCTTTTTTTTATCTTGGGTTGATTGAAGCCAAGAAAAACAATCTGCCGAGCGCCTTGCGATGGTTTGATAAAGTTTCGAGCGGACCGATCGTCTTTGACGCCCAGGTAAACGCCATTACCGCGCTGATCAATCTGGGCCGTCTGAGCGAAGCGCGCGATCGCTTGCGCCGAGTTCGCAAGAGCTTTCCGAATGAAGCGCTACGGCTTTACTTACTGGAGACCGAGCTGCTCACCAAAAACAAGAATTACAGTGAAGCATTCGATCTTCTGAACGCGGCGCTCGAGGAGATGCCTGAGCAAACGGAATTGCTCTACACGCGAGCGTTAGTCGCCGAGCAATTGGACCGAATCGATGTTATGGAGACGGATTTGTCGGCTATTTTGCAAAAAAACCCGGACGATGTGAATGCCCTTAACGCGCTAGGCTATACCCTGGCCGATCGCAATGAGCGGCTTGACGATGCCCAGCGCTATCTTGACCGGGCGATTGAGCTAAAGCCGGACGATCCGGCCATCCTGGATAGCTATGGCTGGCTGCAGTATCGCTTGGGACGCTACGAGCAGGCTGAGGACTATTTACGGCGCGCTTACCAAGCGGTGAACGATCCTGAAATTGCGGCTCACCTCGGCGAAGTGCTGTGGAAAATGCAAAAGCGCCAAGAAGCCAAGAGAATTTGGCGGGACGCACTGCGAAAGGATCCTCAAAGCGAGGACATGAAGAAAGTTAAAATCCGCTTCAAAGAAGCGTTTCAGTAATCGGCCGACTTTTGTGATCGACTGGATTTCGGGTTTAGCTTGACGAAGCTTGGGGCTCCATTTTTGCTGGCCTGCCTTTTCCTTGCGGCCGGCTGTGCGACGACCGTTAAGCCTACGGGGTTAGGAGATACGGCTGCGCATAATGCCCTTTATGCGCTTGCAGCATGGCGCCTTGAAGGACGCATTGCCGTTCAAGCCAAAGAAGAGGGCTGGCACGCCAGCCTGTTCTGGGACCATGGGGCCGTACAGGATAGAATGCAGATAGAAGGACCTTTCAGTCAAGGCGCGATGACGATCGTCGTGCAGGATAAGCTGATTTATATCCACCAAGCCGATGGAACCATCGAATCGTCCCCCGAGCCCAACCAATTGCTCGAATCGCGGCTCGGCTTTGCGGTGCCTTTGTCAGCGCTGCGCTATTGGGTTTTGGGCCTACCTGAACCGAACCGCGCGTACCAGCCAAGCTATGATGAAGCGGGTGCTTTGCGTCGCATGACTCAACTGGGCTGGCTGATTGAGTTCGAACAATTCATGAATGTCAATAATCTCGCGTTGCCGCGCAAGACCGTCCTGACAAGTCCCAACGCGCGCGTAAAAGTTATCGCGGATGCATGGATCTTTTATTAACCCGGCCCCTAAATAGGCCGGGTTAATAAAGGGTCAGGGATGCCCGGCGCGGCGCCAAGCCGCGTGAGCTGAGGCCGGGCGTGTACCGGCCTGGGCGATGGCCCGAAATACCAGGAGGCTATTTTCGGGCCGGAATAATAACTTGGGAAAAGCGCAAGGGCTTTATAACATGCCAACATCTGCCACGGAGCTCTATCTACCTGCGCCGGCAAAACTCAATTTGATGCTGAGAATCGTCGGCCGGAGAGCGGATGGTTATCATCTGTTACAGACGGTTTTTCAGTTGATCGATCATTGTGATTGGCTCCGTTTCCGTCTCCGCCATGATGGGCAGATCAAATTAAATACCCCTCTTCCAGGCGTTCCCGCGGAACGGGATCTTACGGTGCGTGCCGCAAGGCTTTTGCAGGGGCAGGCACGAGAAAATTATGGCGTCGAGATCGAAGTTGAGAAGAATTTGCCGATGGGCGGCGGATTGGGCGGCGGCAGCTCGGATGCCGCCACGACGTTGGTTGCATTAAACACGCTTTGGAATATGGGCTTGTCGGACGAGGCACTGGAGGAGCTCGGCATAAGTCTGGGCGCTGATGTACCGGTCTTTATCCGTGGCCGCAGCGCTTGGGCGGAAGGTGTTGGAGAAACGCTGACGCCAGTTGTTTTGCCCGAGTCTTGGTATGTCGTAGTCATTCCCGCCTGTCCGGTGCCGACGGCAAAGGTTTTTGCAGCCGAGCGTTTGACACGCAATAGCAAACCCATCACAATAACCGACTTTTTCGAAGGTCAGCAGACCAATGATTGTCTGCCGGTCGTGCTGGACATGTATCCCCAGATCCGATCCGCGGTTGAGGATTTAGCCAAGCAGAGGCAACACGCCAGGTTGACCGGCACCGGCGCTTGCGTCTTTGCCGCGTGTGCGAGTAAAGCCGAAGCGGACCGGGTCGCGGCGTCTTTAAGGGACAAGTGGCCACTGTTTGTGACAAAAGGCATGAATCACTCTCTCTTGCATCAAACACTCGGTCGAAGCAGCTGAAGCTCTCGGTAAACGATTTGATTGGGGCGTCGCCAAGTGGCAAGGCACGGGGTTTTGATCCCCGCATACCCAGGTTCGAATCCTGGCGCCCCAGCCGTTTTGAGCGCGACTTTCTTGGTGGCCGCGGGAGTTCTTGAATGACCGATGGCTCGTTCATGGTGTTTTCGGGGAATGCCAATTTACCTTTGGCCGAGGCAATCGCCCGCAAACTGAGCATGCGCTTGGGTATGGCGAGCGTCGGCCGGTTCAGCGATGGCGAAATTGCTGTCGAAATCGAGGAAAACGTCCGCGGCAGGGAGGTCTTCATCGTACAGCCCACCTGTGCGCCGATCAATGAGAACCTCATGGAACTGTTGATCATGATCGATGCTTTTCGCCGCTCATCGGCCTCCATCATTACCGCCGTCATGCCGTACTTTGGTTATGCCAGGCAAGATCGCAGGACGCGCTCATCGAGGGTGCCGATAACGGCCAAGCTGGTCGCCAAGATGATTTCCACGGCAGGAGCCGATCGTGTCCTGACCGTTGATCTGCATGCCGATCAAATCCAGGGGTTTTTCGATATTCCGGTCGATAACGTCTATGCTTCGCCAATTCTCTTGGGCGATGTGTGGCGGCAAAAATATCAAGACGTGATCGTTGTTTCGCCCGATGTTGGCGGTGTCGTCCGCGCAAGGGCTTTGGCGAAACGCTTGGATGATGCCGATCTTGCCATCATCGATAAGCGGCGGCCGCGACCCAATGAAGCCAAGGTGATGAATATCATCGGAGATGTCGAAGGGCGTAGCTGTGTCATGGTGGACGACCTGGTCGATACCGCAGGCACCCTCTGCCAGGCTGCGAGCGCCTTAAAAGAGCAGGGCGCAGTGAAAGTGGTGGCTTATTGCTCGCACGCCGTTTTGTCCGGCAAGGCCGTTGAAAATATAGAAAACTCGGTATTGGACGAGCTAGTAGTGACGGACACTATTCCTCTTCGTCCAGCTGCACAACGCTGCGAGAAAATACGTCAGCTCGGCATCGCAGAAATGCTTGCCGAGACCATTCGCCGGATTGCGGTAGGCGAATCGGTAAGTTCGCTGTACATCGATTAACTATGGAGTAGCCGTCATGTTAGATGTCTTCAAGTTTGAAGCAGAGTTACGAACTGAGTTGGGGAAAGGCCAAATAAGAAGATTACGCAAGCTGAATAAAGTACCCGCTGTCATCTATGGCGGCGGCGCTGCTCCGGTATCAGTGGCGTTAGATCATAATGAAGTCCTTAAAAGCCTGGAAAATGAAGCCGTTTATTCCCATGTTCTTTCGCTCAACGTGGATGGCAAGGAGGAAAAGATCATCTTGAAGGAACTTCAGCGCCATCCCAGCAAGCCCGTCATAATGCATATGGATTTTCAGCGAGTAAGCAGCAAAGCGATACGCGTCCATGTTCCCTTGCACTTCATTAATCAGGATATCTCCGCCGGCGTAAAGAAAGGCGGCGTCGTGATGCACAATATGGTGGATATCGAGGTCACTTGCCTGCCGGATAGGTTGCCCGAATATATCGAGGTCGATTTGACCCATGTCGATTTGGGCCAAACCGTGCATTTATCTGATCTAGTGGTGCCCGAAGGCGTAGAAATAGCAGTCTTGGCGCACGGCGAGGAGCACGACCTGCCGGTGGCGGTGATTCAGGCCACGCGCGCAGCCGAGGCTGCAGAAGAAATCGTCGAGGAATGAGTTTGATCGTATCGTAAATCCGATTAAACCGAGAGGGTGAAGCTTTGGCTAGCCCGTTCAAGTTGATAGCCGGACTAGGAAACCCTACCGCTGAGTACGAAAAAACCCGGCATAATGCCGGGTTTTGGGTTTTAGATGAGATCGCCGAACGCAATCGACTGAGTTTCATCAAAGACGAACGCTTTCACGGGCAAGTTGCCAAATTCGACTTCGAGAACGAAACGTTGTTTCTTCTTAAGCCGATGACGTTCATGAATCGTAGCGGGCAGGCGGTCGCCTCTTTGGCGCGCTATTACAAGATATTGCCTGAGCAGATCGTGGTAGCGCATGACGATCTCTATTTTGCTCCGGGCGTACTGCGCCTGAAGAAAGGCGGCGGGCACGGCGGTCATAACGGATTGCGAGACATCATGAATCAACTCGGCTCGGATCAATTTCTTAGACTCAGAATTGGAATTGGCCGCCCGCAAAATGCGGGCCGGATGGTCTCATATGTCCTCGAAAGACCTGATAGGGAAGATGAACGGCGATTGAGGTTGTCGATCGCGAGGGCAGTCGATGCTTTTCCAGACCTACTGCACGGAAATATAGAAGCCGTCATGAATTGTTTGCATCGCGTTTCTCAGTAACGACTTCCACCTCCAGCAATTCTAAATCTCTATCTCTCTTGTGAGATATTGTCCAGCCAGGGCCGGAAATGTGATTTCAGGAGCCATGAGCTTTTAGATTAACTTTTAATCGGGTTGAAGCAGGTGTGCAGAGCTTTCCCGGACACACCGAGTGGCGAACCGCCACCTATTCGATAGCCGCTATTGGGCTATCCGAGCACTAAGGCAGCAAACGCCTGACCTATCGTTCCCGCTGGATCGGCGACGTACCCTTGCAAGAGGGTAAGAAAGCCCTGAACGTCAACTGGATTAACGTCGAGAGCACTGACGGCAAAGGCAAAATCACTGATGACGGCGCGTTTATCCCCCGTCTGCCAGGCGCTCAGAATAACGTCGTCGGGCAGGTCGCCTGCGGTCGGACCCGGTGGAAAATCGAGAACGATCTTTTCAACGTGCTGAAGAGCAATGGCTCAAGTCTCGCATACCACTTCGGCCATGGCCAACAGTATCCGGCCATGGTCTTCGCCGCTATGATCTTATTGACCTTCGCTTCTCACACGGTGTGTGATTGCCTCGACGGACTTTGGCAGCACGCCTGTCAAGCCAAGGGTTCCCGCAAGCGCTTCTTCGAGCATCTCCGTACCCTCGCCGCCTATCTGGCCTTTCCCGCATGGTCCATATTTATGGATACCCGCATCACTTCAAAGCCGCCGGCCGCGACCCTAAAAATCCGTCGCTTCAGGACGATCCTTTTATTACTCCGGCCCGAGAATACCTTCCTGGTATTTCGCTCCATCGCCCAGGCCGCTACACGCCCGGCCTTGCCTCACGCGGCTTGGCGCCGCACTATCGGCTCCCTACCCCGGGTTAATAAAGGGCGCCGAGCCGATTTAGAATTGCTGTTCCGCCTGAGCAAAACTTGACTTTAGATTTTCGGTGATAGAGAATGCAATGCTATTTCGGGAGGGGTTCCCGAGCGGTCAAAGGGATCAGACTGTAAATCTGACGGCTCAGCCTTCGGAGGTTCGAATCCTCCCCCCTCCACCGCAGTGAAGAATTCCTTAAGTTCAAGAATGATTGCGCGGGTGTAGTTCAATGGTAGAACCTCAGCCTTCCAAGCTGATGGCGTGGGTTCGATTCCCATCACCCGCTCCAGAAATGAGTGGCAAAGACCAAGCGCCCATATAGCTCAGTCGGTAGAGCACTTCCTTGGTAAGGAAGAGGTCATCGGTTCAAATCCGATTATGGGCTCCACATTGATACCAGTTGCTTGTAATCATTTTATTGTTGCCATGAATTAAGGGAAGCAGGGGATGTCCAAAGAAAAGTTTGCGCGGACGAAGCCGCATATCAATGTGGGAACGATTGGCCATGTGGATCACGGGAAGACGACGTTGACGGCGGCGTTGACCAAAGTGATGGCGGAGACCTATGGGGGAGA
>CADDZF010000001.1 GCA_902812445.1 Methylococcaceae bacterium | reverse complement strand
CCGCAGTGCCGATAAACTCAAGTATCTAGCCGGCACGGAACTGGCCGCTGGCAGGCAAGGTCTCCACGATGCATGGCGGCGGATCGTGGGCGGCGGGCGTCAGCGTAGGGAATCGATTATCGAACACGGCGACGTCATAATCGCCTTGTGGCAATTCGGTCGGATGGGCCGGATCGGAAGTCGGCGCGAGCGGATTGTATTCCGCTGGCGGCATAAAGGTGCGCCCCTGCCGATAAGCCGCGTAAGCCACCCACTCGCCGCGCAAGGGATGCCAGCGCAGGTGTGGATTGGCCGCGACAGGTTGCGTAGACGGACTCGGTGCACTGAGATTCCACGGAATAGGACGGCGGCTGTACAGCGTAAGCGTACGGCCATCCGGCTTGGTCAGCTCAAGCGCATACATGGGGGGGCTCTCCGCACACGGCGGCGGCGATGCGTTCCAGCGGAATTTTTGGCGTGCGGTCTGCGAACAGGAGTCCGTTGGCCTCCTGAAAAGTATCCGCGAACTGGGTATAGCAAAAGCCGCTAAACATCGCGGTCGTGCGCACCACTTCCAGCAAGGTGCAGCACAGCGCTTCATATTCGTCCAGCTCCTGACAGCGCGCGTAACCCCACGCTTCACGGTCTTCGTCCGGTTTGACGTAGGCAATGCCGCCGAACTCGGTCAAGCAAATCGGCTGACCGCGATGCGGATAGCCGTCCAGCGTCAGTATGCGTCCGCCGGCCCAGCGCCGATCAACCAGCTCCTGCGGTTTCACTTCAGGTCCGTAGCGGACGCGCAAGTGGATCGGATTGGTATCGTAATCGTGGATGCCGATGATATCGGTCGCCGAGCTTTCCCAGCCATCGTTGCCGATGACGAGGCGCGTCGGGTCCAGCGTCTTGGTCAAATGGTAGAAGGCGGCGACCGCATCGCGTGGTGCGGGCAGAGCGTGCATGTCCGGCACGCCCCAGGATTCGTTGAAGGGTACCCAGATGACGATGCACGGATGACTGCTGTCGCGGGCGATCGCTTCGGTCCATTCGCGCAGCAGACGGCGGATCGATTTAGGCGTAAAGCGGTAGGCGCTCGGCATCTCCTCGAATACCACCAGTCCCAGCACATCGGCCCAGTACAAATAGCGCGGATCCTCGATCTTCTGGTGCTTGCGCACGCCGTTGAACCCCATCGCCTTGGCCAGTTCGACGTCCCGCTTTAGTGCGTCGTCGTCCGGCGCGGTCATCAAGCTGTCTGGCCAGTAACCCTGATCGAGCACCATACGGAAGCAATACGGGCGGCTGTTCAGGACGATCCGCTCACGCTGCACGCTGATGCTGCGCAGCGCCGTATAGGAACGAACGGTATCGACCAGGCGTTCGCCACGCCAGAGCTTGATCTCGGCATTGAGCAGTGTCGGCCGCTCGGGCGTCCACAGCATTTCGTTGCGGTAATCCTCCACGCCCGGATCGGCCAGTCCTATGCGGCGATGGATCTCCCCGCCGATCACTTGGTAGCTGTCGTCGGCGAGCACGTGCGCGCCACAGATGAGGCGCACCGACAGACGCAAGTTTTCGGCAGGACCGCCGGCGAGAAAGGCGCTGAAGGCGATTTCCCAACGCTCCAGGTCCGGCGTCCAGCGAAGGGCGTCGACATAAATATCGGCGACCGATTCCAGCCATACCGTCTGCCAGATGCCGGTCGTGCGCGGATACCAGATGCTATGCGGTTCTGGCCGCCAGTCCTGCTTGCCGCGCGGCTTTTCCAGATCCTGCGGGTCATCCTCGGCCCAGACGGTCACGCGCTGTCGCCGCCCGGGAAGGAGTGCGAAGGTGATGTCGGCGCTGAATGGCGTGTGTCCGCCCTCGTGTTCCGTTACCTTCGTCTCGTTGACCCACACGCGGGCGTGGTAATCCACCGCGCCAAAGTGCAGCAAGACGCGCCCGCTGCGATAGTCGTCGGGCAGGTCGAATTCACGTTCGTACCAACAGGCGCGATGGAAACCGAGATCGCCGATGCCGCTTTTCGCGCTCTCCGGCGCGAACGGCACGTGGATCGTCAACGGCCAATGGCTGATCTCGCGCGGCGTGCGAAAACGCAGGTCGTTATCGAACGCAAAACGCCATGGACCATTCAGCGACAGCCAGCTTTCACGCTTGAGCTGCGGGCGGGGGTAGGCTGCATTCATGGGATACCCTGTTTGGGGGGTTAGCGCTAGGAGAGTCTTCGCGAAGTCCAGTTCGCTTGCCGGTGGGATAGCGAGTTCAGCGCAACGACGTTGCCGACCGGCGCATTCTTGTCTGCGTGCCGGCCGCCACCGAGCCGATCGATCAACGCCCCGCCCAGCCCAGCCGTCATCAAGGCAAGTCCCATACCGATGAAGGCCAGCAGATAGGCAAGCGCATCCGGCATGTCGGGCGCTTCGCGCTGGCGTAGGCAACTACCGATAAAGAACAGCAACACCAGGATATTGCCGAGACCATACACGACTCCCATGCAGCGGGGACGTGCGCGCACCACGATTATGGGCCAGTCCTTCAAGCCGGACAGCGCTACCAGAAAACCGCCGACGATGCCGGCGGCCATCATCCAGTAAGCTATCCAGGCCATTGTGGCATGGCCCGAAAAGTGGTAGATCAGCCCGAAAACGCCTGACTGCGCCAGCAAACCGAATGGAAATATGACAATCAAAGGGCGTAAAGGATTACGCAGGATTTCGGTTTTGTTTTTCATGTTACCTCCTCCCCATTTCATCGTTACCCAGCCTATGGCAGCCGGCTTTATCAGCCCCTGCAGCACCTTTCGGCTCGAAGCTCCGGCACGGCGTCGCCGCGCAACTTGAGCCTAAAGCTTTCCAAGATGAGCAATGTCCATGCCCGCAAGTGGCTCAGCGCTAGATAGGCGCACACACGACGCCGTCGAGAACGGGATCATACGCCACTGACGCGGTTCCGGTAATAATTACTATTGGTCCGGTCAATTTTACCGTTGAGAAAGGTTAGCGAAAAGTGCCCGCAGGCTGTTTGGCCGGCCTGGCGCCAGGTCAGCCGGTAGAGTTTACATATCATCTGATCGGAGTTGTCCGATCTCGCGGCAGGAAAACCTCTCGATGGCGTATGAAACATCCTGCCGACCGCGCAGCCGAGTTAGCGGGAGTATGTATCCGCTCGGCAAAGCCAGCAGCTGTTCACTCGATCCAGCTTGCACCGTCCAGGTAAGGCACCAAGGGTTCTGGCACCCTGACCTTTCCATTTTCATCCTGATAATTCTCCATCACCGCGATCAGAGTGCGGCCCACGGCCAGGCCCGAGCCATTCAAGGTGTGCACCAGTTCGGGCTTGCCGGTTTCGGGATTGCGCCAGCGGGCCTGCAGGCGGCGCGCCTGGAAATCGTGAAAATTGCTGCAGGAAGAAATTTCGCGATAGGCGCCTTGCCCAGGCAGCCAGACTTCAAGATCGTAGGTCTTGGCGGCAGCGAAACCGGTGTCGCCGGCACACAAAAGGATACGGCGGAACGGCAGCTGCAGCGCTTTCAGGACGCTTTCGGCGTGACTGGTGAGCTCTTCGTGCGCCGCTTTCGAGTCTTCCGGGCGGACGATCTGCACCAGCTCCACTTTCTCGAACTGGTGCTGGCGGATCATGCCGCGCGTATCCTTGCCGTAGGCGCCGGCTTCGCTCCGAAAACAAGGCGTGTGGCAGACGAATTTGAGCGGCAGCGAAGTCGCCTCGAGGATCTCGCCCCTAATCAGGTTGGTGACCGGCACTTCCGCGGTGGGGATCAGGTAAAACGATGGCTCATGGATGATTTTGAACAGATCGTCCGCGAACTTGGGCAGCTGGCCCGTGCCGCGCAGGCTCTCGGCATTAACCATGAACGGCACGTACACTTCGGTATAGCCATGCCGTCGGCTGTGCAGGTCCAGCATGAACTGAATCAGCGCACGCTGTAGGCGCGCCAGGTGCCCCTTGAGCGTCACGAAACGCGAGCCGGTCAACTTGGCCGCGGCCTCAAAATCCATAGCGCCCAGCCGGGCGCCGAGATCGACGTGGTCCATCGGCGGGAAAGCAAATGCCGGCGGCTCGCCCCAGCGCTGGATCTCGACATTATCCGCGGCGCTCCGGCCCTCCGGCACGTCTTCATCGAGAAGATTGGGCACATCGAGCAAAAATGCATCCAGTCGGATCTGGATCTGTTCCAGTTCCTGCTCGTTCGCCTTTAGCTCATCGCCCAAGGACTGCACCTGATCGAGCAGAGGCTGGATATCCTCGCCTTTTGCCTTGGCCTGACCGATGGCCTTGGAACGCGCATTGCGCTCGCTCTGCAACGATTGGGTGCGCACCTGAATTGTCTTGCGCCGGGTTTCCAGTTCGCGGAACAGCGCGCTAGCGAGCTTGAAGCCACGGCGCGCGAGCTGCCCTTCGATACGGTCGAGTTGCGTTCGGAACAGCTGCGGATCCAGCATGGCGAGATTTGCGCCTCAGGCGGGTTACGGTTTAGACGTATGCCGAGTCGCCGGCCAGCTGATCACGTGGGCGACCGGCAGCCTTTGCTGCAGCCGGTCGATGACCATTTCGATGCGTTCCGGCTCGTCGAAGAATTCGATCACCAGCGGCAAGTCGAGCGCCAGATCGATCAGCGAGGCGGTATGCCATTCTCCGGCGTCGCTATAACCTGCGATGCCCCGCAGCACGGTGACACCGGCGACGTTCTCCTCTTTCCGCAGAAAATTCAGGACTCTGTTGAGAAGGTGCTCGCCTTCCCGAATATAAATCCGTGCGATCGTCACCCGCTGCTGCGTCATAGCTGTCTCCCCGCCTGTAATCCCGCCCAGACCGCCGCCGCGCTCCCGAGCGCAGTGATGGCGAAAATGCCGATCAGCCCCTGAAAATCCGTCTTCGATTCGGCAAGACCGGTAAACAGATGCAGTGTCGATGCGACCGTCATCATACCCATCAGGGTCACTAAAATCATGGCGCGGTTTTCCAGTGTTAGGTGCATCCTGCGGAAAACCGTCTCGGCCAGGACGCCCAGCAAAAAAGCGACGACCAAGCAGCTTGCCAGACGGACGTAAGGAAACCCGTGTCCAAGCCAGGGATAGAGGTCGTTGGCGAAAAGCTGCCTCCCGATGATCAGCCCGCTCCACACCGCCGTAAGGCACAGCATCACGCTGAGAACGACGTTCAGGCCTGCCTTCGAGAAGCTGCCCTCCTCGATCAGATAGAGCGTTTCGATGGCAAACGTCGAAAACGTGGTATACGCGCCCAGAAACCCGATCAGGATGGCGGCTCGGTATTCGACCGATAAGGCAAACCGCTGCAGCATCAATTCGGTCAGCAGGCCCATCAGAAATGAGCCCGACACGTTGACGAACAACGTGCCGTACGGAAATCCGCGGCCGAGCCAGGCATAAATCGACGTCGCGACCCAAAAGCGCATCAGCGCGCCGATGGAGCCGCCGATGGCGGTGGCGAAAAGCTGGCTCATTGGCGCCTGTAGCTCTCGTCGCCGTTCACCGATTGCATCCGTTCCGGCCGTGAACCCGAGCCGCTGCCAAGGAAAAGCAGCCCGCGCATGCCGTCAGAGCGCGGAAAGCGAACGCCGGCAGCAACAGCCCTATTCATCATGATCACGCGCCGGGTGAGCGACGATGAAATACCCTAGCATATCGCCCTTGATCTGACCATTTCGCTGGCAGCTCCTTTCGATGCCATGACCCGGAGACGTCCCTCATCGTCACACGCCCCCGCTTCCCCAAAGTTGGCGCAGACGCATCGCGTCCGGCTTCAATACCACGCCCTTCTCGGTCACGATCGCGTCGATCAGTTCGGCGGGCGTGACATCGAACACCGGATTCCAGGCATCGATCACGCTATCATCGCGCAGGAAGTAATCGTTCAGCAACTCGCTTTGTGCGCGGCTTTCGATTTCGATGTCGTCCCCGCGCCGCGTTTGCCAGTCGATGGTCGAGGTCGGCGCGGCGACCATGAAGCGCACGCCATGATGACGGGCAAGCACGGCGAGTGAATAGGTGCCGATTTTATTGGCAGTATCGCCGTTGGCGGCAATCCGGTCAGCGCCCACGATCACCCACTGCACGCGACCTCTTCGCATCAGATAAGCGGCGGCGGCATCGGCGATGAGCGTCGCCGGGATACGGTCCTGCGCCAGCTCCCAGACGGTCAGACGGGCGCCCTGCAGCCAGGGGCGAGTCTCCGTCGCAAAAATTCTGCGCGCACCGCGTTTATGGGCGCTGCGAATCACGCCCAGCGCGGTGCCGTAACCGCCGGTGGCAAGCGATCCAGTATTGCAGTGGGTCAGCACGCCCGCCGCATCGTTCAGCAAAGCCGCGCCGAGCTCGCCCAGGGTCCGATTCGCGGCGATGTCCTCATCGTGAAGACGTTTCGCCGCCGCGAGCAAGGGCAAAAAAGGATCACCGTCCAGTCTACTCATTTCCGCCCGCATCCTCTCCAGTGCCCAGAACAAATTGACCGCCGTAGGCCGGGCCGCGGCCAGTCGGCGCAAATCGGCTTCGATGCGCTGCTTCCACTGCTCGGAGTCTTCCGCATAGCGTTCTCGCGCCGCCAGCGCGACGCCATAGGCCGCTGCAATGCCGATCGCCGGTGCACCACGGACGCGCATGGCCGCAATGGCATCGGCAACGCCCGCGCTGGTGGTAAGCGTTTCGTATTCGATGCGGCCCGGCAGCTTGCGCTGATCGAGCAAGCGCAGTCCCGCCTCTGACCATTCCAGCGCGCGGACCGAATCGTTGCCAGAGCTTGTCATCGGCATGCCGTTCCTCTCGTGTGAGCTCATTTTCTCCGTCTGCTGAATCTGCCGATCGCTCGATGCGGGCGAGCGCCAATGGCACAGCACGCCGCCACATTTTCAGCGCTGCCGCCAAAACGCTGCAAAGTAAAACACCGGCATGCTAAAGTTGGCGAAACTCATTGTCGACCGGATGCTTATGCCAATCGATTCCCTCATCTGCGCGCGCTGGATTATACCGGTTGTACCGGATGGAGCGATATTCGAACACCACGCCGTCGCCGTCTCCGGCGGTAAGATTATCGACATTCTGCCGCAGACAGAAGCGCTCGCCAACTATCAGGCCGTTACCGTCGAACACTTGCCCCAGCATGCCTTGATACCCGGTTTCGTCAATGCGCATACCCACGCTGCGATGAGCTTGCTGCGCGGCATCGCTGATGATCTGCCGCTGATGGAATGGCTTGGCAACCATATCTGGCCGCTGGAACGGCAGTGGGTTAGCGAATCGTTCGTGCGCGACGGCACCGATCTCGCCATCGCCGAAATGCTGCGCAGCGGCATCACCTGCTTCAACGACATGTACTTCTTTCCCGAAATCACAGCCCAGCAGGTCAGCAAGTGCGGCATGCGAGCGAGTATCGGCCTGATCCTGATCGATTTTCCCAGCGCCTGGGCCGGCTCGGCCGACGAATATCTGACCAAGGGCCTGGCCCTGTGCGATGAGCTGCGCCACGAGCCGTTGTTATCGACCGTGTTCGCGCCTCACGCGCCGTATACGGTATCCATCGATACGCTGAAGAAAATGCGCATCCTGGCTGAGGAGCTGGACCGGCCGGTGCACACTCACCTGTACGAAACCCAGGGCGAGATCGAGCAATGCCTGCAACGATACGGCATGCGCCCGCTCAAGCTATTGCAGCAACTCGAGCTTACCGGGCCCTCGCTGATCGCGGTGCACATGACCCAGGTGAACGACGGCGAGATTCAGGCATTCGCCGAATCCGGCGGTCACATCGTGCACTGCCCGGAATCCAACCTGAAGCTCGCCAGCGGCTTCTGCCCACTGGCGAAACTGCTCGCCGCCGGCGTCAATGTGGGCTTGGGCACGGACGGCGCGGCCAGCAATAACGATCTCAATATCTTGAGCGAGATGCGAACGGCCGCCCTGCTGGCGAAAGGTGTGTCGCAACGCGCCGATGCGGTTCCCGCCACCGTGGCGTTGCGCATGGCGACGCTGAACGGCGCGCGGGCGCTCGGGCTGGAAGCGGAGATCGGCTCGCTGGAAGTCGGCAAGTCGGCCGACATGACGGCCATCCGGCTGGACGCCATCGAGACACAGCCCTTGTACAATCCGGTGTCGCAGATCGTCTACGCAGCGGACCGGGAACAGGTGAGCGACGTCTGGGTCGCCGGGCGCCCGCTGCTGAAAGCCAGACAACTGACTGCGCTCGATCTGGCCGATATCCGGCAACGGGCGGCGCACTGGCAAAATAAACTGGCGCCGCCCAAAAACTTGGCAGGCTCGTGATCCCTGTGCAGAAAACCGGAAGTCACCTGTTCAGCTTGCTCGGCCGCCTGGTGCAAGTGAGTCTGGTGCTCGCCGCATTCATCATCTGGCGTCTGCTGGTTGCTCTGCGCCTTCGCAGGGCAACGCAGACGCCCGCGCAGCGGCTTTCGCTGACGCTCGAAAAACTGGGGCCAACCTTCGTGAAGCTGGGACAGGGTTTCAGCATGCGTCAGGACCTGCTGCCGGACGAGTATATCGCCGCCCTGCAAAGCCTGCAGGACCGTGTGGCGCCTTTCGATGCGGCCATCGCCATGCGCGAAATCGAGCGATCCCTGGGTCGGCCGATCGGCGAGTTGTTCGCAGAGTTCGATCGTGAACCGCTGGCGGCCGCTTCCATCGCTCAAGTGCACAGGGCGCGCCTGCACGACGGCCGTTGGGTGGTGGTCAAGGTGCGGCGCCCGGATATTCAGGGTCAGATCGACCGGGATATGCGACTGGCGAACCGGGTGGCGCGCTTGGCGCTGTTTTTTCTACCTTTCATGTGGCGCTATCAACCGCTGGCGGTGATCCGCGAGACGTGGGCAAACCTCCTGAAGGAGACTGATTTCCGCCAGGAGGCTCGCAATATCAGGCGTTTCATGGAAGCCTTCCGGGATTCCGATAGCGTCTACGTTCCGCCTCTCATCAAAGGGCTTTACAGCGAATCGGTGCTGGTTCAGGCCATGGCCAGCGGGCGGCGGGTGGACGATCCTTCGGTGCAGGAGAAAGGCCCGCTGCTGGGCCAGATCTTCATGGAGAGCTATCTCTATCAGTTCTTCGTCATGGGTCTGTTTCACGCCGACCCGCACCCCGGCAACGTCATGGTGCTGAACGACGGTCGCATCGGCTTTTTGGATTTCGGGCTGGTGGGCTTTCTCGACAACGGCACGCGCAAGAGCCTCGCCGGCTTCATACAAGCTTTTATCCATCAGGATACCGACTGGTTGATGGACGCTTATGTGGATTTGTTCCGGCTCGGCAACGACTTCGACCATACCGACTTCCGCTTCGCCCTGGAAGAAATCATCCACGCCTACGCCAATCTGCCGCTCAAGGAGCTGTCGATCGCCGAAGCGTTTTTGTACATCGCCCGCATGACGCAGAGTGAAAATATTCGAATCCCGCATAATCTGCTGTTGTGGATGCGCACCATGTTCCTGGTGGAAAACACCTTGCGCAGCCTGGACCCGGATTTCAATTTCCTCAACGGATTAGCCCTCAAAGCCGATACGATCATGGGCGAAACCCTGCGTAAGGCGATCCAGAAGGCTGATGCGACGCGTCTGAAATACGAGACGGCGTTGTCGGTCCAGGACTTGCCGGCGGATCTCGGCACGCTGATTCACAAGCTGCGTCGGGACGGGGTAGTGCTGCGGGTCTACCACAGCGGCATCGAAAACTTCGAGAAGCACATCGATCGCAGTAGTAACCGCGTCGCCATGGCGCTGGTGACCATGGGTCTTTACATCGCCGCCTCCATCGTTATGCTGCAGGGCAGCGGTCCGCACCTGGGCGCCATACCGCTGGTGGCCGCCGTGGGTTATGCGCTGGCATTGTGGTTCACGTATCGCCTGGTGCGGGGCATCGAACGTACCGGGCGATTGTCCGAACGAATGTAGGGTTCGCCGGATGAGGGGGCTTTACGATGAAAACCACTGCCATCCTGAATAAAAGGCGATGTGAGCAGCCGAAACGACGCACATGACCGTGACAAACAACGTAGATCCCCGCGAAATCGAAAAATTCGCCGCCCGGGCGGGGCACTGGTGGGATCCGGATGGCGATTTTAAAACTCTCCACGCCGTCAACCCTTTGCGCATCCAGTTCATTCGCGAACACGCCGAGCTGAGCGGCCGCAAGGTGCTCGATATCGGCTGTGGCGGTGGCATCTTGAGCGAGGGTTTGGCGCGGCAAGGCGCCGAGGTGACCGGTATAGACTTGAGTGATGAGCTTTTGGAGATCGCTGAGTTGCACGGTCTCGAGTCGGGTATCCACGTCGGGTACCAAAACGTCAGCGCCGAACGGCTGGCCGAACGCGAGGCTGAAAGCTTCGATCTCGTGACCTGCATGGAGATGCTCGAGCACGTACCGAATCCCGCTTCGGTGGTCGCGGCCGCCGCCCGCCTGGTCAAGCCGAACGGTCACCTATTCTTCTCTACCCTGAACCGTAATCTGAAATCGTACCTCTTGGCCATCGTCGGCGCCGAATACCTGCTGCGACTGATTCCGCCCGGCACTCATCATTACGCCGGCTTTATCCGCCCGTCCGAGCTCAATCGCTGGGCGCGCGGAGCGAGTCTCGAGCAGATCGCCATCGCAGGGATCGAGTACCAGCCGCTGGGGGGTGCTTTCAAGCTTAGCCGGAATGTCGATGTCAATTATCTGGCGGCTTTCCGGCGCACCGAGGACTAGCCCGATGCCAGTGCCGACATCTTGGCACAGCATCCTTTTCGATCTGGATGGAACGCTACTGGACACCGCCCCCGATCTCGCATTTGCGCTGAACGCGGTGGTTCGGGAAGAAGGCTTGCGTCCCCTGTCGATTGACAGCCTCAAGCCGCGCATCTCGGGCGGCGCCGCCGCCATGATCCGGCTCGCCTTCGGCGAGCGACAGGATCAGCTTGAGTACGCGCGGCTGTTGCAGCGCATGCTGGCGATCTACCGTCAGCACATCTCCGATCAGACGCGTTTTTTCGACGGCATGGAAGCCGTGATCGGCGAGATCGAGCGGCGCAAGCTCGGCTGGGGTATCGTCACCAATAAACTGGGCTGGCTGACGGATCCGTTACTGCGGGCGCTGGGTTTATATCACCGGACCGGCTGCATCATCAGCGGGGACACGACGCAATACCGCAAGCCCCATCCGCAACCCGTGCTCGAAGCCTGCAGGCGTCTTGGCAGCGAGCCGCGAAACTGCGTTTACATCGGCGATGCGCAGCGCGACGTCGAGGCCGGCCGGCGCGCCGGCATGAGTACGCTGGTGGCGCTTTACGGCTATTTGGGCGCTGACGACAAACCTCAGGAATGGGGCGCTAGCGCGCTGCTGACAGAGCCGAAGGACCTGCTCACCTGGCTCGACGGCGGAACGCTATCCTAGGATTTCAGTATGGTATAGTGTTTGCGGTCATTTAATGTCTAGGTAAACGCCATGTATGCGAGTGAAAGCATCGTCTTGCGACGGGACGTCAATGCCGTGCAGATCCCGGACGGGACACCGATCAGTTTGGCGAAAGGCGAAATCGTCGTACTCTATCAGTCGCTCGGCGGTAACTTCACCGTCGTGACCGAAAGCGGCTCTATGGCGCGCATCGATGCAGCGGACGCCGACGCGCTGGGGAAGGAACCCGCGAGCCTGAGCGGTGTGATCATGAGCGCCGACGCCGAAGCGGTGGAAAAAAACGTCTGGGAAGTGATGAAAACGATCTATGATCCCGAGATCCCGGTCAATATCGTGGACCTGGGGCTGGTCTATGACTTGCGAGTGATTCCCGTAGCAGAAGGTCAGAACGACGTCGAGATCGCCATGACGCTCACGGCGCCGGGCTGCGGCATGGGGCCGGTGCTGCAAAACGACATGGAAGTGACCATCAAGCGGCTGCCCGGCGTCCGCAGAGTCGCCATCGAGCTCGTTTTCGATCCGCCCTGGTCGCGCGAGATGATGTCCGAGGCCGCCAAGTTACAGCTCAATATGATCTGACAGGCTGCTGGATATCGACTTTCATTGGCCGTGGCGTTAGGACGTACCGGCGGAAGAAAGCGCGTCTCTGCAAACTTTGCAAGGAGGCGACAGGAAGTTGGAGGTGAGGCGCCGCTTCATCGCCACATAGCGATTCGACAGGGCCGTCGGGTGGATTGATTTCCTTCGCTGTTCTGTCTAGCATAGAGATTGCTAGGCGCTACAAACCGATTCATTGCAACCATCGCGATGCGAGTTGTGGGAGGGACATGAAACGAAAAACCCTTAACCTGGCAATGGTCCATGGCGACAGATTACCAACCAGGCGTTCGCCACGCACCGAGCGCCATCGCACGATCATCGATATCCTGCAAACGACCCTGGAGGCGGAGGAGCTGATCAGATTATTCTGCGATCGGCTGCAGGCGAGTCTCCCGCACGACGGTTATTGTTTTAAAAACGAGCGCCTCGATCTTGAAATCACGGACGGCTACCGGGCGAACCACAGCTGCAGCTACCAGCTCGCGACCGCGCAAGAGCCGCTGGGCGAGCTCAAGCTGATGCGGCGTACGCGTTTCAGTGCCGATGAGCTGGCTGAGCTGGAAGACGTGCTGGCCCTGCTGATTTATCCCTTGCGCAATGCGCTGCTCTATCTGCAGGCGCTGCGCGCTGCGCACACGGATCCTCTGACCGGAGTGCACAACAGAAACGCGCTGGGGGTGAGCCTCCAAAGGGAATGGCAACTGGCGCGCCGCCATGGGACGCCGCTGGCAGTCATTTTCCTGGACGCCGACCATTTCAAGTCGATCAACGATGCTTTGGGCCACGCCACCGGCGATGAAGTGCTGCGTGCGATCGCAGAGTGCATGAAGAGAACGGCGCGCGCCAGCGATATGGTGTTTCGCTACGGCGGTGAGGAATTCGTCGTGTTGATGAGCAACACGACGGGCCAGGGAGCGGTCCGGCTGGCGGAAAGAATCCGTAGCGCGATCGCCCATCTGGGCACTACTTTCGCCGACAAAGCATGGACGCTCACCGCCAGCTTGGGCGTTGCCAGCCTGAAGGCCGATGAAACCCGGGAGAACCTGCTGCGGCGGGCCGACGAAGCGATGTACCGGGCGAAACGGCAGGGGCGCAACCGGGTTGTGGCCGACCTCGCAGAATGAATCAAGCTCCTTGACTGGCGTCAGGATTTCGGTCGGTGCAAGCGTGGCTTCAAGGGCGTGCGGCTTTTCTCGCGGTGGATGACTTCTGCGGGCTCCGGCGCGAGACTGACCGATTGCATCAGATCAGCCAGTTCATTCGCTTTTAGCTCGTAAAACGTTCTCGCTTTGAGACGAGGCGGCAGCGCAACATCGCCGAATTTGATGCGAATGAGCCGGCTGACGGTGACCCCCTGAGATTCCCATAGTCGGCGGACGATCCGGTTACGCCCTTCTCTCAGCGTTACGTGAAACCATTTGTTGGCACCTTCACCGCCGGCCGCCTGGAGGCTTTCGAAGCGGGCGAACCCATCGTCCAGCTCGATGCCTTGCGCCAGCCGCGACA
This sequence comes from Methylococcaceae bacterium, assembly GCA_902812445.1. Taxonomy (GTDB): domain Bacteria; phylum Pseudomonadota; class Gammaproteobacteria; order Methylococcales; family Methylococcaceae; genus CADDZF01. The sequence goes on along the minus strand of CADDZF010000001.1, from coordinate 73,322 downwards.
AAGTTTCCTCACCGATCGGCCCGAGCACGCGCACGGCGTATTTCCGCTCTATCTGCCGTGACGGGTGCATCAGACGGTTCGCCAGTTCGCCGTTATTGGTCACCAGCAACAGGCCCTGCGTATTGAGGTCGAGGCGCCCCACGGCAATCCAGCGGCCCTGCTGCAATTTCGGCAACTGGGTGAAGACGACGGGCCGGCCCTCGGGATCGCGCCGGGTCACCAGTTCGCCGGCCGGTTTGTGATACGCGAGCACCCGCGTCGGCTGCTGGAGCCGTTTGGAGAGATTCAGGTATCTCCCATCGAGCGTTAGCTGATCGCCCTCGTGATAGCGGTCGCCCAGTTTTGCGACGGCGCCGTTAATGCGAATTTTGCCACGGCTGATCCACTCCTCGATCTCGCGTCGCGAGCCAAGGCCCGCGCGGGCGAGGACTTTCTGGATGCGCTCGCTATCATCGGTGACCGTACGGTTCGATCGACCAGGCGAGCTAGCCATTTTCCGCGCCCGCGATATCGGTTGATTCCAGCCATAAGCCGCCTTCAGCGGCTTCTGGAGAAGCCCGGTTGTCCGCTTCAGGTCCGGCGAAAGCGGGTAAGGGGGGCAAATCACTGATGCTTTTGAGATTGAAATAATCCAAAAATTCGCGCGTCGTTGCATACAGGGCGGGCCGGCCGGGAACTTCCCTGTGACCGACGATTGCAACCCACTCGCGCTCCATGAGGCTGCGCACGATGAGCGAGCTGACGCTAACGCCGCGAATCGCCTCGATATCGCCGCGCGTGACCGGCTGCTGGTAGGCGATGATCGCCAGAGTTTCCAGCAAGGCCCTCGAATATCTCGCCGGCCGTTCCTGGAAAAGGCGCGCTATCCAAGGAGAGTATGCGTCCCGCACCTGAAAACGGTAGCCACTGGCGACTTCCTTCAGCTCGATGGGCCGGTCCTGATAGTCGGCGGCGATTTCGGACAGCGCTGTCCGGATGGTGGCCACATGCAGACCTTCGGCGGCGAAGATGCCTTCGATGTCCTCGACGTGAAGTGGCTTGTCGGCGGCAAATAGAGCCGCTTCGATGATTCTCTTCCAGTCCACCTTAGTGATCGGGCTAATTCCTCCGAATCCTGATCTGAAGTTCGGCCAGGGGCTCGTTCTGGGCCAGCTCGATTAGCCGCTCCTTGCATAGTTCGAGGATCGCCAGCAAGGATACGACCGCGCCCTGTCTGCCTTCGCGCCGGCAAAACAGCTCGGGAAAAGCCAGGCTGTCGCTCGACCTCAATCGCTCAAGAATGCTCGACATGCGTTCGCGTACCGATAGCGGCTCGCGCCGGACACGATGATGACCCATTTGCTCGGCCCGGCGCAAGACGTCCTGAAACGCAATCACCACTTCCTTCAGATCGATTTCCGGATAATTCCTGGGTACGCTTATCGCGCTGGCATCGACGAACGTTCCGAAAACGTCGCGTTCAAAGCGCGGCAAGGCATCCAGGTTTTCGGCCGCGGTCTTGAACCGCTCGTAGAGGCGTAGCTGGTTGATCAGGGCGGCGCGCGGATCTTCTTCCTCCTCGGCTGGACTTTGCGGTTTCGGCAGCAGCAGGCGCGATTTGATCTCTGCCAAGATGGCCGCCATCACTAGATATTCCGCCGCCAGTTCCATACGCAGTACGTTCATCGTCTCGATATAACTGATGTACTGGCGGGTGATGGCGGCGACCGGGATGTCGAAAATGTCCAGATTTTGCCGCCTGATCAGATAGAGCAGTAAATCCAGAGGACCTTCGAAAGCATCGAGAAAGACTTCCAGGGCATCCGGCGGAATGTAGAGATCCTCGGGCAAGTCGGTGAAGGGCGCTCCCTTAACCCGAGCGATGCGCGCCTGCGCAGGGGCGATCTGCCCATTCATGACCGTAGGTGACCGGTGCTGCCGCAACGCATCGCCCGCCTCAAAGCCCCGCCATAGCGAACAGCGTTCTCTGCATCAGGCTGACCGGATAGCCTAGGATATGGGACAACAGGCCGGTCGCGATCAGCGCCAGCAGGATGAAAAATCCGTAAGGCTCGAGCTTACCGAATTGCTCGCCCAGCCGAATGGGCAACAGACCGGTGACGACGCGGCCGCCATCCAGCGGCGGGATGGGCAGCAAATTCAGCATCATCAGCACGATATTGATCACGATGCCGGCGCCGCTCATATAGACCAGAGGACGCGAGATAAAGTCGATATTGAGCATCACCGCGAACTTGGCCAGTAAGGTCCAGCCGATCGCCATCACTAAATTGGCGCTCGGTCCGGCAATGGCGACGATAGCCATATCTCGCTGCGGACGTCGCAGCTTCTTCCAGTCGACCGGAACGGGCTTGGCCCAGCCGAAAATGAAACCGCCCAAGAGCAGCAGCAACCCCGGAACCAGCACGGTGCCAATGGGATCGACGTGTTTAATGGGGTTGAGCGAAAGGCGCCCCAGTTGCTTCGCCGTGCTATCGCCCAGCAGATTGGCTACCCAGCCATGAGCCACTTCATGCAAGGTAATGGCGAAGAGTACCGGTAAAACCCAGATGGCGATGCGCTGTATCAGTGTCAGTTCTTCCATCGAATGTTCTTTCTCGCTATTGATCGGGCGGCTGCAGCCGTCCTCGAACCGCTACGTAAAGCCCTGAGAGGGCTGCCCGGCGCCCATCTTTCGGCACCCGCGGTTGGGACGTCTTTACATCGCCTCTCTGGTGAGCACGCTGGCGACACCTTTTCCCTGGCGGATTACTTGCGGCATCGCTTCCGTCATTAAAATGATGGTCGTCGGCGCATAGCCGACGTGGTCCGCACTAATGATCAGATCGACCTCTTTTCCCACGCGTTCGCGGATTTCATCCGGATCGGCCAGCGCTTCCTCATCGCCGGGCAAGATCAGGGTCGAACTCAACAACGGTTGATCGAGTTCGGTCAACAACGCTTTGGCGATCGGGTTTTCCGGCAAGCGGATGCCGATGGTCTTGCGCTTCGGGTGCTGCAGCCTGCGCGGCACCTCTCCTGTCGCCTTGAGGATAAAGGTGAACGGTCCCGGCGTTAACGACCTGATCAAGCGATAGGCTTCATTATCGATCTTGGCGAAACTCGAGACCTGCGACAGATCTTTGCAGACCAGCGTGAAATTGTGCGTGTCCTCCAGTTGCCGGATCCAGCGGATGCGCTCCATCGCGTGCTTGTCATCCAATTGGCAACCCAAGGCATAGGACGAATCGGTCGGATAAACGATCACCCGCCCTTCACGGATGATATCGACCGCCCGACGAATGAGCCGTAATTGAGGATTTTGCGGGTGAATTCGAAAATACTGCGCCATTTAGCGCCAGTTTACTACAGACATTCTGGCGTCAGGCAATTTTCTGCCGGCAGCCGCGACGTTCTTGATCGTCCCGCACCCGAAGGCCTGTCATTCGTCCGCCTCGTTACGCCGCGCTCTGCGGAATGTCTCGATGCGGCATTCGATTTGGCCGAGCAGTGCAAGGGTGATCCACGCCAGGGCCATGCTGAGAATTGCCAAGCCCAGGCGACCCAGGCCGGCGGCCGCCCCGACCGCCGCGGTCAGCCAGATGCCGGCGGCCGTGGTCAACCCTTTGACCTGGTGCTCGTCGGTCAGTTTGAGGATCGCACCGCCGCCGATGAAGCCGATTCCGCTAGCCAGCCCTTGCAACACGCGAGTTAAACCCTCCTCCGATATGCCGAATTCGGCGGGAATCAGCACAAACAGGGCAGAACCCATGGCGACCAGCATGTGGGTTCTAAGGCCCGCCGGTTTGCCGGCGCGCTCGCGCTGTGAACCGATCACCGCGCCGAGCAGCAGGGCGGTGAGGAGGCGCAATGTCACCCGGATCAGCCGGTCCGCATCCGGCAAACCGGCCGTGAGTTCTTGGAGGACAATATCCATCACGGGCTTCGCTCCGCTCTCCAGGTCAACATCGTGGATCGGTTCGGCTAGAACGCAGCATCCGGCTTTTTTGCCACGTTGTCGCGCAAATAAACCGGCAACGCCTGGTCGGGGGATACCACCAGGCCGAGTCGGAAGCTTTCCGCGCCGAGCCGGGCGATCATGGAAGCTCTGGGGAAACGGTCGGTTAAAATCCTGCTCAAACGCCCGGACAGACGCTGCTGCAACACTTCGCGGTAGGTGCCCCAAGCGCTGCCGATGCCGGCGCCATTGGCCGCCGGTGGAAACGGGACCCGATCGGCCGGCGCGACGACTTCCTCGCCGATCAATTCGGGCATGGCAGCGGACGTGCGCCGGAATACGCCCCAGTACACTTCGCTCATACGGGCGTCCAGACCGGCAAAGACATACTCGTCGGCCACCTCCATGAGCGCTTCCAGGGCGAGGGCAGCCAGCGTGGAGACCGGCGCGACCGGCAATCCGGTGCCCAGGGCGATGCCTTGGGTCACGCCCGCTGCGATACGCACGCCGGTAAACGAGCCCGGCCCGCGCCCGAAAGCAAGTGCATCGAGCTGGGCTAAATCGATCCCCGCTTCAGCCAGCAGAGATTCCAGCATCGGCAGAATCAACTGATTATGTTCCCTGGGCGCGACGGTGTGACGCTCTAGCACCTGGCCATCGATATACAGCGCGGCGGAGCAGGCTTCCGTTGCGCTCTCCACGGCGAGAATCCTCATCGCACCGTCCCCGCCACTTCCGCGGCAAAAAACCGCTCGACATCTTCAATGGCGCTCGTGCGCTGCATCAGCGGCAGGCTGTCGAGGAAGACTTTGCCATAGGCCTTGGTCCGCACGCGCGGATCGCCCAACATCACGACGCCGCGATCCTGGCGGTCGCGTAGCAGCCGCCCTATCCCCTGTTTCAGCGCGATCACCGCGGCCGGCAATTGAAAGCTTCCAAACGGGTCTCGGCCCTGGCGGCGCAGGGCTTCCAATCGCGCGGCGAGAATCGGATCGCCGGGCGCGGCGAAAGGCAACCGGTCAATGATCACGCAGGAAAGCGCCGGTCCGCGCACGTCGACGCCTTCCCAGAAACTCGCCGTGCCCAGCAGAACGCCGTTCCCCGCCCGCTTGAACAGCTCGAGCAAGACTTGTTTCGGCTGGCTGCCTTGGATGTACAGGGGATAGTCGGATTCGCGCGTCAGCACGCGAGCCGCCTGCTGCAGCGCCTGATGGCTGGTGAACAGAAAAAACGCACGGCCCTGGCTGGCTGTTAGAACCGGCAATGCGGCATACGCGACCGCTTCGGCAAAAGCGCTCGAGGCCGGATCCGGCAACTCGGGCGGAAGGTACAGAAGGCACTGGCTTTGATAGTCGAAGGGGCTGTCCCAGCTTTTCGTGGCAACGTTTTCCAGCCCCAGCATGGCGGCAAAGTGGTCGAAGCGCTTGGCGACGCTCAGTGTCGCCGACGTAAACAGCCAAGTGGCGCGGGCTTGCCTCGCAAACTGCTTGAATGCGGGGGCGATCTCGAGCGGCGTCCGGTGCAGGCTAAAGCTGTGCGGGTAAGTTTCAGCCCAGCGTACGGATTCACTCTGGGTCTCCTCCAGGAGCAGACGCAGGCGCGCTTCGCTTTCTGCGCAGCGCTTCCAGCAGGACTCCAGCCCCTTGCCGCGCACGGCCGCCGGCTTCAGCGTCGCGGCCAGCGTCGCCAGCTGTCTGACGAGCGCCTGCAGTCCGCTCATCAGCGCGGGGTTACGTTCCAGCTCCTGCCAGGGAGCGCGTTTTGGCACTCGCGCGAACAAAGATCGCAGGCTGATAATTTTCGCGGCGAGCGCTTCGGCCGCCTGCCCGAGCTCCGGCATATCGCCAGCATCTTTCGCCTGCTCCGCCCGGATATCGTTGGCAAGACCCTGTAGCTGACGCGAACTCAGCGATGCGCCGAGAAACTGCAGCGCGGTTTCGGCGAACTGGTGCGCCTCATCGACGACGATGATGCGGGCATCGGGCAACAGTTCGCCGAAGCCGTCGCTTTTCAGCCTCCAGTCAGCGCACAATAGGTGATGGTTGATGACCAAGATGTCCGCCTCCTGTGCCTTGCGCCTGGCCTTGACCAGGAAGCAGTCGGAATATTGGGGACATTCCTGCCCCAGACAATTGTCGGCCGTCGAAGTGACCGCGGGCCATAATGGCGATATCTCAAGCACATCGCTCACTTCGGCGATATCGCCGGTTCGTGTCCGCGCCGCCCAGCGGCGAATGCTCTCGATCGCCGCCGCTTCGGTGCGGCCGTGGTGCGGCAGGAAACCTAGAGTGTTTTCCAGTCGGTAGAGGCAGAGATAATTGGCGCGTCCTTTCAACAAGGCGGCTTTGAAGGGGATCGCCAGCGCGGCCCTGACGACCGGCAGGTCTTGGCTGAAGAGCTGATCCTGGAGGTTCTTTGTGGCCGAGGAAATGACCGTTCGTTTACCCGAGAGAATCGCCGGAACCAGATACGCGAACGTCTTGCCCATACCGGTTCCGGCTTCGGCGATGAGCGAGCATTCCTGTTCGATGGCCTCCTCGACCGCCAGCGCCATCTCGATCTGAGCAGCTCTCGCATTAAAGCCAGGGATGGTTGCGGCTAGTGCACCATCCGGCGCAAAAACGGCTTCCAATCGCCGCACTAAAACCTTCTGGCTTTGGTTTCAGCCGCCACAGCGCCGCTTTCATCGCCCCTCAGCCGCCGCGCCTTGGCGATCAGCAGCCAGTTCTCTTCAATCACGGAAAAATTACCGGCCGCGAGCAGATTGGATTTTTTTGCCAGGTCTTCGGCAAGCCCCGGCTGATGCTGTTCGAGACGCAGCGCGGCGAGTTGCTGCCAGAGTCTCGGGTTGCTCGGCTGGATGCGGATCGCCCGCTCCAGCGTCGCGGCCGCGGCATCCAGTTGCCCCGCGCTACGGTCGTTCTCGGCTTCGTGCATCAAAGCCAGCACCGCTGGCGGCGAAGCCGGCTCCGGTTGCGCTCTCGGGAGCTCCGGAGGGAGCGCCTGCGCTGCCTCCTCGCTTTCTTCGGGTCCCATGATGAGCGGACCAGGAGTGGCTCGTTCCGGCTGCTCGGCTCCAGTCGTTGCCGCCGCACGCCCTGATCGCCCAGGTGGAGGCGCCACCATGGCGCAACTCATCTGCACAAGGATCAGCAAAACCAGGCCAACGCCGCGCGTCTTCATCATGCTCGCATCGATCCATAAAAAACCGCCAAAAAATAATTATACAGAACTTTGCCGTCAATTCAGTTTCAGCCAGCCTGTCAGCCGATGAACGGTTCCCTCGCCCGGTAAATGATGCTACCGATGATGGCAGGTTCCGTTGCAACCGCTCGGCTTACGCGCATACCAGGCCTTGCGCTAGCCGATCGCCGCCTTAACTATACGCAAAGGCTTTCCCAGCCCAATCAGAACAGCTCCTTGAACCATGAGCCGCCCTCGTGATCGAGCGCGTCCCCGCACGGTGAGAATTGCTGCGGCGCCGAGCCAGCGATGAACGGATATTGCGCTGCACTGGCACAGGATTCGCTGGTTCTGAGGCCGTTGGCGCGGTCGATCCAGACCCGTTCGATGCCGTCCGGAGCCGTCAGCATCAAAGGCTCCTGGCTAATCTTTTTCATGGTTCGAGCCCACAGGTGCAAGGCGCCCTGGGCGCCGGTCAGCCTAGCGGATTGATTGTCATCCCGCCCAATCCAGACGACGCCCACATAATCACCGGTGAATCCGGCGAACCAGCTATCGCGCAAGTCGTTGCTGGTGCCTGTTTTGCCTACGGCGTTGAACGAATCCGGTAAATAGGCATAAACCGATCGTCCGGTCCCTTCCCGAACGGCTTCCTGCAGGATGGTATTGACCAGATAGACGGCGGCCGGGTTGAGCGTTTGCCGCACGTTCAGGGGATAACGCTGCAGCGGCTTGCCATCGCTCGAAACGACGGATTGAATGGCGCGTAAGGGTGTGACGAATCCGTCGTCGGCGAGCGTCTGGTACATCTGCGCGACGTCCAGCGGTGTCAGGGCACCGGTGCCCAATAGCAGCGAGGGGACCGGCTCGACCCGGCGTTCGACTCCCAGCTTGCGCAGGGTTTTCACGGTATGGGCGACGCCGACCTCGAGCCCGAGGCGTACCGTCGCCAGGTTATAGGAATGCGCCAGTGCCGTGTGTAGCGCGACCACTCCGTGCTCGCGGTGGTCATAGTTCTTCGGCGTCCAGGTGCGATTCTTTCCGCTCTTGACGCGGATGCTCTTGTCCTCTACCGGCGTCACCAAGGTGAACCTGCCGGGATCGTCCAGAGCGGTGAGATAAACCACCGGCTTGTACAGGGAGCCGACGTGCCGCACCGAGTCCAGGGCGCGATTGAACCCGGATTGGAGAGGATCGCGTGCGCCCGCCAGCGCCGCCACTTCGCCGTTCGCCCGGCGAGTGATAACGGCGGCGGTTTCGAGTTGAGCGCTTCGGGTGCGCTGATCGAGCGTCTTCAGGGTTGTGGCGATGGCGGTTTCGAGCTGCTGCTGCACATTAATATCCAGCGTGGTGAAGATGCGCAAACCTTCTGACGTCAAGTCCTCATCGCGGTATTCTCGCTGCAACTGGCGTCTGACCAGGTCGAGGAATGCCGGATAGCGGCTGATCGATTGATGCGGATTGTCGACCACGTCCAGCGGCTGAGCCTTGGCCTCATCGGCCTGCTCCACGGAGATATAACCTTGCGCGGCCATGGCATCGAGCGCCAGATTGCGGCGTTTTTTCGCCCGCTCCGGAGCAGTCAGCGGATCGTAGTAGGAAGGCCCGCGCACCAGCGCCACCAGCAGTGCGATATGGCGCAGTTCCAGTTCATGGAGCGAGCGGCTGAAGTAATAGTTGCTGGCGAGGCCAAAGCCGTGAATCGCCCGCGCGCCGTCCTGGCCGAGGTAAATTTCGTTCAAATAGGCTTCGAGGATTTCATCCTTGGAGTAATGCATCTCCAACAGCAGCGCCATGAGTGCTTCGTTCAGCTTGCGCCACAAGCTGCGCTCGGCGCTCAGATAGAAATTTTTCACCAACTGCTGGGTCAGCGTGCTGCCGCCCTGGACCACGCCTCCGGCGCGGACATTCGCCCACACGGCGCGCAGGATCGCTTTCGCGGACAGTCCGTGATGGCGGTAGAAATCGTGATCCTCAGTCGCGAACAGGCCCTGCAGCAGCAGCTTCGGCGCCTGGTCGAGCTTGATGAGTAGCCTGTCCTCCTTGAGTTTGGGATAAAAACTGCCGATCTGCATGGGCTCCAGGCGCATGATCGCAAGACCCGCGGACGTTTCCAGATCGTCGATGGAGCGCAGCGCTCCGCTGGAAAACCGGAGCCGGACTTGGCGCGCCGGCTCGATCTTGTCGGCGAACTGAAAAGCGCGCGTTCGCAACGCGATCTGGTTGCCCCGGCGATAATAGGAGGCGCCCGAGGAGAGCGCGGGGTCGTTGCGATATTTCAGTTGTTCGAGTATCGCTTCGAGCTGGTCGGCGTCGATGGCGTAGCCGGCGTATAGCTCGAGCGGACTGGCATAGACGTGCGCGGGCAGCGACCAGCGCTTGCCTTCAAATTGCTGGCGCACGGCGTGGTCTTGATAGACCATATAGGCCAGTGACAGCGCGAGTGCCGGCAAGAGCAGCCAAAGCGCAAAGCGTCTCAGCCTGACGATGAGGAAGCTCGAATGCCTTCGGTTGCGTTTTGGTCGGTGGATTGAGCGCCGTTTTCTGGCCATCGTGAGTGATCAGACCAAGGATCGAGTGGGTTTGTGGCCGGTGCGCTGTTCCGCTGTCGGGACTCGGCGGTCAATCCCGCGGCGCTGGATCGGATATCGGCGGCGACAGGCGGCGATGGTCGCCGAGGGAAATCCGCTGGAACGGCAACAATTCGGTGGATGGTTTGCCGAGGAGATAGCCCTGGGCGAAATCAACGCCCAAATGGATCAACAGATCGAGCACCTTGGGGTTTTCGACATATTCGGCCACCGTCAGCTTGCCCAACTTGCGGGCGATATCGATCATTGCCTTCACCAGCACTTGATCGGTTTCGTCATCCAGAAGATTTTGAATGAACTGACCGTCGATTTTCAGAAAGTCGACGGGAAACTTTTTAATATAGTCGAACGAGCTGAAACCGGAACCGAAGTCGTCCAGCGCGAAGCGGTAGCCCAGCGCTCGGATGCGGGCGATCATTTCGCGCGCCTGCTCGAAATTGCCGACCATGGCGGTTTCGGTGATTTCGAACGTGATGCGGGAAGCCGAAATCCCGGTCGTTTCGAGTTTCCGCTGGATCAGCGGCAGCAGCGAGCGCGCCTGAAAGGCGTGGGCGGACAAGTTGATCGTCAGGTTGACAGCGGAATGCTCGGGCAAGGAGGCGAGAAAATCGATCGCATTCTCCACGACCCACAGATCGATGTGGTGGATCAGCCCCATTCTTTCGGCCACCGGGATGAATTCGCCCGGTCTGACTACCTCAGAGTCTTTGCCTTTCATCCTGATCAGCGCCTCATGATGCGTGATCAGCCCGTCCGCCAGGCGCACCACGGGCTGAAACACCAGGAAGAAACGGTTTTCGATCAGCGCCTCGCGGATGAGGGGCAGCCACGCCATGTCTTTATGTCGCCTATGCACCTCGATATTCTGCTCGCTGTGCAGATACACCGTGTTGCGGCCGTTTTTCTTTGCGGTATAACAGGCCTGATGCGCATCGGCGATCAACTGATTAGCGTGATCGATATGCCGGGAAGGCTCCAACAAAGCGATGCCGATGCTGGCCGAAATGCGATAACTGTCGTTGCCCGTGACGAAGCGGAATTCATCCAGCGCGCGGCGCAGGCGTTCGGCGATGGTCAAGGCGTGCTGGCGCGAAGCGCCGTCCAGATAGATGCAAAATTCATCAAAACCGATGCGGGCGGCGAAATGTTCGTTGTCGAGGTGGGCATGCAGCAGATTGATCACGGCAAGCAACAGGCGCTCGCCCGCCTCATGGCCTTCGATGTCATTAATGAGATTGAAGTGGTCCAGGTCGAGATAGAGCAACGCGCTCGGGTGACCGAAGTTGACGCAGCGATGAATGGCCGCTTGCAATTTCTTTTCGAGGGTGCGGCGGTTTGCAAGACCTGTCAGTTCATCATGGGCGACCAGATACTTGAGCCTGGCTTCCATGACTTTGCGCTCGGACAATTGATTGATCAGCTGTTCTTCCTGCCGCTGGCGTAATTGCCGTTCGTGTCTCAGCAGCAGACAGAGATTGACGATGGGTAAAAATTCGCGCACGCGGATCGGCTTGGCCACGATATGGAAACCCAGGGCGTCCAGCGGAACGAACTGCTGGATTTCCGCAAACGCGTTCTCATCCTGAAGCACGATCACCGGTATGCCGAAGCCGCTCTCGACCGAGGCGATCGACGCGCAGAAATTCTTCGTCTCATGCTCCAGCAACGCATCACTCAAAATCATCAGTCCGACCGTCTCGAGGCTATACTGATAGCTTCTCAGCTTCTTGAGGATATCGTTGCGATGCTCGGCAAAAATCAGATTGCCGATCCCCGCCTCTCTGAGAATGGCGGCAATCTGATTCCTCTGCCGCTCGTCAGATTCTGCGATGATGATGGCCTGTTGCCGCAAGTGCTGGTGTCGGGTCATGAAGCGGAGAAGGGGTGCGAAATGCGGGATCGATACGACGGATGACCCATCATATTAACCTGCCGCTCATTACCGGGAAAGATGGCTCTCGAGCCGATAAGCACGACAGCATAAATGAATCCTGATCTACCCGCCATAAGCGTCCGCGAGCTTCTCGCCGGCAATGTGCAACTGGCTTCCCCGCCCGAGTTATTTCTCGCGATCAATCGGGCGCTCGAAGACCCTGACGCGACGGCGCAAGACGTCGCCCACATCATCCAACACGATCCTGGTCTGGCGGCGCGGCTGCTGAAAATCGTCAATAGCGCTTTCTATGGGTTTCCCTCGAGAACCACGTCGATCGCCCACGCCGTCACCATCCTCGGCGAGCGCGACTTGAGAAACCTCGTCCTGGCGACGTTGGTCGTGGACAAGTTTTCATCGCTCCCCAACAGCATCCTGTCCATGCGCGAGTTCTGGATCGTCAGCGTGCGCTGCGCACTGTTCGCCAAGGCCCTCACGGACCGGCACCGGTTGGGCAAGCGACTGAACTCAGTATTCATTTGCGGCCTGCTGCACGAAGTGGGGCGACTGGTCATTTACCACCGCATTCCGGAGCTGGCACGCGCGGCCGCGTTGCTGATGAAAGCTGAAGGCGTGGGCGAGCGGTCGGCGGAAGTCAGGACGATGGGCTTTGATCATTATGAAGTCGGTGCAGAACTCGCGAAGCGCTGGCGGCTGCCCGAGGTGATTGCCATCACGATCGAGCATCACGGCCATCCGCAAGATGCCCTCCTGTTCGCTCAGGAGGCGGGCATCGTCACGCTGGCAAGCCTTCTCAGCCTGAACGCTCGCGCGGATGCCATGGATTCATCCCTCTGGTGTTTCCTCTCGCTCGATAAGACCATTGTGGACGCGATCGACGGTGAAGTGGACAGACAGTTTCGTGAGCTTTTTCAACTGATTTATTGGGGCTGAAGGCAGCGCTTCGCATGCAAGGGCAAGGAGCTGGCACCAAAGGGGATGCCGGCTAGCGGACGCCCCGCAACCTGGCAAGGATCACATCGACCAGCGCCTCGGCGTGCGCGGGTGTTGCATTCAAGGCCGGAATATAGCGGTAATCTGAGCCGCCGGCATGCAGGAACACGTCTCGATTGGTCATAGCGATTTCTTCCAGGGTTTCCAGACAATCCACGGCAAAGCCCGGACAGACCACATCTACCTCGCGGATTCCCTGTCGTGGGAGTTGTTGCAGAACCTCCACGCAATAGGGTTGCAGCCATTTCTGGGCACCGAAACGCGATTGAAAAACCAGCTTCCAGCGAGTGTCCGCAAGCCCTAGTTCTTCGGCAAGCAAGCGAGCGGTGCGCTGGCATTGATCGTAGTAGGGATCGCCTTGCGAGCTGGAGCGTTGCGGTAGGCCGTGAAAGGAGAACAAAAGATAGTGTGCCTTCGCGCTGACCGACCAGTAGTGTCGGATGGATTCGGCAAGCGCGCCGGTGTAGCCGGGATCGGCGTGATAATCGCTGATAAAGTGGAGTTCCGGAATATGCCGCCAGCTTTTCAGCGTATCGGCTACAGCGTCAAACGCTGAACCGGTCGAGGCCGCTGCATATTGCGGGTAGAGCGGCAATACGATAACGGATTTTACACCGGACTGGCGCAGCGCTTCCAGCCCCTGCCTGATGGACGGCTGGCCGTAGCGCATGGCCGTTGCGACGGTTAGAGGGCCACCCAGGCGAACTTCGAGGGCATTCTGCAACGCGCGGCTCAAGTCCTGGGTCAAAAAACGCAAAGGCGAGCCGCGCTCGGTCCAGATTTTTCGATACGCTTTGGCCGACCGGCGCGGGCGGATAGATAACACGAAAAGGTGCAGGATCAGCCACCAGATCGGACGCGGGATTTCGACGACGCGTGGATCCCATAGAAATTCGCCCAAGTAGCGGCGTAAGGCGGTGGGTGTCGGTGCTTCGGGCGTGCCCAGGTTAACCAGCAGGATTCCAGGACCCTCGCCTGCGGGTAGCGCGCCGGTCAGAGGCAATGGAAGTTCGTTCAACGGTTGATCAGGTCGAGAAACTCGGAGCGCGTGCTGATGCGGTCGCGGAACAGGCCGAGCATGGACGAGGTCGTCATCACCGAGTTTTGCTTCTCCACGCCGCGCATCATCATGCACAAGTGCTTGGCCTCAACGACGACGGCGACGCCTGAAGGACTGACCGCGGTCTGGATGGCATCGGCGATCTGTTTGGTGAGCCGCTCCTGAATCTGCAGGCGGCGCGCATACATCTCGACGATGCGGGCGACTTTGGACAGGCCGATCACTTTGCCTTTCGGCAGGTAGCCGACGTGGCATTTGCCGATGAACGGCAACAGGTGATGTTCGCAAAGCGAGTACAGCTCGACGTTCTTGACGATGACCATGTCCTGCGTATCGGCTTCGAAGACCGCGTTGTTCAACACGCTCTCCAAGGATTGATGGTAACCGCCGTTGAGAAAGCGAAAAGCCGCCGCAGCGCGTTTGGGCGTATCGACCAAACCTTCGCGCGAAGTGTCTTCGCCGATGGCATGAAGCAGTTGCGAATAAGAGGTTTCCATTTCCCTGTGCATGGCTCGATACTCAAATGATAAGGTTTAACCCAGCCGATCCGAATCGGCCACAGACGTCTGATCCTGTCGCGCAAGGCTTGACTGCATTCGATCATCCCGCCGATCAATCGCCCGTTGCAACAAGTCGGCCGCAACACCCGGCTTCCCGGCTTTTTCGCTCAGATAGCGACGCCAGCGCCGCCCGCCCGAGACGCCATGGAACAGACCCAGCATGTGCCGCGTGATACTGTTTAGACGCACATTGCCGGCTAATGCTTCCTCGATATAAGGAATCATGTCATCGACGATCTGTTCTCGCGGTTTGACCGGGCCCGAGTCGCCGTGGAAACGGCGGTCCACCGCGGCCAACAGGTAAGGGTGATGATAAGCCGCGCGGCCTATCATCACGCCATCGACGTGGTGCAGTTGCCGCTCAGCCTCATCGAGATCGCCTATGCCGCCGTTGAGGACGATTTCCAACGCCGGAAAGTCTTTTTTGATCCGCCATACCAGATCGTGGCGGAGCGGCGGGATTTGCCGGTTTTCCTTGGGAGACAGTCCCTGTAGCCAGGCTTTCCGGGCGTGAATGACTAACTTGCGGCAGCCGGCGGCGGCAATCGTTGCGACGAAGTGCGCCAGATCCTCGTAGCGATCTCGCTGATCGATGCCGATCCGGGTTTTTACCGTGACGGGCAGCGAGACGGTTTCCATCATCGCGGCTACGCAGGAGGCGATAAGCTTGGGCTCGGCCATGAGACAAGCCCCATAGCGCCCCTTTTGCACGCGGTCACTCGGGCAGCCGACGTTGAGATTGATTTCATCGTAGCCATAGCGTTCGGCGATCGCCGCACACTGCGCCAGCTCAGTTGGATGGCTTCCGCCGAGCTGGATGGCCAGCGGCTTCTCCTGCGGATGAAAGCCCAAGAGACGATCGCGATCGCCGTGTAGAAGGGCGCCGGCCGTGATCATCTCGGTATACAGCAGGGCATGGCGAGAAATGAGCCGCATAAAGTAACGGCAATGGCGGTCGGTCCAGCCCATCATCGGAGCGACGGAAATCGGGCTGTTCACGTTTCAGTCCGCTTCGAAGATGGAACCGCGCGGTCCGAATAAGGCCGCGCCAGTGACCGAAGGAGCATTTTGCCGGACGCGATCATCGGCGCTGCGCCAAGGCTTGGAGAACAACATGGGTCCAGGCCGAGCATGGGCGATGCCGTGCCGCTAAAGGCTCGTCGACCGCTCAATGAAGGGTTAATCGCTCGGCGGCTCTTTGCTTCCCAGCAAAGCGGGTGACTTTGCAAAGCCGGACGCGATACGCTTGTAGCCCAAACTGCCTTGTAGCCAGTAGCCGCCGATGACCGTGACAATGACGCCGAAACAAGCGACGGCGAAGTAAAAGAGACTCTTCAGCTGCGCAACTTCTTCCAGCAGCCCGTCTTGCGGGTGCACGGCCTTGCGCGGCCGCGCGGCGGACGCCGGCTTTTCCGTCCTCTTGATTAGCGCAGGCCTCACCGTATACGCCTCCAGAACGCTCAAATCGTTTTTCAGCTCTTCGATGGTCTTGATGTCGTCGAGAGAGATTTTTCCGCTCTGAATGCGGTTCTCGATGACCTGCAGCTTGCTTTCGATCGAGGCGGTGATGAGACCGCTGATTTTGTGCTGCAGAGCCTCTACCTCCTGGTTATACCCTTGCATCCGGTCGTCATCGTTGGGGCCCATGGCAAGCTTGATCTCGTAGATGTCGAGCAGGTTCTTGGCGGGAAGCAGCAAAACCATGAGGAACAAGCTTAACAGCAGCAAGCTCAGCATGATCCGGGTCCTGATCTTTTGCTGGCGGACCAACGCATGACTTGTCAACCACTGCCGATGCTCGAGATCATGGGCGCTCTCATTGGTGTTATTGTTATGGGCGTTCTGCATACGGGCCTCCCACTCGGTCAATGCGCAAGACTCTCAAGTGACAATCCCAGCCCGGCGGCGCTCGCAGCCCGGCAAACTGAGATCATCAAATATGACAGAACGGCTATAGCCGGTCAATCCATTGGCGATCGCGCCGCCCGCATGATGGCTTTCATGTCGGCCACGGCCTTTTCCAGACCGGTGAAAAGGGCCGTGGCGATGATCGAATGACCGATGTTTAATTCACCAATTTCCGCTATGCGGCAGACCGCCTCGACATTGTGATAATGTAGCCCATGGCCCGCATTGACGCCGAGCCCCGCGGCACGCGCCTGCGCCGCCGCCCGGCGCAGGCGCTCCAGTTCATGTTTCGTCTGTGTCGCATCCTCGGCATCGGCGTAGTGGCCGGTATGCAGTTCAATGAAGGGTACGCCCGTTTTCGCCGCCGCATCGACCTGTGCCGGCTCGGCATCGATACACAGCGAGACTTCGATGTCTGCATCGCTAAGTGCGTTGGAGGCCCGGCTGATTTTATCGAATTGAGCAACCACGTTGAGTCCGCCTTCGGTGGTCAATTCCTCCCGCTTTTCCGGAACCAGGCAACACGCCGCGGGGCGGATGCGCCTAGCGATGGAAATCATCTCGCCGGTCACCGCCATTTCGAGGTTCAGACGGGTCTGAATCATCTCGCGCAGCAGCTCGATGTCGCGATCCTGGATGTGCCGGCGGTCTTCCCGCAGGTGCGCCGTGATGGCATCGGCGCCGGCTTGTTCTGCCAGCAGCGCGGCCTGCAGCAGCGCCGGGTATTTCGTCCGCCGCGCCTGACGGAGCGTCGCTACGTGGTCTATGTTGACGCCGAGCCGGATGGGGGGTGTTTCTCTCATAGCAATCGACCGCAAAGTTAATTTCAAGCTCCGGCATATGCCGCCGCGGGCGGAACACGGCTTCGCCGGATAAGCGGATTCTGCCAGATAAAGGCAACGGATGTAAGCGGATGCTTCAAGCGCTCATCGCCTCCGCTTCACCGCCAACTATTAACCCGGCCCTTCAATAGGCCGAATTAATAAAAGGGCAGGGAGCCGAAAGCGCGGCGCCAAGCTGCGTGAGCCAATGCCGGGCGGGTACTGGCCTGGGCGATGGCCCGAAATACCAGGTATTTCGGGCCGGAATAACAATATAGAATCGGCAACTGTATCGAGCAGTATGTCGTACGTGCATCCCCATGAATCAGGCAAAACGCAAACTCATCCTCGAGCGCCTGGCCGCCACGATTCCTAATCCGGCCACGGAGCTCCATTATGCGACTCCCTTCGAGCTCCTGGTAGCGGTCATCCTGTCGGCCCAGTCGACGGACAAAGGCGTCAACAAGGCGACGGCGAAGCTGTTTCCGGTGGCGAATACGCCAGCCGCGATTTTGGCACTGGGGGAAGAGGGATTGAAGGAATACATCAAGACGATCGGGTTTTACAACAGCAAGGCCAGGCACATCCTGGCGCTATCGCGCATTCTGCTGGACAAGCACGGTGGGCGCGTACCCGAGACGCGCGAAGAGCTGGAAGCCCTCCCCGGCGTCGGACGGAAGACCGCCAGCGTGATTCTCAACACGGCCTTTGGCCAATCCGTCATCGCCGTCGACCGGCACATCTTCCGGGTCGCCAACCGCACCGGTCTGGCACCTGGCAGGAATGTGCTCGAGGTGGAACGAGGACTCGAAAAATACGTACCCGACGCCTTCAAGAAAGACGTCCATCATCTCTTGATCCTGCACGGCCGCTACACCTGTATTGCCCGTAAGCCGCGCTGCGGCAGTTGCGTGATCGCGGACTTGTGCGAATATCCACACAAGTCCGGGCTTGCGTGACGGGGTCCTGTGGCTACATCGCGGCTGACGGTGAACTAGACGCCTCCTCTCCGCCGTTTTCCATCGCCATCACGCTCAGACTTTAATCAGCTTGACATATTGCAGGATTACCGTTCTTTCGCCGGGAGCCGCTCCAGGCTGTGTCAACACCGGCGAGATCATCCTCAATCAGACGGAAACCAACAAGCGCCCGCGACCCGCCGGGCAAGCGAGGGTATAATGGCCAGCCGAGTTCGGTTTAGACAAAGCAAAGTGTTGTTACTGCTCTGTGGTCTGCTGATCGCGGCAGAACATTCAGCAGCCGGCAATTTTGTCGAATATTCAGCGCCCGCCGGACAGTTGCCCGCGACCCGGGAAACCGTCATTAGCGGTCAGCCTGCAGCGGTGCTGCCCAGCGGCCGCCTGATCACACCGGCGGGAAAAGAGATCAACGTCGATGCGCCCAAGCCCTTCGGCCTGGCGCTATCCCCCGATGGCCGCACGCTCGCCACCATCAACAGCGGCGCCTCGCGCTTCTCGACCACGCTGATTAGCGAACTGGACGCACAAACGCCGAAAATCAACCGGGTGAACGTCAGCGCCAGTTTTATGGGCGTCGTATTCTCAGCGGACAGCAGTCGCTTTTATCTGTCGGGCGGGGAAAACGGCAATATCTGGCTCGGGGACGCGGCGAGCGGAAAAATCGTCGGCTCGGTCAATCTGAACGGCCCGGCTCATCCGCTCGACCGCCCTTTGGACGTCGTGGAAAATCCGAAGAACCGTTTCAAAGGCGCCTTTCCAGGCAATATGGCAATGAGCCGGGATGGAAATTACCTTTATGCGGTCGATCAGGGAAGCTTTCGGGTGTTCGTCGTCGATACTCGGCAAATCAAGACCGGCACCGATGCCAAGAGCCGCCTGGTCGAGCCGGACAACTTCCAGGCCGTGGCCGGAAGCGCCAAAGTCGGGCGTTACCCTTTCGGCATATCGCTGTCCCAGGACAACCGGACGCTTTTCGTCACTCACGTGGGCGTATTCCAGTACGCTCACCTACGGCCGGACAATGCGGTCGGCGATGCGAACGTAGATTATCCTCTGTGCTATCCCGGCGCCGGCTACCCGGACGAGACCGGCGCGGACAAAACCCTCAAGATCAAGCCGGTCGATCCGCGCACGCTGCCTTCGGACCTACGCGATGAGGCGGGCATTCGCTGCGGCTATGTCGATCGCGAAATCGAGTACAAGCTGCCGGGACTGGGCAGCCCGAATGCCCCAGAAGCCTCGTCCGTCTACGTGCTGGACGTCGGCAACCCCGGTCGTCCTGAACTGAAACGGACCGTTAAGACCGGGCCTTTGGTGGGGCAGCGGGAATCGGGCATCGAGACCTACAGCGGCAGCCACCCGAACGCGGTGGTTATCGGTCCGGATGCCATTTATGTGGCGAACGGCAATAACGATAGCCTCTCGGTGCTGCATCCCGCTACCTACGAGGAAATCAGCCGGATTAAACTCTCGCCGCTCAAGGGTCGCGATCGCAAGCTGAAAGGCGTGCAGCCGGTCGCTCTGGCCATGAGTCCGGATACGAACTATCTATACGTCGCCGAAGCGGGCGTCAATGCCATCGGCGTGGTCAAGTTGGGCAACAAGTCAGGCCGCCTGATCGGCCATATCCCGGTCGGCTGGTGGCCGAGCAGCGTTCAAGTCAGCGCCGATGGCAAAACCCTGTACGTCGCCAACGCGCGCGGCCGCGGCGCGGGGCCCAATAACGATTCGCCGCCGGACAATCTTGGCTCGCCCAAGCACAGCGTGCTCGGAACCGTGAACATCATCCCGCTTCCGGACGCCGATCAGTTGGCGGCCTATAGCGAGCGCGTCTATGCCAATAACGGTTTCGTAGCAGCGGATGGGGCGCCACAGGGCGATGATCCGATTCCGAACCGACCGGGCAGGGCGAGCCCGAAGATCAGGCACGTCATTTTTCTGAACAAGGAAAACGCAACGCACGACCTGCTCCTCGGCGACATCACCCGCACCCGCAGCGGCCAAGCCGTCAACGGCGAGCCGCGCTATTCGCTGGGTTACGATGCCAGCCCGAATCACCACGAACTGGCCCTGCGATTTGCGTTCAGCGATAATTTTTTCCTCGAGCCTTCGGTATCTTCCGACGGCCATCGCTGGCTGACCGGCCAGTACACGAGCGAATTCGAGGAAACCCACTGGCCGGCCTCTTATGGCGGCCAGCGGCGGGATTCCGGTGACGATCCGGAGATCATCAAGAACTACCCCGGCCGCATCGGTTTCACCGACGCCAACAGTTCGCCGGAGCCCAATGACTACAACCAGCACGGCGGCATCTATCTGCACCTGCAGCGCAACGGCAAGCGCTTCGTCAATTTCGGCAACGGCTATGAATTCGCCGTCATCGACGAGCCGTTCGGCGCCGATCCGACGGGCGCTCGCGAGCATACCAACGTGCCGATGGAAAAAGTGTTGCGCGACAACAGCGATCACTTGTACCCCACCTACAACACCCATATTCCCGATGCGCCGCTGCCGGACGATCCGGGTCGTTTCAGCCGCTTCAGCCGCTTCAGGCAGGTGTTCGAAGCGCACTATGTTGATCGCGCCAAAGGCGAGTGCCGGCTGCCCGATTTCGTTGATCTTTACTATCCCAACGATCACGGCGGCGGCAGTGCGGATATCAACCCCAACGGTCCGGAATGGTCGTTCAAGCGCTTCGTTCAGGATAACGATGCGGCTCTTGGCCTGACGGTGGAGCTCATTTCCAACAGTCCATGCTGGAAAGACACGGTCATTTTCGTGGTGGAAGACGATACCCAGAACGGCTTTGACCACGTGGACGGCCACCGCTCGCTTCTCATCGTGATCAGTCCATGGGCCAGGAAGCAGTACGTGGACAAGACTCACGCCAGTCTGGCGAGCGTGTTCAAGACGATCAACCTGATTTTGGGCTTGCCGCCGTTGAACCAGTACGATGCCGCCGCGACGGACCTGCGCGAGCTGTTTACCGATCAGCCGGACTTCGAGCCGTATCGCTTTGCGCCGATCAGCTATGCCGAAAAGGCCAATCCCGTCTGGACGGCGCTCAGCAAGACCATCGACTTCAGCCGGCCCGATGCGGACGAGGTCAGGCTGCGGCATGCCATCATGAAGTCGGAAGGTCTGCCGCGCAAAGATCGCAGGCAATAAAACCGCAGCGATCGCCTTCCGGCCTGCTCGAATCGTCGCCGGTCGCCGATGAAGTCCATATCGTCGCTCGCCCTGCTGTTCGCGACCGCTCCGCCATTCCTCTTCGCAGACGACGGCCAGCGTTCGGTCAGCCCATTCACCGACATGGAGCTGCCCGCCACAACGGTGATCGATACGAGCCCGCTCCCGAGTTCCCGCCTGCCGCTGGAAAAAGCTTCCAGCAACGTCCAGACCGCTCGCGGAGACGATATTTACAGGCACGAAGCGCTCGACCTGAGCGACTTCATGAAACGCAATCTTCCCAGCGTGAGCGGCAATGAAGTGCTGGCCAATCCCTTTCAGCTCGACCTTAATTACCGCGGGTTCACCGCCTCCCCCATCCTCGGTACGCCGATCGGGCTATCGGTCTATCAGGATAGCGTGCGAGTCAACGAGCCCTTCGGAGATATGGTCAACTGGGACCTGATTCCGCGCGTCGCCATCGCCAACGTCGAGCTCATTCCCGGCTCGAACCCCCTGTTCGGCCTCAACACGCTCGGCGGCGCGCTGTTGGTGCGCACCAAGAGCGGCCGCAGTCACGCTGGCTGGCGCGGCCAGGCTTACGCGGGATCGTTTGAGCGCAAGGCCATCGAAGCGGAACACGGGGGTTCCCGCGGCGGCTTCGACTGGTTTTTCGCGGGCAACCTGTTCGAGGAAGACGGCTTCCGCGACTTTTCCCATTCCAGCGTCAAACAGGGCTTCGTCAAGCTCGGCTGGGAAGATGAGCGCAGCGACATCGATCTCAGCTACACCTACGCCGAGAACAAGCTGACCGGCAACGGTGTAGCACCCGCGAGCCTCCTGGCCCTAGAACGTAACGGCGTTTACGCCCATCCCGAAGTCACCCTTCCGCGCCTGCATTTCGTCAATCTCGCCCTGAGTCACCTGGTGACCGACGATTGGGTATTGTCGGGAAATGCCTACTTCCGCCGCAATGTCCTCGGCGTCTATGCCGGCGACGTGGAAGTGGAGCAAGAGGAAACGGATGAATTTGAAGCCGAGCCCACCGTCAACCAGACCCTGACCCGGCAGGACGGCGTCGGCGGCTCGTTACAGGTCAGCTATCTGGGAACGCTGCTGGATCGAGTGAATCAAGCTATTCTAGGCGCCAGCTACGACTTTGGCGACACCGATTTCAAGCAAACCCGGCAGGACGCCGAACTCACCGCGAGCCGCGGCGTTGAACCGGAGGGTGCCGCGTCGCGGCAAACGACCCTGACGGCGACCAACCGTTATTACGGGATCTATCTGACCGATACCTTTTCCCCGACCCCCTGGCTGCACATCACCGGCGCCGGGCGCTGGAACCGCGCGGAAATCCATCTCGATGGGAGCGGCCGGGACCCCGAGGGCGATACCGAATCGCTGGACGGCAGACATGCCTTCAGCCGGGTCAACCCGGCGGCGGGCTTCACCCTGCAACCGCTCAAGGCGCTGGCGCCAAACCAGTCGCTACCGGACCTCAGCTTTTTCGCCAGCTACAACGAGGGCTTTCGAGTGCCCACGCCAGTAGAGCTGACCTGTGCCGACCCCGCCGCGCCCTGCAGCCTGCCGACCAATTTCGTCGCTGACCCACCGCTCAAGCCCATCGTCGCGCGAACCTTCGAGACGGGATTCCGCGGCAAACTTGGTAAAGCGCTGGACTGGAATCTCGCCTGGTATCGGACCGATCTGTCCGACGACATTCTCTTCATCAACTCGCCGGGAACGCTGACCCGCGGCTTTTTCAAGAACGTCGGGGATACGCGGCGCGAGGGGATCGAAGCCGGCATGCGCGGCGGCGTGCGACGGCTGTCGTGGTACGCCAGTTACGGCTATGTCGATGCGACCTATCGATCGGCCGTCATCCTGCAAAACGCCATCGGTCCGGTCCGGGTACGAAAAGGCGATCGGATTCCCGCCATTCCCGATCAGACCGCGAAGGTCGGCGCCGATTATGAGCTTTTGCCGGGCTGGTTCCTGGGGGCGGATCTGCAGTATTTCTCGCGCCGGTTTCTGCGCGGCGATGACAGCAACCGGTTTCCCCGAGTGGATGAATACGTCGTCGTCAATCTCAATACCCGTTACGCCTTGACCAGGCACGTCGAACTATTCGCGCTGGCCAACAACGTATTCGATGCGCGGTACGAGACCTTCGGTCTCATCAACCGTAACGCCTTCAGCAGTCCCGTCGGGAACGCCGAAGCTTTCCTCGCGCCGGGCGCTCCGCTGTCCGGCTGGGCCGGCGTGCGCGTGCGCTTCGACTGAGGCGCCGGCGGGGCGATTCAGAGCCCCGTCAAGGCACGCGTCGCCATCGTCATCAATCGGCACCATTCGTTACGCGGCGAGTACGCGGCCTTCGCGGCGGAAGAATCAAAGCGACTGCTTGCTCACGATCCGGCGAGTATCGTGGAGGGAGAAATTCTCCCCACCGGCAAGCGCATCATTCCCGCGGCGGCGGGCGCCGAGTTTGAAAGTTTGAACCCGGACTTGCTGACGCGTCCTGATTTTCTCGCCGGCCAGGCGGTGATGACGGCCATTAGTCCAGACGGCAAGACGCTGCTGGTGCTGACCAGCGGCTACAACCGCAACGTCGGGAGTACCGGCGCGAGCGTGGCGACCGAAGCCTACGAATATGTTTTTGTTTACGACATCAGTATGTTTCGAGCTAGCGCGACCGCGACTGGTGGTACTCGATGTTTCCGATGACGGGCTCGCGGTCGTGGGCAGGATTCCTGTCACGGGCCAGCCGAATAAAATGTTGCTCAATCCGGCGCAAACCCGGTTGTTCGTCGCCCTGGACAACAGCGACGCGGTGGCAACGATTGACACCACCAGCCACGGCGTCCTGGAACAGATCGACACGACGGCGCCTGAACAGGTGTTCGGTAACCGCAAAGGGTTCAAGGGCAGCAACCCCAACAGCCTCAGCCTGTCGCCGGACGAGACGACGCTGTTCGTCACCAACGGCGGCAGCAATTCGGTCGCCGTCATCCGGCTCGACAACGAAAAGCACCGGCACAGCAACGTGATCGGACTGTTGCCGACCGGTTGGTATCCCAACTCGGTCAGCCTGAGTCGGGACGGACAATGGCTGTACGTCGTCAACGGCAAGAGCAATGCGGGTCCGAATCCCAAGGCTTGTCGGGATACCCTTTCCATCGCGCCCGGCTCCCTCAATCCCTGCTGGGCCCAGAACCAGTACGTCTGGCAGTTGCACAGGGCGGGGCTTTTAAGTCTGCCCTTGCCCAATGCCACGGCGCTGGCGAGGCTCACCTGGCAGACGGCGGAAAACAATGGCTTCGCCAATGAGCGCGGTCGCCGGCAGGTGCGCCGCGTGATGGCGCCTGCGCCAAAGGATCGATCACGTGATTTACATCGTCAAGGAAAACCGCACCTACGACCAGGTGCTGGGTGATCTCGAGAAAGGCAACGGCGATCCCAGTCTGGCCATACTCGGGCCCTATAGCCCGAACCATCATGAGCTGGCGCGCCGCTTCGTTACCCTGGACCACTTCTTCGACAGCGGCGAAGTGAGCCGCGACGGCTGGAACTGGCGTACGGCCGCGCGAGCCACGGACTTTACCGAAAAGACCGTCGCGGTGAATTACGGCGGCCGCGGCCTGAGCTATGACTGGGAAGGCACCAACCGCAACATCAACGTCGGCCTGGCCAGCCTCATCGAACGCAAGGCCGCCAATCCATATCAATCTAATGACGCCGATCCGTTGCCCGGCGCCAGCGATGTAGAGGCGCCCGACAGCCCGGAAGGCGAAGCTGGCGCCGGCTACCTGTGGGACTCGGCGCGACGCAACATCACGGAGCTTCCGCGGCCGGACAAGCCGCGGCAGATCGCCGCCTCCCGTACTGAGGCGCAGCCGCAGCGCGATGCCGCGTACTGGGCGAGGGCGATGCGGGGACAGGATTTCACGGCCGAGGACCGGCTCGATGAAACCGCCTTCAACCGCGCATTGTGGACGGGCCTGAAAGGCGAGAACGTCGCTTATCCGAGCGCACCTCATGGCCGGGACCTGTCGAAAGGGCGCCGGGGGTTATTGGTCAAAACCAAGGCAGACGAAAGCCGCGACCTGAAAGTATCGGTCAGGTTGCCGTGATAGGAGCCCCGCGATGACTGAAGCGCAACCTGGAAACGGTGCAAAAATTCATCCGAGTGTGTGAAAATAAACCCGTGTGGCGGGTACTATTGGTGGATTCTCATATGATGAAAATTTCTGTCATTTCCGCAACTACCTGGCGCCGACGCGTCTAATCATCGCGCGGCTCAAACCGCCCGCATGTCACAACCAACAACTTAAGGGCCTTTTGCAATGAAGAAAGATTTTGGAAGGAAACCGGTGGCGGTCATCATTCGCACGGCGGTCATATCGTCTCTTTCAGCGGCGGCAAGCGTTAATGCGGCGGACAATCCCTTCGCGCTGAAAGACCTGTCCGGCGGCTATATGCAGCTTAGCGAGGAAGGCCAGACCAAGTCTGCACCCAAGGAAGGTAAGTGCGCGCCCGGAGCGTGTGGCGCCAACATGCAGGAGAAGATGAAATCCGGGCAGATGAACTGCGGGGCCAACATGCAGGGAACGGCCAAGCCCGAGGATGCCAAGAAAAAAATGGAAGGCAAGTGCGCGGGCATGACGGACCAGGGCAAGGAAGGCCCGACCGGTGCCGGCCAGCCGCCGGCCGGCACGGACAGTGATCAAAAATCGAAGTAATCCGGGACAATCGCGCCCGTTTCCAGGAGCTGATTTATTTTGCGACACGGCATGGATGCGGGGCCTCGTTCCATTCATGGCACCGGCTTGGGCCTCAGGCGGGATTTCATGGGTGCGCTGTCCGCCACGACTCCTCCATCGGTAGGCTTTTATGAGGTCGCGCCGGAGAACTGGATGAATACCGGGGGCAGGTGGGGCAAACTGTTCCGGTCGATGACGGAGCGGTTCGACTTCATCTGCCACGGTCTATCCTTGTCGCTCGGCGGCCCTGCTCCCCTGGACGAGCGTTTTCTTGAGGACTTGAAGGGTTTCCTGAAACAGCACCGGATAAAGCTGTACAGCGAGCACCTGAGCTATTGCAGCGACGACGGCCACCTCTACGATCTGATGCCGATTCCGTTCACCGCGGAAGCGGTCCGCCACGTGGCCGCGCGGATTCGAAGGGCGCAGGACATCCTGGAGCGCCGAATCGCCATCGAGAACGTTTCCTACTACGCCGCGCCGGGCAGGGAGATGGACGAGATCGATTTCCTCAACGCCGTACTCGCGGAAGCGGACTGCGACCTGCTGCTGGACATCAATAACATCCATGTCAACAGCGTCAACCACCGCTATGACGCGGAGGCTTTTCTCGCGGCCGTCCCGGCGGAGCGGATCGCTTATGGGCACGTCGCCGGGCATCACGTCGAAGCCGAAGACCTGATCATCGACACGCACGGCGCTGACATCGTCGATCCCGTCTGGCGGCTGCTGGCCCGGGCTTATGAACTTCACGGCGTTTTCCCCACGCTGCTCGAGCGCGATTTCAATATTCCGCCGGTGTCCGAACTGCTACGCGAAATCGGAAGGATCGGCGCGCTGCAGGCGAGCTCCACGCAATCCCGCCAACGCCGCCGTGCCTGAAGTCCGTCCCGCGCTCGCGGAGCTGCAGCAGGCATTCGCGGCGTATATCCGCGACCCTGAACATAATCCGCCGCCTGCTGATCTAGACGGGCGGCGGATGAAGCTTTACCGGGAGCTGTTCTTCAACACTATTCAAGGCTTCCTGGCGGCAAATTTTCCGGTCCTCAGGCAAATCACGCGGGATGAGGCCTGGCATGAACTGGCGCGGGACTTTTTCGCCCGGCACAAGAGCCAATCGCCTTATTTTTCGGATATTGCGGAAGAATTCCTTGATTATCTGCAAAACGAGCGATCGCCCTGCCCGAATGATCCCCCTTTTCTGCTCGAGCTGGCGCACTATGAATGGGTCGAGCTCGCGCTGGCCATCGCCGAGGGCGAGGCGCCCCCGCAGGATGCCGAGTTACAGGACGATCCTCTCGCGCACTTCATCACGCTGTCGGAACTGGCCTGGCCGCTGGCTTACCGCTTTCCGGTGCACCACCTGTCGCCCGCGTTCCAGCCGCAGGAGCCGGGAGCGACGCCGAGCCATCTGGTCGTCTACCGCGACCGCGACGACGAGGTCAGGTTTCTGGAAATCAATCGCGTGACCTATCGCCTGTTGCAGATCATCGACGAAAACGCACCCTGCCGGGCGGAGGGTGTCCTCCGTCAAATCGCCACGGAAATGCGGCACCCGGCGCCGGAAACCGTCATCCGCGGTGGAGTCGAGATCCTCCAAGGCTTGATCGCGCGCGGGATTATCGGCCGGGTTAAGGCTGGCTGACAGCGAGTCGGCGCTCGCGCAACTGCGCAGGCCAATACACTCAAATCCCCAGATCCGCCCAGAGAGCGTCCACGCGGGACTTGACCGCCGCGGACATGGCGATCGGCCTGCCCCATTCGCGGTCCGTTTCCCCTGACCATTTGCGGGTCGCGTCCATGCCGATCTTGGAGCCCAGGCCGGCGACGGGGGAAGCGAAATCCAGATAATCGATGGGCGTGTTTTCGATCAGCGTGATATCCCGCGCGGGGTCCATGCGCGTCGTGATCGCCCAGATGATATCTTTCCAGTCGCGCGCATCGATGTCATCGTCCGTGACGATGACGAACTTGGTGTACATGAACTGGCGGAGGAACGACCAGACGCCGAACATTACGCGCTTGGCATGCCCTGGATACTGCTTCTTCATGCTGACGACGGCGAGGCGGTAAGAGCAGCCTTCCGGCGGCAGGTAGAAATCGATGATTTCCGGGAATTGCTTCTGCAGGATGGGTACGAATACTTCATTGAGCGCCACGCCGAGGACCGCCGGCTCGTCCGGCGGCCTTCCGGTATAGGTGCTGTGATAGATGGGATTTTGCCGCTGGGTGATACGCTCGATGGTAAATATCGGGAACTCCTCCACTTCGTTGTAATAGCCGGTGTGATCGCCAAAAGGGCCTTCCGGCGCTGTTTCGCCCGGATAGATGAAGCCTTCGAGGACGATCTCGGCGCTGGCCGGAGCCTTAAGATCGCTAAGCTGGCACTTGACCACTTCGGTCTTGCCGCCGCGGAGAAGCCCGGCGAAGCCATATTCCGACAAGCTGTCCGGCACCGGCGTGACGGCGCCCAGGATCGTCGCCGGGTCCGCGCCCAGCGCTACGGCGACCGGAAACGGCTGGTCCGGGCGAGCTGCCTGGAAATCTCTGAAATCGAGCGCGCCGCCGCGATGCGCCAGCCAGCGCATGAGGGTCTTGTTTTTGGCGATGACCTGCTGGCGATAGATCCCGAGATTTTGTCGCTCCTTCTGCGGCCCGCGCGTGATGACCAGCGCCCAAGTAATCAGGGGTCCCGCATCGCCCGGCCAGCAGGTCTGGATCGGATAACGCCCCAGGTCGATCTCACCGCCGCTCAATATCACTTCCTGACACGGCGCGTGTTTCAGCTCCTTGGGGTGCATGTTCAGCACCTGCCGGAAGACCGGCAGCTTGGAAAAAGCGTCCCGCATGCCTTTGGGCGGCTCGGGTTGCCTCAGAAAAGCCAGGAGCTTGCCCACTTCCCGCAGCGCCGCGATGGATTCTTCGCCCATGCCGAGCGCTACCCGGTACGGCGTGCCGAACAGGTTCGCGAGCAGAGGTATGCGCGAGGCTTTCGGCTGCTCGAACAGGAGCGCCGGACCGCCGAGTTTCAGCGTACGGTCACAGATTTCAGTCACTTCAAGATAAGGATCGACTTCGGTCCGAATGCGCCTGAGTTCGCCTCTTATCTCGAGCTGGCCGATGAAGTCGCGGAGGTCTCGGTACTTCATGGGACTATCCGGAAAATTGAGCCGTGCGGCAACTTGCCCGCTGCGCTATTGGTCTTCAAACTCCGCCATTACCGGCGCATGATCGGACGGGCGTTCATGTTGGCGCGGGGCCACGTCGATGCGACAGGACAGGCATCGTTGGCTCAAAGGCTCGCTCGCTAGGATGTGGTCGATGCGAAGACCCAGGTTTCGCCGAAACCCCGCCGCGCGGTAATCCCACCAGGTGTAGCTTTTCTCGGCCTGCTCGAACAAACGGAAAGTGTCCACCAGACCCAGCGCCAGCAAGCGCTGGAAAGCCGTGCGCTCGGGTGTGCTGCACAATACCTGCTCGCCCCAGGCGATGGGATCATAAACGTCGCGGTCTTCCGGCGCGATATTGAAGTCACCGACGACCGCCAGCTTGGGATAGCGCTCCAGCTCGGCACCGATGAAATCGGTGATTTTCGTCAGCCAATCGAGCTTGTAGGCGTATTTTTCCGAGCCGACTTCGCTGCCGTTCGGGACATACAGATTGATTAGCCGGATGCCCTCAACCGTCGCCGCGATGACGCGCCGCTGCGGATCATCGCCGGGAACCGGCTCGGTCAGGCATTCGCCCGCCGGCTGTCTGCTCAGGATCGCCACGCCGTTATAGCTCTTCTGGCCGCAGAATACCGGATGAAAGCCGGCAGTTTCAAAACCCGTCTGGGGAAAATCGGCATCGGATATTTTGGTCTCCTGCAGCGCGAGCGCATCCGGCTGGTGGACCGCGAGCCAATCCATCACTTGGGAGAGCCGCACGCGCAGGGAATTGACGTTCCAGCTTGCCAGTTTCATTGCGGGGATGATACCAGTATTCCTTTTCTCCATCATGCCGGTCGAGCTTGCTGGTACGGTTGGATGCACACCGGGAAGCTGCATCCGCCGAATGCAGGCTAAACTTTGGATAGCAAAATGAACGAGATATGGGTCGAGCCTTCTCATGGTCGCAGATGCACGCAAACCGGGGTGCCCAACCGCCGTCACCGTCAATTCGACGAACCGGCGTCGCTATGTGCGAAGAGCAGTCACTCAACAGGCCCACTTAAAAGCGCCTGGTTTGAGCGATGTGCTCTGTGAAATACGGAATTTCTGCTGGGGCGGCCTATTTGTAAAAATCAATCACAAGGACATTTCGTTTGCTGCTTCGCGAAGTGCGCTGCCAAAAACCGTCGAAGTCTCGTTCACCGCGTCCACGAGTTTGGGCGAGCGTCCCTTTACCTTGGGCGGGCGCGTTGCCCACGCTTCGGCCGATGGTATTGGCATCGCTTTCGAGCGCGCGCCCGTCGATGCCATCCAGGTGCTACGCGAGGTGGCTGAATCTAAACCGCCATTGCTCGACAGCGCCGCCGACGCTGGCGGCCTCGCGCTAGCTCGGGATAGTATGCAACAAACCTGCGCTGACGCCTTGGAACGCAGCCTGCGCGCTATCCTGGAGAGTTTTTTCCAGCGCGTGCCGGAGGCCTTGAACGATGCGGCCGACCAGGCTCCTTCGAACATGGAGCAGACCGCTTGTCGCGACGCCATCGTAGAGCTCGATCACGCGCGCGAAACCGTCATCAAAGAATTCATCGAGCGAGCGCTGGAGCAGGCGGATGGTTATGCCGCCGCCGGCAGCCTTTATCCAGGCAGGCCGGATACGGGTTCATTAGCGCTGCTGGATAACGAAGAATTCGAGGACTGGCTCAACCTGATGGAGGAGGTCGCCAAGACGGAAGCCATTTTCGGTTCTGAACTGCACGTGCTGGAACAACGCCTCAGCGCTCTGGCGGGAATTCCCGTTGATAACAGGAACGATCCTTTCGGTCCGAATGCCCTTGGTCAGTGCTTCCGCTGGATCCTCAGGGACAGGGCTGCCAACAATGCAACCCGGCTCATTTTGTATCGTGTATTCGAGCAGTCCCTGTGCGCCTTCCTCGGCGAGCTATATCAGCAGTTGAATGCCATCTTGCCACTAGCGCCCATCAAGGCGCAGGGAGTCCACTCATCGGTCAATGCGAGCGCCGCATCGCTTACGGTCGAAGATACCGATCGATGCGACGACACACCAGCAGGCCAGCCACTGAAAGCGCCACGGCTCGCGCCGGCGCCCCGCCAAGGGATCACGAAAACCGTCAGCACGTTGCTCGAGCTTGCCGACTGGAAACACAACCCCTCGGCCAGGGCGACGGCAACGACCGGTTCGGCTCACGAGGAGGCTGATGCGGAGCGCGCCGCGCGTTACCAGAGGAGCGAGCTTCTGACGGCCTTAAAGGCGTTACAGCAGCAGAAAGCAACCGGCGGATCGACCTATCTCAGCGAGCAATCGCTGGAAAGCGAGCTTATCGGCGTTCTCTCGCAGCAGCTCGGCGATGCCAAGGAAATCAGCCCGAGCGACCAACAAACGTTCCAGGTCGTCAGCAGTTTTCTTGACACTGCCTTGACCGACCCATCGCTCACTCCCGTCGTTCAAGACTACATCGGAAATCTGCAATTACCGCTGCTCGGACTCGCTCTCAAAGAGCCGGCATTTCTCGACGACGCGAGCCATCCGGCGCGTCGAGTACTCGATCTACTGGGCGATCTGGCTCTGGCGGCGAACGACAGCGGCGAAATAACCGGCGCGTCCGTTGAACTGCGCGGACTGGTCGATCGCATTGTAAGGGAAGCGCCAAACAACCCCGCAGTCTTTGCCGAAGCCAGGGAAGAACTTGAAAGAATCGTCATTCCGCTGGACACGGCCCGCGCCGCGCAACTCGAGCGAGTTCGCAACGCCTGCGAGGCAAGACAGCGCATCGAGCAGGCCAGAAGCCTGGTTGAAGATGCGATCAACCAGCGCATCGCGGGGAAAATGACGCCCGACATCGTCTTGGCATTACTGAACGGCGGCTGGCGGCAGCTTTTGGTAGCGGCTCAGATTCGAGGCGGCTCGGACAACGCCGACTGGAGTCGGGGACTGGCGGTTGTCGATAAGCTGCTGCTCTGGCTGGCAGAAGAAACTCCAAGCGCAGAAAGTCCCGTCGCCGAGAAGCTCGAGCTGATAAATTATGTCGATCTGCAGCTCACATCCGTGAGCCCGGACAAGCCGCAACAGAACAAAATTATCGACGAGTTGACAGCTCTGCTGATCGGCGCAGGACTACCGAAAACCAAGCAGAAACCCGACTACTCGTTCGTCCCGGAGGCGCCTGCCGAGGAGAGAGACAGCAAGACCGCTGCGGACGAGTTATCGGTCCAGCTGGTGGAACAGTTGCGGGTCGGTGACTGGCTGGAATTTCAGCTTACGCCCTTGACGCAGACCCCCTTGAGGCTTGCCTGGATTGGTGAAACGCCGGCTCTTTACGTTTTTGTCGATGGCCAGGGCATCGAAAAACTCGAGGCCGGCAAGCAGGACCTCGGACAAAGGTTTGCAGCCGGTCGGGTGAAACGGATCGACAATCTGGATGTTCCCCTGGTGGATCGAGCCGCCGATAGAATGATGCAAAATATGCACGACAAGCTCATTCAAGCGGCAACCCATGATCCAGTCACGGGCCTGATCAATCGCAAGGAATTTCTGCGCCTGTTGCGCGTGCAATCGTTTGCGCTGGACCAGCCGCACACGGATGACATGCTCTGTTTTCTCGAAATCGACCAGTTTAGAATCATCAACGCTGGCTCCGGTCTCGAAGCGGGCGATACCCTCCTCAAAGGTGTCAGTTTTTTGATACAGAAGCGAATCCAGGCAAGCGATATCCTGGCGCGCTTCGGCGATAATGCCTTCGGCATCTTGCTCAAGTCCCATTCGGGCGATGAGGGTTATCGTATCGCCAAAGACCTGCGCCGTTTGATCACTAGCTATCATTTTTGCTGGCAAGACAAGAGTTATTCCTTGGGCGTCAGCATCGGCCTCGCGGCCTTAACGGAGCACATGAACAGCGTCAGTGCACTCGTAAACAACGCAGACACTGCGTGCATGGCGGCAAAAACCAAGGGCCGCAATCACATACAGATGTACCGTGAAACCGATAGCGATCTCAAAGCACAGCAGCACCTGATGGATTGGGCGGGTCGCATCGACAAGATGTTGAAAGAGGACCGCCTGTTTCTCCGCTGTCAGCTGATTACGCCAGTTTCTCAGAGCGGCGCGGATCACTCGCATTACGAGATCCTGCTGGGCGTCAAAAACGATGACGGCACCGCCGCTGCGCCTGGTCAGTTTCTTGCTGCAGTTGAACGCTGCAAGCGCATGCCCGAAATCGATCGCTGGGTCATGCGGTCGAGCTTTGACTGGATTCAAGCCAATCCGGAAAAGTTCGCGCTCATCGGCGGCTTCTCCATCAATCTCTCCGGCCAATCCATGGGAAGCGAGGAAATTCTGCAGTTCGTCCATACGGAGCTCACGCGATCCGATCTGTCGGCTGAAAAAATCACCTTCGAGATCACCGAGACTTCCGCGATCGCGAATTTCGCTGAAGCGGAAAAGTTTATTCGCCAGATCAAGCGGTACGGCTGCAGATTCTCGCTGGATGATTTCGGCAGCGGTTTTTCGTCCTACGCCTATTTGAAGAACCTAAACGTGGATTTCCTCAAAATCGATGGCAGCTTCGTAAAAGAGCTGGCAACGAGCGAGTCAGATTACGTCATGGTGAAGTCGATGAATGAGATTGGCCATTCCCTCGGCATCAAAACCATCGCCGAATACGTGGAAAATGCGGAAATTCTCGGCAAGCTCAGCGAAATCGGCGTCGATTATGCCCAAGGTTTCGGCATCCAAAGACCCGGCGTGTTGGCGAACATCTAAAGCTCTACTCTGCCGAACCGCTTTAAACGCACGTGCTCGTTCTGTCTCACGCCTGACGTTCACTTGCCGGAAACGGCGCTCCACCGCCATTTCGCCAGCCTGAAATTCCTGAACTTTCCGGTCAGTGCTCGGTCATATTTTTTAAGTGTCGGGAACGACGCTAACTACTCATCATTTTCCCTATTGAGTAGTGATTTACCCGGTCCCCCAACCGGGTTTTCGCATACTCCGGAGCATTCCCCCTTCGCTTCGGAGTTTTTTTATCGCTCCTCAACGCGTAGCCATTGATCCAAAATCGCATGGGCGTCATCCACACCGATCCGCATCGGCGCCGAGAAGAGCTGTACCGAGAGCGGAATTTCCGAACCGTGCAAGGATTTTTTCACTTTCGCCAGCGTATTCAACGCCGCTCCCCTACTCAGTTTGTCCGCTTTGGTCAACGCAATATGTACGGGCAAACGGCAATGAGCACACCATTCCAGCATTTGGCGATCAAACGATGTCACCGGATGGCGGATATCCATCACCAGAAAAACGCCCTGCAGCGAGCGTCTCTCGCGGAGATAGCGCTCCAATGCCTGACCCCAGCTACGCTGAAGGCTGGCAGCGACTTTGGCATAACCGTATCCGGGCAGATCGATCAATCGGCGCTGTTCATCGATCATAAAAAAATTGATCAGCCGCGTCCTGCCCGGCGTCTTGCTAGTCCGGGCCAGTGACTTTTGTTGCACAATGGCATTGATAGCGCTGGACTTGCCGGAATTGGAGCGGCCGGCAAAAGCGACTTCGAGCCCCTCATCGGGCGGCGCTTCTGTTATAGTCGGGGCACTGAGCAGAAAACGTGTCTGGTGGTAAAGCGGATTCATCGGGACTTTAAGGACAATCGAATATGCTATCGTTTTGTGAGCGGCACGGTTTACAGCGGAGAGTAGTGGCGCATTGAATCGTGTCAAGTGTGAAAGCAGACGACGATTGATTAAAATGATCGGCGTCAACGATGGGATCGCTCAACAACGCAGTTTGGAGATTAAACGGAAGCGCGGAAACTTTCATATAGTCGATGCTTGATAAGAAGAAGGATGGAGCAACTATGACAAAAAAAACGCTAATCACGATACTATGCCTCGCTTCGAGCGCTCTCTTCAACGGAGTCGAAGCGCAAGGAAGTTCCGAAGCCGGGAAAACGAAGTCGAGCGTATGCGCTGGCTGCCATGGCGAAGACGGCAATGCGAATGCGCCGATCTTTCCGAAGCTGGCCGGCCAACACGTCAACTATCTCGTCAAGCAGCTAGAGGATTTCAAGGCGCAGCGGCGAGTCAATCCGACCATGAATGCAATGGCTGCCAGTTTGAGCGATCAGGATATCGCCGATATCAGCACTTATTATTCCGGCATGGCGATAAAAAGTGAAAAAACGGCAACCGCCCCGGTCAATGCGCTCGGTGAAAAGCTCTACCGTGCTGGCAACGCCGCATCTGGCGTACCCGCCTGCAGCAGCTGCCACGGCCCGACCGGCAATGGCAATGGTCCGGCCGGTTTCCCTATGCTGAGGAGTCAATACGCGGCCTATGTCAGTACTACCCTGGCTGACTTCAAATCGGGCAAGCGCAATAACGATCCGAATGCCATCATGCGAACCATCGCGTCGAAACTCAGCGAGGAAGAGACGAACGCCGTCGCTGACTACGTTTCCGGCTTGAAGTGATGCAAGGCCGGTTCGGAGCGAGTCATTGATCGTCAATGCGCGACCGAGCAACCTCTGCAGCGCCCTGCCCCTAAAGGGAATCTGGAAATAGAGCAAAGGAAAAAATCAATGTTCCGATATGTGTTAGCTTGCATCTTTCTGTGCGTTTTTTCGGTCGCCGGTTTCCCCGGGCAGGTCGGGGTGGAATCGTTTAAAGAAGGTACCGATTATGAGCGCATCGATCCGCCTCAGCCGACCGCGGATCCCAGTAAAATCGAGGTCATCGAGTTCTTTTGGTACGGATGCCCGCATTGCTATCATTTTGAGCCGGAACTGAACGCCTGGTTGAAAAGCAAGCCGGACAACGTACTGTTCATCCGGCAGCCGGCCATTTTCAACGCCACCTGGGCCGCTCACGCCAAGGCCTATTTCACCGCGCAGGCGTTGGGCATTGTGGATAAGGTCCACGACGATTTTTATGATGCCATCCAGAATAAAAAACGCGCCCTCGAAAGCGAAAAAGATCTGGCCAAATTCTTCGCCGAACACGGGGTATCGCAGGCCGATTTCCAAAAAGCCTATCATTCCTTTGCGGTCGATACGAGCATGCGTCAGGCGGAGGCGATGGCGGCGCGCTACGGCGTTACCGGCACACCCAGCATCTCGGTTAACGGAAAATATAGAACCAGTGGGCCGCTGGCCAAAACCTATGCGAGGATGATCGCGATCACCGATTTCCTCATTGCGAAGGAGAGCGCGACTCGGAGCCCGCGGTAACCGCTCACGGCGGAAACCGACGTGCCGAAGGCAACACGTGAATAAGATTACAGAGACGGAAATTAAGCACTTGCGCGGCCCAGGCACGAGCAATCGGCTCACACGGAAGGCAACCGTCAAGATCAATGATGACGACCTGGAACCCGACAAGTATCTTCGGCTTGCCAGCTTCAATATTCAGACCGGCATTCATACCTCCTGCTACCGCGAATATATCACCCATAGCTGGCAACATATCTGGCCCACCGACAGCCGCCAGCATAATCTGGACAGGATCGCCCAGATGCTGCGGCAGTTTGACGTCGTGGGGTTGCAAGAAGTGGACGGTGGCGGGGTCCGTAGCCATAACATCGTGCAGACCGAATATCTTGCCAGGCACGCGGAATTTCCGTTCTGGTACAACCAGATCAACCGCCGCATCGGTAATCTGGCGCTGCACAGCAATGGCTTGCTGAGCAGGCTGCAGCCGAGTTTCATCCACGATTACAAATTACCCGGACTGCCTGGCAGAGGCGCTTTGATCGTGCGTTTCGGCGAACATCCCAGGCGCTCGCTCTATCTGTGTATCGCTCATCTGGCATTGAGCCGCCAAGCGCGTCTCAAGCAGATTTCATTCATCTGCGAACTGATCCGCGATTTGTCGTACATCGTCTTGATGGGCGATTTGAACTTCGAGCCGGATTCGCGGGAGATGCGGAAGTTGATCGCAGCTACCAATCTCTGCGACCCATCCCGGGAATTGAAAACCTTTCCCAGTTGGCGGCCTTACCGGATGCTGGATCATATCCTGGTCACACCGAGCTTGCAGGTCGAAAACGTCCGGGTCATCAATTTTGCCTGTTCGGATCACTTGCCCATTTCCATGGATATTAAGCGGCCCCTTTTCTTGAAGGAGGAGAAGAGCTGTTGACGGATACTCAGGTCCTAACGGCAGGGCTTTATACCTGCCCCATGCATCCGGAGGTTCGGCAACAGGGACCAGGCAATTGCCCCAAGTGTGGCATGGCGCTGGAGCTGTCGGCCGAAGCCACTGCCAAACCGCACACCGAATACGTCTGCCCCATGCATCCGCAGGTCGTGCGCAGTGAGCCGGGGTCCTGTCCCATTTGCGGCATGGCTTTGGAGCCTCGAAGCATCAGCGAGCAGGAGGAGAGGAGTGAAGAACTCATCGACATGAGTCGAAGGTTCTGGATCGGCGTGGGGCTATCCATTCCGGTTTTCGTTCTGGCGATGAGTCACGATTTATCTCCCGGGCTGCTCCCCGAATCGATCTCGGGCCGTCGGTTGCAATGGATCGAATTCGCCCTGGCAACGCCTGTCGTGCTGTGGGGCGGCTGGCCTTTCTTTCAGCGCGGCTGGCTTTCGCTGGTCAATCGCAGTCTGAACATGTTCACCCTGATCGCCCTGGGTGTCGGGGTGGCTTGGATCTACAGCGTGGTTGCGGTTTTTTTTCCGCAGCTATTTCCGCCCATCATGCGCAGCGAAGAAGGGACCGTTGCGGTGTATTTCGAGGCGGCTGCGGTCATCACCACGTTAGTGTTGCTCGGGCAAGTACTGGAGCTTCGCGCGCGCAGCCGCACCAGTCGGGCCATCAAGATGCTGTTGGGATTAGCGCCGAAAACCGCGCGTATCGTCCGGGACGACGGCAGGGAAGTGGATATTCCTCTGGATCGCTTGCAGCCGGGCGATGTTCTGCGCGTGCGGCCCGGTGAAAAGGTCCCGGTCGATGGAGTAGTGATGGAAGGGCGCAGCAGCGTGGATGAATCCATGGTGACGGGCGAACCCATCCCGGTGGAAAAAAACCCCGGCGATCGCTTGATCGGCGCCACGATCAATGGTTCCGGCAGTTTGCTCATGCGCGCCGAGAAGGTCGGCGGCGATACGCTCCTCGCCCGTATCGTTCACATGGTGAGCGCCGCACAGCGTAGCCGGGCCCCAATCCAGAAACTGGTCGATGTGGTGGCAGCCTATTTCGTGCCTGCTGTTGTGATCATTGCGGTGCTCACTCTGATCGCCTGGTGGCTGTGGGGACCGGAGCCGCGCCTAGCTCACGCCATGGTCAACGCGGTCGCCGTGCTCATCATCGCCTGTCCCTGTGCCTTGGGCCTTGCCACGCCTATGTCGATCATGGTCGGCACTGGGCGAGGGGCGCAGACCGGGGTGTTGATCAAAAATGCCGAGGCGCTCGAGAGCATGGAGAAGATCGATACCCTGGTGGTGGATAAGACCGGTACCCTGACCGAGGGCAAACCGCGACTCGTGTCCGTAATCGCGGTGGAGGGCTTTTCAGAGGATGAAGTGCTGACACTGGGCGCAAGCCTCGAACGGGCCAGCGAGCATCCCCTTGCCGCCGCGATCGTCACAGGTGCAGACGAAAAAGGCATAGAACTTTCACCTGAGGCAGAGTTCGCGTCCATTGCCGGCCAGGGCGTGGTGGGCGAAGTCGCGGGGCGAACGGTTGCACTCGGCAATGCGAAGCTGATGGAGCGGCTCGATATCGATGCGAGCCCGCTCGCGGAACCGGCGAATCAGTTGCGCCAGGAGGGACAGACCGTGATGTTCGTCGGCATCGACGGGAAGGCCGCCGGACTGATTGCCGTGGCGGACCCCATCAAGGATTCGACCCCCGAAGCTCTTAATGCCTTGCACGAGGCGGAGATCACAATCGTCATGCTGACCGGCGACAACAAAACCACGGCGGAAGCGGTGGCGAAGAAACTTGGCATCGATCGCGTGGAGGCTGAAGTGTTGCCCGAGCAGAAAAGCGAGATCGTCAAGCAACTGCAGGGCGAAGGCCGTCGCGTGGCGATGGCGGGCGACGGTATCAATGACGCTCCCGCACTGGCTCAGGCAGACGTGGGAATTGCCATGGGCACCGGCACCGACGTAGCCATGGAAAGCGCCGGCATCACGCTGATCAAGGGTGACCTGCGCGGCATCGCCCGATCGCGGGAACTGAGCCGGGCTACTATGCGCAACATCCGACAGAACCTGTTTTTTGCTTTCATCTACAATGCACTGGGCATTCCCGTGGCGGCTGGCGCGTTGTATCCGTTCTTCGGCCTGCTGCTGTCACCGATGATCGCCGCGGCGGCCATGAGCTTTAGCTCGGTGTCGGTGATCGGCAATGCACTGCGTCTGCAGCGGCTGCAATTGTGAATCGCGAGATTGGATTACGCTTCCCTAAGGGTTCAGTAAGCTTCATTGCGCTGCCAATGGCCTGATCTGCCGCCTGCTTTTTCCAAAAGGCGCACGCATTGGATCATCATGCCGCGATCGATCGCCTTGCACATGTCGTATATCGTCAACAGTGCGACCTGCACAGCGGTCAGCGCCTCCATCTCGACCCCGGTTCGCCCCACCGTTTCGACCGTTACCTTGCAGCGAAGGCGGCTTCTCGCCGCCTCGGCCTCCAGCACGACGTCGATGTGGGTTATCGGTACCGGATGACACAGCGGTATCAGATCGGCTGTTTTTTTGCTCGCCATGATTCCGGCGATGCGGGCGATGCCCAGCACGTCGCCTTTCTTGTGAGCGCCTTCTTCGATCAGGGCGAGGGTTTCGGGCCGCATTTCGATAAAGCCTTCGGCCACGGCGAGGCGCCGGGTCGAGGTTTTCCCGGCCACATCCACCATGTGCGCTGCACCGGATTCATTGAAATGAGTAAACTTGGACATCGCCCTCAAAACTATGTTATCAACTAGCCACCGTATACCTTCTAATCCATATCGGACCCGATGTCGATACACGTGAAATATTTCGCCAGCTTGAGAGAACAGATGGGGCGCATCGATGACTGCTTGACAAGCGAAGGCATCCATACCGTAGCCGATGTGTGGAAGGCGGTGAGAGAAGGTCAGCCGTTGCCGGCCACGATTCTGGCTGCGGTCAACATGGAATATGCAGGCGCGGATACGCCCGTGAACGACGGCGATGAAGTCGCTTTTTTTCCACCCGTGACTGGCGGTTGAACTTTGCGTATTGAGCTGCGCGGATCAAACTTCAATCCCTGGGATGAGCTGCAGGGCCATCAGCGTGCCGCGCTCTCTGAACAGGCGAGCTACGGGGCGACCGCCTGCTTCGTCGGTACCATGCGCGACCTCAACGAAGGCGACACGGTCCACAACATGATGCTGGAGCACTATCCCGGCATGACCGAGAAGCAGCTCGAGAAGATCGTGTCGGCAGCATATGCCGAATGGGGATTTATCGACGCGCTGGTAATTCACCGGGTGGGCAATATATTGCCGAACGAGCCGATCGTGCTGGTCGCGGTTTGGTCGAGCCATCGCGGCGCGGCATTCGATGCGTGCCGTTACATCATCGAGGAACTGAAAAGCAGAGCGCCGTTCTGGAAGAAAGAAACGTTGGAAGCCCGCGAGCGATGGGTAGAGCACAATACTTCGGGCTACTACTAACGGGCTGCTGATTTGGCGTTGCGACGCCGCTGTGAAGCTGTTGGGCGGCGCTCCACCGATACCGATTATTGCAGCAGAGCGTAAGTTGACGTTGTGGGCTCTTGGTCTAGGCTTTAAGTTGCTTATCCACTTGAAGTAGAGGCAATTATGAAGCGCTTGAAACGATTTCTTTCGATATGCCTACTGGCGTTATTCGCAAACGTTGCATGGGCGGAGCCGCTGGATATCAATACCGCTACGGTGGAACAAATAGCCGAGGCGATGACAGGCGTCGGTAAAGCCAAGGCGGAAACCATCGTAAAAGATCGTGAAACGAATGGAAAATTTAAATCCATTGAAGATTTGAATCGAGTCAAAGGAATTGGTAAAGCCACAGTTGAGAAAAACCGTGACAAGATCGCCGTGAAATAGATACGGCTATTGACCTAACGACAGGCTCTGAAAGAGCCTGTTTTTTTTTGAGCCCATCCATTATAGTCGTACGCCGTCGCGCTCGACCGAGTGCAATTCGTCTGAGGCATCTTGTTGTACATGAGAAACGATATCGTTTGGCATCAGTCATTAATTACACGTGGACGGCGTGAGCAGCAGAATGGACACAAAAGTTTCATTCTATGGTTTACCGGCTTGTCTGGAGCAGGCAAGTCCACTCTGGCGCACCGCGTAGAAGAAATTTTGCATGAGTATGGCTGCAAAACGTATGTGTTTGATGGCGATAATGTGAGACACGGCCTCTGCTCTGATCTCGGCTTTAGCTTGGAAGACCGAAGTGAGAATATCCGGCGCATCGGTGAAATGAGTAAGCTTTTCATCGATGCGGGTGTCATTGCCTTGACTGCTTTTATTTCACCTTTTCGCCAAGACCGCAGGCTGGTCAGGTCTTTGGTTGATCAAGGCGATTTTATCGAAATATACTGTAACACGCCGATAGAAATCTGTGAGAAGAGGGATACCAAAGGCCTCTACAAACGGGCAAGATTGGGAGAGATTGCCGATTTTACCGGAATATCTTCGCCTTACGAAGAGCCTGATGACCCCGAAATGACAATCTTCACGGGTGAGGACGGCTTGGACGTATGCGCGCGAAGGATAATCGATTACTTGCGCGAGGCGGGAAAAATACGGCATGGTTCGCAATAAGACAACAGGCTTAAGGAACACGCGATGAAAAAGGTTATTAGGAAGGCGATCTTCCCGGTTGCAGGCTTGGGCACGCGGTTTTTGCCAGCGACAAAGGCCAGCCCCAAGGAAATGCTGCCGATCGTCGACAAACCGCTCATCCAATATGCCGTGGAAGAAGCCGTGGGAGCGGGCATTGACGTCATGGTGTTCATTACCGGGAGAAGCAAACGCGCGATTCCCGATCATTTCGATAAAGCGTACGAAGTCGAGACCGAACTCGCTAACCGGGGCAAGATCGAAACCCTGAAGATCGTCCAAAACATCGTACCGCCCCACGTAACCTGCGTTTATATCCGCCAGGCCGAAGCCTTGGGACTGGGGCATGCGGTGTCCTGTGCAAAGGCCGTAATAGGCGATGAGCCGTTTGCCGTTTTGTTGGCCGATGATTTGATCGATGACGGAGAGAAGGGCTGTCTGAGCCAAATGGTGAGGATTTTTGAAGATTGGCAGTGTTCATTGTTGGGCGTTGAAAAAATCGATCCCGCCGAAACGGAAAGCTACGGCATCGTCAGAGCGACTCAGATCACGGACCGGCTGGGCAAAATCGGTGAAATCGTCGAAAAGCCAAAACCAGAAGCGGCACCTTCGAATCTGGCTGTCGTAGGCCGCTATATCCTGACTCCTACGATTTTTGACAAATTAGATCGCCTGTCAAAGGGTGCCGGTGGAGAAATCCAGCTAACCGACGCGATCGCCCAGCTGTTGCAAGAAGAGCCGGTACTGGCCTATGAGTTTTACGGCAAGCGCTACGACTGCGGCTCGAAATTGGGTTATCTGATCGCAACGGTCGAGCAAGGACTTAAGCATCCCGAGTTGCGGAACGAATTCAAAAGTTATTTGAAACAGCTGGTAATTGAGTAGAGCCCGTTCGCAATAGCCGATCAGCGGCGGATACTACCACTCAGCCGCGGAAAAGGCAGTGGCGTGCAGGTGGATCGGTAAGTTATACTGCGCGCAGGAAATCTTGAAAAGCCCGCCCGATCGGCGCCTTCAAGCCATTGCGGTCGAGCTCTCACCGGCGTCAACGCCGCTTTAACTGCCCCCACTCGTCTGAATCGGTTCGGAGTAATCTCCGGCAGGCGCTGCTTATCCTGCTTAATAAGGAAATCTATGACTTTTGCCATTCTCGGCCTTTCTGCCGAACTCCTTCGTGCCGTATCCGACCAGGGCTATCAATCGCCTACCCCGGTCCAGAAAAAAGCCATTCCGCTCATCTTAAAAGGCCACGATGTCCTTGCCGGCGCTCAGACTGGAACCGGTAAAACGGCCGGTTTTACCTTGCCTCTGCTGCAACGTCTGAATGAGCGTCCGGCCGCTCCGAGACAGCAGCGTCGCGTGCGCGCACTCATCGTGACGCCGACCCGCGAACTCGCTGCCCAGGTCCGCCAGAGTGTCGAGACCTATGGCAGGCATCTGCCCCTGCGAGCGGATGCCATTTTCGGCGGCGTCAACATGAACTCGCAAATCCAAAGATTACGCAGAGGGCCGGACATCATAGTAGCCACTCCGGGCCGTCTACTCGATCACGTCCGCCAGAAGACTCTGGATCTCTCGTGGGTGGAAATCCTTGTCCTGGATGAGGCTGATCGCATGCTCGACATGGGATTCATCCACGATATCCGCAAGATCATTGCGCTGCTGCCGCAGAAGCGCCAGAACCTGTTATTTTCTGCCACCTTCTCTGATGACATCAGAGCCCTCGCCGGGACGTTGCTGAAAGCGCCACTAGAAATCGAAGTCGCTCGGCGCAATGCTGCGGCGGACAACGTGGCGCAGACGATCTATCCAATGGCGCAGGCGCTCAAGCGAGACTTGTTGTCGCACTTGGTACGAGCCGGTAATTGGCGACGGGTGCTGGTATTCGTGCGCACCAAGCATGGCGCCGACCGCCTGGAAAAACAACTGGAGAGCGACGGGATTAAGGCG
Organism: Methylococcaceae bacterium; assembly: GCA_902812445.1. GTDB lineage: Bacteria > Pseudomonadota > Gammaproteobacteria > Methylococcales > Methylococcaceae > CADDZF01. The sequence continues at coordinate 29,548 of CADDZF010000001.1, read as the reverse complement.
GCTGCCTTACATGGGAACAAAAGCCAAGGTGCCCGGATCAAGGCGTTGGCGGATTTCAAGGCCGGTAAAGTGGCCGTGCTGGTAGCCACCGACATCGCGGCCCGTGGGCTGGATATCGATCAGTTGCCCCACGTGGTCAATTTCGAATTACCGCACGTGCCGGAAGACTATGTGCACCGCATTGGCAGGACCGGACGTGCAGGCGCGAGCGGCGAGGCGTTATCGCTGGTCAGTCAGGAGGAAATGAAGCAGCTGACGGCCATTGAGCGCCTGCTCAAGCGGGAGATCCCTAGAATCACGGTAGCCGGCTTCGAGCCGGGTTTCTCGCTGCAGTCGGCGCCGCTGGCGCATCGGCTCAATTATGGCGGCGGAAGCAGAAAGAATCTGCCGGAGCATGCCTCTGCGCCAAGCCGTCGCAGGCCATCGGCCGCTGCGAGAACGGGTCAGCCGAGAACGAGGCAGTCATGATGTCTGTCTCGCTCGCGCAGTGATGTTCAGACCGGATTTGTTCCTATCCTCTTCGCTGCCATGCGCGCTCCTCGGCTGACAATCTCGAGCGCCGCCAGAAGACAGAAGTTCGTGCGCACTAATCCCAATTCAAGGTCCCGCCCGTCTGATATTCCGTGACGCGGGTTTCGAAAAAGTTCTTTTCTTTCTTGAGATCCAGTATCTCGCTCATCCAGGGAAAGGGATTGCCAACGCTTGGATATTGCTCCGGCAAGCCAATCTGAATGCACCTGCGGTTGGCGATGAACTGCAGGTATTCGCGGAACATGCCGGCATTAAGACCGAGAATGCCGCGCGGCATCGTATCGCAAGCGTACTGGATTTCGATGTCCACCGCTTCACGAATCATGGCGATGATTTCGCGCTTGAAGTCGTCTGTCCACAAATCGGGATTCTCGATCTTGATCTGATTGATCACGTCGATACCGAAATTCATGTGCATGGACTCGTCCCGCAGGATGTACTGAAACTGCTCGGCGGTGCCGGTCATCTTGTTGCGGCGGCCCATCGACAGCACTTGAGTGAAGCCGACGTAGAAGAAAATGCCTTCGAAAACAACGTAAAACGCAATCAGCTCGCGTAGCAGCTTCTGGTCGTTTTGCGGTGTGCCCGTGCGGAAGTGGGGATCGCCCAAGTGCTGCGTGAAGGGCAGCGCCCATTCCGCCTTGCGCGCCACCGCCGGCACCTCGCGATACATATTGAAAACTTCGCCCTCATCCATCGCCAGGGATTCCACGACGTATTGATAAGCGTGGGTGTGCAGCGCTTCCTCGAACGCCTGACGCAAGAGATATTGACGGCATTCCGGGTTGGTGATGTGACGGTAGACGGCCAGGACCAGATTATTGGCCACCAGCGAGTCCGCCGTGGTGAAAAAACCCAGGTTACGTTTGATGACGGTGCGTTCGTCCTCGGTCAAGCCGTTCTGGCTCTTCCACAGGGCGATGTCCGCGTTCATATTGATTTCCTGCGGCATCCAGTGATTGGCGCAGGCATCGAGATACTTCTGCCAGGCCCATTGATACTTGAACGGCACCAGTTGATTCAGGTCGGCGCGGCAGTTGATGATGCGCTTGTCATCCACCTGGATGCGACGCGCGCCCATTTCGATAGCTTCGAGTCCTGTCGCGCCGGTACTGATGTCGGATCGCGCGTTCTCGCTCTTGGTTTGGGAGAATTCGGCTTCCCGTGTAGCGGCTTTGGTGGACTTGTCGGCGGCTCTCGGGCCCAGACCGACCAGAGCATCGTCCCAGTTCAACATCGTCATGCCTCCTTTAAGTTCAACATTTCGTCAACGTTCCGATCAATGGTTCGACTTGGTTTCCTTTGTGCCGTGCCGCGTATGCGCAGCGTCGACCGGTTTTTTCGTTGTATCTTCGAATCCCGTTCGCCCTATCTCCATCTGGATGCGGCGCAGTGCTAGCCAATCAAACAGCGAATTCAAACCACGCCAGGTCAAGCGCAGCCGCGGGCTGTCCGCTGCGGTAACATAAAGACTCTCGATACGCGCCGGCATGGCGCTGAAGCCGACATTCCGGAAGTGGTCCCGCAGCAGCAGAAACTGGAAGCGCCTCAGACTGTAACGGATCTTGCGTCGCCAATAGAGGCGCCAATCGGCCAGTGAAAAGGGCGACAGTGAGCGAAAGCGGAAACAGGCTTGACCGTCCGTGACCACGCGGTGATCGTCCCACGTGCTCGGCTCGAGATCGGTTTTGACCAGGGCGCCCACCAGCGAATCCTCGCCGATGAGTCCTCGCGGCATGCGAATCTGAGCCGCCTTCAGGCGCTGCAGGAAACTTCCGCGCAAGGCGTAAAGATTGCCGGCCAGCTCTCGCGTCGACAACATGCTTCGGATCGATGCCGTGCGCCCGCGCCCGCTTGCAGGCACGGCCGCCGCCGCGAAGGCCTGTATCTCTCGATCGAGCGCCGCTTGCAGATTCAGCAAGGCCTTCGGACAAGCCTCGACATCGCCGTCAATGAAGAAGTGAGCGTCCGCCCGTGGCGCGAGCTCGTGGACATAGACGTTCCATGCATTGGCCTTGTCGCCCAGTTCGACGGCGTGAACCACGACCCACGCATGCTCCCTCGCGTAATCTGACACGATTCCCAGCGTATGATCGGTACAGCCGTTCACCAGCACGTGCGCCTCGATCCGGCGATTGGACGCCGAGCGCGGCAGGCTGTCCAGGCAGGCGATGATGTTTTTTTCCTCGTTGTGCGCGAACACTGCCACCGGGAGCGCCTCGCTGCGCTGATTTTCCAACCCCGCGCGCGTAATATCGGGCATTTTCATCTACCAGGCGGCGTTCTGCGATTACCCGGCCGGGGTGCTGGCGGAATGCGGTGCGCTTCCCCTATCGCCTTGCCGGCTATTGACATGCCTCGCACTCCGGATCCTTAATCGAGCACTGTGCGGCAACCGCCGATGCCGTCATCGGGATTGCATCATCGATCGGGTCCGTCTTGACGGCGTTCAGCTTGCCGTCGGCTAGCGTGCTTTTCTCGACGTGAGTGGCGCCCAGGGAGCGCAGATAATACGTGGTCTTCAATCCACGTACCCAGGCCAGCCTGTATAGCGCGTCCAGTTTATTGCCGTTCGGTTCCGCCATATAGAGATTGAGCGACTGGCCCTGATCGATCCATTTCTGCCGGCGCGCAGCGGCTTCCACCAGCCAGCGCGGGTCGATCTCGAAGGCGGTCGCGTAGAGCGCCCTAAGTTCGTCCGGAATGCGCTCGATGCGCTGTACGCTACCATCGTAGTACTTGAGGTCGTTGATCATCACGGCGTCCCATAAACCGCGCTTTTTGAGATCCTGCGCCAGGAACGGGTTGACTACGGTGAACTCGCCGGACAGATTCGATTTGACGAATAGATTTTGATAGGTGGGCTCGATGGACTGAGTCACGCCGCAGATGTTGGAGATAGTGGCCGTAGGCGCGATCGCCAGGGTATTGGAATGACGCATGCCGACGCTCCTGACCCGCTCGCGCAGGCCGTCCCAATCGAGCGTGGTTGAGCGGTCGACCTCCAGGTAGCCGCCTCTGGCCTCCTCCAGCCGGGCGATCGAATCGATGGGCAGGACGCCCTGGCTCCACAGGGAACCCTCATAGGTCGAGTAACGGCCACGCTCGTCGGCGAGATCGGTCGAAGCTTTGATGGCGTGGTAGCTGACCAGCTCCATGCTGCGGTCGGCGAATGCCACGGCATCGTCCGATGCGTAGGGGACGCGCAGTTTGTAGAGAGCATCCTGAAAGCCCATGATGCCGAGGCCCACCGGCCGGTGGCGCAGGTTGGAACGGCGCGCCTGCGATACGCTGTAGTAGTTGATGTCGATGACATTGTCCAGCATGCGCATGGCGGTAGCGATCGTTTTCGCGAGCTTTTCGGCATCCAGAGCGCCTGTGTCGGTGATATGAGTGGCCAGGTTTACCGAGCCCAAGTTGCACACGGCGATTTCGCTGTCGCTGGTATGCAGCGTGATTTCCGTACAGAGATTGGACGAATGCACCACGCCCACGTGCTGGTTGGTATAACGGAGATTGCAGGGGTCCTTGAAGGCGACCCAGGGATGGCCGGTCTCGAACAGCATGGACAGCATCTTGCGCCACAGCTGGATCGCCGGCAGACGTTTGCACAACTTGATTTCGCCACGATCCACTTTTTCTTCGTATTCGACGTAGCGCTTCTCGAAGGCTTTACCGACGAGATCATGCAGATCGGGTACATCGCTGGGCGAGAACAGTGTCCACTGGCCATTTTCGGCGACCCGCTTCATGAACAGATCAGGTACCCAGTTGGCCGTGTTCATGTCGTGCGTGCGGCGTCGATCGTCGCCGGTGTTTTTCCGCAGTTCGAGGAATTCTTCGATGTCCAGGTGCCAGCTTTCCAGGTAGGCGCATAGGGCGCCTTTGCGCTTTCCGCCCTGGTTGACCGCCACCGCCGTATCATTCGCCACTTTTAGGAAAGGCACCACGCCCTGGGAGGTGCCGTTGGTGCCCTTGATATGGGAACCCATGGCGCGGACGCGGGTCCAGTCGTTGCCCAGGCCTCCGGCGTATTTGGAGAGGAGGGCGTCGTCCTTGATCGCGCTGAAGATGCCGTCGAGATCGTCCGCGACCGTGGTCAGGTAACACGAGGAAAGCTGTGGGCGCAACGTACCGGCGTTGAATAAAGTCGGAGTGGAATTCATGAAGTCGAAGCGGGACAGCAGGTCATAGAATTCGATGGCTCTTGCTTCGCGGTCGATTTCGTTGATCGCGAGCCCCATGGCAACGCGCATGAAAAACGCTTGCGGCAGTTCGAAGCGGACGCCGCGATAATGGATGAAATAACGGTCGTAGAGGGTTTGCAGGCCGAGGTAGGTGAACTGCAAGTCGCGTTCAGGCCGGAGTGCTGCACCGAGCCTGGCCAGGTCGAAACGGGTCAGCTCGGGCGCGAGCAGTTCCAGTTCTGCACCGCGCTTGATGTAATCGGCAAAGTATTCGTCATAGCGTTCGCTCATCTCGGCCTGAGTCGCTTCCGCTTTGCCATTGCCTAGAAAGCTGAGCGCTTCACGGCGCAGGTCATCTAGTAACAGCCGCGCGGCGACATAGGAATAATTGGGTTCCTGCTCGATGCGGGTGCGAGCGGCCATGACGAGTGTCGGCATGACGTCTTTTTCCGGTACGCCATCGAACAGGCTGCGCCGGCTTTCTTCGATGATCCAGGCGCTGCCGGTATCGGAGAGCCCGCTGCAAGCGTCCTCGATCAGCCGGTACAGGCGTGCTTCGTCCAGCGGTTTGCGGCTGCCGTCGGGCAGCGTAACGTGCAATATGCCGGCGGTCTCATCGCGGATTTCCCGCTTGGCCTGTTCGGCGCGCAGGCGGGCGTGTTCCTCGCGATAGAGCACATAGGCGCGGGCGATTTTGTGATGGCCGCCGCGCATGAGGGCGAGTTCGACCTGATCCTGGATGTCCTCAATGTGAATCGTACCGCCGGTCGGCAGCCTGCGGGTGAGCGCTTTGGCAACCTGCCGCGCCAGTTCGGCCGCGGTGTCGTGGATGCGTCGGCTGGCCGCTGCGTGGTGGCCTTCGACGGCGAGAAATGCCTTGGTGATCGCGATATTGATCTTGTTGGCATCGAACGCGGTGACTTTGCCGTTGCGCCGGATAACGCGGATCTCACCGGGAGCGACGGCGTGAAGATCGCTGGCCGCGGGAGCCTTTTCGGTCGCGGCAGGAGCGGCGGGTTTGCTGAATACAACGGATTCTGTCTCCATAATTTCTCTCCTCGCTGCGGTTGAACGGGCTGTCCATTAAAAACGCGGAAAACACCATACACTGTGGTTATAGGTATAGTCAAGCCCAATATCATGTGTATTACCTGTGGGAAACCTGTGGATAGCGTGTGCAGAAATCGCCCGCTACCTAACGCCTTCAGACCAACCTGGGCATTGCGGCATGATCCGCAGAATCCGTTTGCGGTATGATGGGACGCCTAATAATAAAAGCGTCTAATACCATGAGATCAAAGGATGCAGCTGATACGCGCCTGGATTAAGCGGATTCTGCCTAATTCCCAGGCCATCTCTCTGACTATCCTGCTGGCCGTCGGTTTCGTGATCATTATGACCTTGGGAAATAGGCTGGCGCCGGTGTTCGCCGCCGCCGTCATCGCCTATCTCCTGGACAGCCTGGTATCGTTCGGCGAGCGCCGAAAAATGCCCCGCCTCGGCATGGTCGTCATCGTCTTCATCCTCTTCCTCTGCTTCGTGCTGTTCATTCTGGTTGCTCTTCTGCCGCTGCTGTATCAGCAGACCGCACAGTTCATGCTGCAGCTTCCGAGCATGGTCAACCGCGGACAGGAACTGGTGATGAAACTGCCGGAGCAGTATCCGACTTTCATTACCGAGGCGCAGATCTACGAAGTGATGGCCGTGATACGACGCGAGCTATTCGCCTACGCCCAGTCGATGCTGACGTATTCCTACTCATCGCTGGTCGGCTTCTTTACCGTCATCGTGTACCTGGTTCTGGTGCCCATGTTGGTGTTCTTCTTCCTGAAGGACAAGACCAGGATCATTGACTGGATCAGCCAGTACCTGCCGCGGGAGCGGCACCTTCCCACGCAGGTCTGGCGGGAAGTCGACGTGCAGATCGGCAACTATATCCGGGGCAAGTTTTTTGAGATCATTATTGTGCTGGTCGTGAGTTACATCACCTTTTCGCTGCTGGGCATCAACTATGCGCTGCTGCTGTCGGTCTTGATCGGACTTTCGGTGCTTATCCCCTACGTCGGCGCTACCCTGGTTACTTTCCCGGTCATGTTCGTGGCTTATTTTCAGTGGGGACTGAACGAGAGTTTTTACTATCTGCTGCTGGCCTACACCATCATCCAGATGCTGGACGGCGTATTGCTGGTGCCGCTACTGTTTTCCGAGGCGGTCAACCTACATCCGGTCGCCATCATCGTGGCGGTGCTTTTTTTTGGCGGCGTATGGGGCTTCTGGGGGGTATTTTTCGCAATTCCCCTGGCGACGCTGGTGAAGGCCGTCCTGACGGCCTGGCCGAGGACGGTGGGACAACAGGATGAAGATGGCCTTGCGGCCTGAAGTCAGTGATCGAACGCTAGCTTCGGCGCTGCCTCACAGATTTTCCGCCGCGTAATCGGCCAGCCGCGAGCGCTCGCCGCGACGCAGGGTGATGTGCGCGCCGTAAGGCCAGACTTTGAAGCGGTCAACGGCGTAAGTCAGACCGGATGTGGTGCCAGTGAGATAAGGCGTATCGATCTGGGCGATATTGCCGAGACAGACTATCTTGCTGCCGGGTCCCGCGCGGGTAATGAGGGTTTTCATCTGCTTAGACGTCAGATTCTGCGCTTCGTCCAGAATGATGTAGCGGTTGAGAAAGGTGCGCCCACGCATGAAGCCGAGCGATCTGACCTTGATTCGGTTGAGCATCAAGTTATTGGTCGCCGCTCGTTCCCAGGTGCTCGCGTCTTCATGACTGCCGAGGAGCTCCAGGTTATCCAGCAGAGCGCCCATCCAGGGTGTCATTTTTTCTTCTTCCGAGCCGGGCAGGAAGCCGATATCTTCGCCGAGCGGTATGGTTTCCCGCGTCATGACGATCTCTTTGTAGAGTTTCTGTTCGACCGCCAAGGTCAGGCCGGCGGCGAGGGTGAGCAGCGTTTTCCCGGTGCCTGCGGTGCCGAGCAGGGTGACGAAATCGATTTCCGGGTCCAGCAGCACGTTGAAAGCGAAGTTTTGTTCGCGGTTGCGGGCCTGTATCCCCCATACACTGTGCTGCGGAGACCTGAAATCGCGCGCGAGTTCGATGACGGCTTCACTCTGGTCGATTTTTCGGACGATCGCCTCGAACTGCGATTCATCCCCCAGATAGAGAAATTGATTCGCGTGCCACTCCTGCACCAAAGGGCCGGAGACCTTGTAGAAAGTGCGACCGTGCTCTTTCCAGGATTCCATCTTGTTGCCGTGGGTCTCCCAGAAACTGACCGGCAGCTCGCTGGCGCCACTGTATAACAGGTCGATATCGTCGAGCACCTGGTCGCTGTAATAATCCTCCGCCCGGATGCCGAGGACCGAGGCCTTGATACGCAAATTGATGTCCTTTGATACCAGTATCACCTGGATCGACGGATGTTCCTTGGATAGCGCGAGCACCGTGCCGAGGATGGAATTGTCCGGCCTGTCGCCCGGCAGGCTTTCGGGCAGCAGTGATTTCATGCGGCGCACCTCGAAGAACAGGCGGCCGGTGCCCTGTTGATGCTGACGGGCGGCATCCTGAATGTGCGGCAACGGAATGCCGTTATCGATGGCATGAAGATCGGCGTGACGGATCAAATCATCGAAAAACCGGCTGGCCTGGCGAACATTGCGGGCCACTTCCGAAACGCCTTTTTTCAAGTGGTCCAGCTCTTCCAAGACGATCATGGGAACGTAGACGTCGTGCTCCTGAAAGCGGAACAGCGCAGATGGGTCGTGTATCAAAACGTTGGTGTCGAGAACGAAAAGTCTTTTATCAGAACTATTGTTGTTTTCCATGCGGCTTCAGTTGTCAAATAGCTGTGAAGGGCTCGATGTGGATGATCCTGCGCCTTCGAGCACGCGCTGTGCCATTGCTCTGCGAACCGTTCATCGGCTCGTGCTGACACCCGGCATTGAAGGGCTTATTTCGCCTGCTCGCGCAGCGTCGGGAAAACCTATTCGCAATGGCCTTTGCCGGCGTCCTCGCGCCACTGGCGAACCAGTATTCCGCGTTTATCGATTATTATTCCGGCCAGAAAATACCCTCCTGGTATTTCCGGCCATCGCCAAGGTCGGTACACGCCCAGCCTTGGCTCACGCGGCTTGGCGCCTCGCTTTCGACTCCCTGACCCGGATTAACCCGGCCTATTTAAGGGCCGGGTTAATAGAAACGTGCTGCGCTCGATGCCGCGTACCCGCTTGCCGTAGACGTTCTTGTTTCGATGACGCCGAAAAGATTGCACAGGATTTCATCTCCATCCGCGATCAAGTCGAACGCAGGGTTGAATTTTTTCTTGAAGCGTTCACGGCTTTTGAGACTATCGCGCGAGATGCCCGGCCTCTGGGCGCAGCCCGGCGTATTATCCTTGGGGTAACCGTAAAGGACGGCGTTATTCCTCTCGAGGTCGGCGAGCGGGACAAGCGGGTTTCCCGTAGCCGCTGCCGCGAAATCCGGAACGGCCGACTCCGGAAGCATCGCGCTCATAAAAAGTCCCGAGTGCTCAACGCTTGATCGGCTCCAGTATGGCGTCGAGGTTCTGATGGTCGCAGAACTCCAGAAACTCATCGCGAAGGGAAACGATTTTGGTGCCTGCCGGAATTTTGACGACGAGATGGGCAGAGAATAAAGGCGTGCCGCTGTATGGCGCGGGGTAGCGGCTGGTGCTCAGATCGAGGATCTTGATGTTGTGCCCGGCAAAAAAACTCGCTAGCTCATGGATGTTATCGATCTGATCGGTGGCCAGAATATCGACCGCATACGGCACCGGATTGTCCAGGTCTTCCTTTTCCTGACCGCGATAGGTATGAATTTTGAGATTGAACCGGGCCACCAGCGTTTCCAGAGTGTTTTCCAGCTTGACGATGTAGTTCCAGTTGCCATCCACGAGTAGGTGAGCCGCGAATTCGCGTCCGAGCTCCGTCATTCGGGTTTCCAGGATGCTGCATTTGCAATCCTTGATCGCCCGGGTCAATTCCACGATCAGTTCAGGGCGGTCCTCTCCTACAACGGTGATGACTAGCTGCATAGAAACGCACTTCTCACGGTTAAAAATAATAAAAGTTTATCATTTCACGGCGGCGCTTCCCAAAAATCGGCCAGGGAATTGGCGTTTGTCCCCATGAAAGCTTAAAAAAGCATCTTATGCTCAAGAGCCGAATCTTGCACGAAAGCTGCCCGCCGCAGAGAGGGACGCCGTCGATTCCGGCAGGTGCACGCCATAGTACGATTCGACCCACCGTGGTGACCGGCCAGCCTGCTGTTCAATGGCGGTTTGGGCACTGAGCCGACCGTTGGCACCGGGCGGGCCATTCCGTGTCGTCAGCCGGGAAAAAAGGTCGCGCCGCGGCGCGATGGAGCGATCCGTATCATCGGATGAAGACCTCGCTCGGTTAGCCAGCGGGCGGGCAAGGCCGGCGCGCTGTGCGATCTCATCACGTGAACATCGCGGTACTATTATGCGGATACTGCGGAGGCTTGCCAATATCGCTGAAAAAGCGTGGAGATGAATTGAACCGTCCGGGTTTCTGAGCCGCAGTTTGCCCTTTGCCAGGCTGTCATGGCCATGCCTGATGAAACCGTGGGCTTGAACGCGGCGCCTGTGGCAACGCATAATGCAGCGCCGGATAGACCGCGAAAATTTCGCCACCGCCTGCTTTCTGGATTAGCCCGCTCGCCGGCGCCAAAGAAACACCCTGAGGAGTACCCCATGCCGTCCCGGCTGCTGAGGATAGTCAAGAGCAAGATCTTCATCATCGCGGCGGTGTTGCTCGCGGCCTACGCGCTGGCAGGCTTTTTCCTCGTGCCCTATCTGGTGGCCCACTACGTTCCGGGCTACGCTGAGCAGCAGCTCAAGCGTCACGCTTCGATCGGCGATGTCCGCTGCAATCCGTTTCTGCTGCAGTTCGAAGCGAACGACTTCGATCTCAAGGAAGCGGACGGCCGTCCGCTTGGGGGGTTCAAGCGGCTGTTCCTGGACTTCGAACTGGAGAGCCTGTGGCGGTGGGCATGGACTTTCAAGGAAATTCGTCTGGAGCGGCCTTCCGTGCTGCTCGACATCGCGCCCGACGGCCGCGTGAACCTGGCCGCACTCGCTGATTCTCTATCGACATCAAAGCCGCCGCCCGAATCCGCTCGAAGCGCCCCGCGGCTGTTGCTCCGCCGCGTAGTACTGCAGGACGGTCACTTCGCCGTCGCCGACCGCGCCAGCCGGACGCCTGGCGAGGCCACCCTGCAGCCCATCAATCTCGAGCTCGAGAACGTGTCCACGCTGAACGACCAGCGAGCGCCGTACCTCCTCACGGCACAGCTAGCTGGCGGTGGACACTTCGCATGGGACGGCGAAATCTCGCTAGAGCCCTTGCATTCCGCGGGAAAATTCGAGCTCACCGGGCTGACTCCGGCGGCCCTCTGGAGCCTTGTTCAGAGCAGATTCGAGCTGATGGAGCCTGAAGGCACGCTGGATGCTCAGGCGGGCTACGAACTGGCCCACACCGATCAGGGAATGCGACTCCTGCTGAAGGATCTCGGGGTTACGGCAAAAGGCATCACGTTGGCGCAGCCCGGCGCAGCCGAGCCGATGCTGCGGCTGGATGCTCTGCGCCTGCTCGAAGGCCGGCTCGATCTCGCCTCCCGCGAGGCGGCTTTCGGCGCCCTGGAGATCGGGCCCGGACAGCTACGGATTGACGTGGACGAGCGCGGCGCGATCAACTGGCAAAAATTGACTCGAGGCGCACCAGCGCCAGCGGCGCAAAAGACATCCGCAGCGCCTGGCGCGCCGTGGAAACTATCGCTCTCCGCGCTGCGTATCGCCGATCTCGGGCTGCACTATCAGGATGCGAGCCGCGGTGCGCCTATCCGCCTGGATATCGGCAAGCTCGCTCTGGATCTGGCGCTCGCTCTCGAGACCCAGCCGGCGGGCGCCGTCGGCACCCTTAGCGATGGCAAGCTGACGCTGAGCGACATCGCGCTCGCCGAGCGCGACAACGCGGCACCACTCATCGCGCTGCAGACGCTGGAGGCCTCCAACGTGCGCATCGACCTCGCTGCCCGCGACGTGGAGGCAGGACGGCTCGCACTCGAGGGCGGCAGCATCCACGCGGAGCGCGACCCCGATGGACGCATCCGCCTGCTGGACTCGCTGCGTCCCGCGCCTGATGCCTCTCAGCAGAAGCGCGCTGCGCCGAAATCCGGCGCGCCAGCGGGAGCCAAGCCGTGGTCGCTGGCCCTGGACGCCGCGGAGCTCCAGAATGTCGCTCTCGCCGCCGTAGATCACAGCATGGAACCCGCCGCCGCGGTCAACCTGCTCGCCAGGCGTATCGCGGTTACCGATATCCGCAGCGACCACAAGACCGCCATGGGCTTTAAGGCTGCCATCGACTTCAAGAGCGGAGGCACGATCAGCACCGAAGGCCGTATGGGCGCTGACGCCAAGAGCATCACCGGCGACTTCAAAGGAGTGGCGCTGGATCTATCTCCGCTGAAGCCCTACGTTGCGCGTTTCACGACGCTGCAACTGGCCGGGGGAAAGGCGTCCAGTGAAGGCCGCTTCGCCTACCAGCACGAGGAATCGGGACCCCGGGTGCGCTACGACGGCGCGCTGGGTATCACCAATCTGCTGCTCAAGGAGGCCAGGACGGGTGAGCGTTTCCTGGCGTGGCGATCGCTGTCGGTGAGCGGAATGAGGTTCAGTCTCGACCCGGACCGTCTCGATATCGCCCGAGTGCGTGTCCTGGCCCCGGGCGCGAAGATCGTCGTTTACCGGGATCGCAGTGTCAACCTCGCCAAGATCATGAAACCGCAAGCTGCCGGGGGGAATAAGCCACGCACCCCGGCCAAGCCGGTCACGAGCCGCCAGCCGCGGGCCAAGAGGGGATCGGGCGGCGCACGGTTTCCCGTGAATATTCAGCAGGTGCGGCTCGAGAAGGGCGAGGTCGACTTCGCCGATCTCAGCCTGGTGCTGCCGTTCGCCACGCGCGTCTGGGACGTCAAGGGGTCCACCAGCGGCATTGCGTCGGCGCCGGCGGGCCGCACGAAACTCCAGTTCGAGGGCCGCGTCGACGACTACGGCCTGGCCAAGGCGAGCGGCTCGCTACAGCCACTGCGACCCAAGAGCTTTACCGATATCACGGTCGTTTTCCGCAACGTCGAGATGAGCCGATTATCGCCCTACAGCGCGACCTTTGCCGGCCGCAAGATCGCTTCGGGCAAGCTCAATCTCGACTTGGAGTACAAGATCGACAAGAGCCAGCTTGCGGGTCAAAACAAAGTGATGCTGGAAAAGTTCACCCTGGGGGAACGGGTGGAAGCGCCCAATGCGCTGGATCTCCCGCTCGATCTCGCCATCGCCTTGCTGACCGATGCGCAGGGGAAGATCGATATCGCCGTTCCCGTGAGCGGCAATGTCGACCAGCCCGAATTCAGTTACGGCAAAGTGATCTGGAATGCGTTCACGACCTTGATCAGGCGCGCCGTCACCGCTCCGTTCCGGGCCTTGGGCGGGCTGTTCGGAGGCGGCGAAGAGCCATCGGTCGATGCCATCCTGTTCGAATCGGGCAGCGCCGAGCTAGCGCCGCCGGAACAGGAAAAGCTGAAGAAAGTGGCGGATGCCTTGAAACAGCGTCCGCAGTTGCGGCTGGTGGTTCTGGGCCGGTTCGACGAGAAGCTGGACGCCCAGGCCTTGCGCGAGGAGCACGTGCGCCAAGCGCTCGCCGCGCGGCTGGGTATCAAGGCGGCGGCTGGCGAGGACGCCGGCCCCGTTGGCTTCGACGATGCCAAAACGCAGCGCGCAATGGAAGCCCTGCTCACCGCGCGTAGCGGCCCCGAGGCGGTCGTCGCTTTCAAAACGGAGTACGAGAAATCCACCGGCCACGAAGCGCAGCGGGTCAACCCGGCGCTAGCGCTGATCGGCCGCGCCAGTCCCGATACCGCCTTTTACCAGGCGCTGTTCGAGCGCCTGACAGAGCTCGAGCCGCTCGCTCAAGGCGAACTCACGCGGCTTGCCGAGAGCCGCGCCAAAGTCATGCTGAACGCTCTCTCCGCGCTCGGCATCGAGCCTGCTCGCCTCGCGACCGGCGGCCCGGCGGCTGCCGAGCGGAGCGACGGCAAGAGGGTGGCGAGCGCGCTGCAGCTGGAAGCGCTGGAGTCTGGCGGATGAAGGGCAGGCCGATCATCGGGCGGCGACTGGCCGGGGTCCCGTCCATGGCGCCAAGCGGCAAAATCCTCTGCCTCCAGCGAGGCGGCAAAGAGCGCCGAAGTGTGCGGTAAGCTTGCTTGTCAGAGGACTGTCCGGCAAGCTAACATGTTTAAACTATGGTCATAGAGAAAGGCATGATTCAGGGCAGTATCGTTGCACTGGCGACGCCCATGGACGAGGATGGATCGGTCGATGTGGCGAGCTTGCGAAGGCTGGTTGACTTTCACCTGCAGGAGGGCACGGACGCCATCGTCGCGGTCGGCACGACGGGCGAGTCGGCCACGCTGGATGAGAACGAGCATTGCGAAGTCATCCGCCTGGTGGTAGAACACGTGGCAGGCCGCGTTCCCGTCATCGCGGGAACGGGCGCCAATGCTACCAGCGAGGCGGTGCGTCTGACGCGGCGCGCGAAAGAGGTCGGCGCAGATGCGTGTCTCCTGGTGACGCCTTATTACAACAAGCCCACCCAGGAGGGCCTTTTTCTCCACTTCAAGGCGGTCGCCGAGGCGGCCGACATCCCGCAGATTCTTTATAACGTACCGGGGCGCACCGCCTGCGACTTGTTGCCGGAAACGGTGGTGCGGCTCGCCGAAATCCCCAACATAACCGGCATCAAGGAAGCAACCGGCGATGTGCGGCGCGGGGAAGAGATCATGCGGCGGTGCGGCGAGGGTTTCCCGGTTTATTCGGGCGATGATGCGAGCGCGTGCGAATCGTGCCTCCGAGGCGCTAAGGGCGTCATCTCGGTTACCGCCAATGTCGCTCCGCGCCTGATGCACGCGATGTGTGCGGCAGCGCTGGCGGACGATCGGGCGACCGCGCAGGCGATTGACAGCCGGCTAGCCGCCCTGCACAGGGATTTGTTCATCGAGTCCAATCCGATTCCGGTCAAATGGGCGCTGCACGAGATGGGGCTGATTCAGCGAGGGATACGTCTGCCCCTGACCTGGCTGTCGCCGCGTTGTCAGGATACCGTGCGTGAGGCTATGCGGCAGGCACAGATTGTTTAAGCGCAGTAATTGAATTCATGCAAACGATTCGCCGTTCCATCCGGTTTTCGCTCTGCCTCCTCATGGCTGCGGCCCTGCCGTCCTGCGGTTCGATCGCGAAGCTGTTTCCGGACAAACAAAAGGAATACCAGTTCAGCAGTGACATTCCTCCTCTGGAAATTCCGCCCGACCTGACCGCAACGGCGATCGACGATCCGGCGGTGAAAAAGCCGGGCAACGAAGCCGCCAGCGTGAACTACACGGATTATCTGGACGAGCAGGGGAACCGCCCGGAAGAGACCGACACTGCACGCAAGTCGGCGGTTGCCGAGGCGGCCGCCGAACCGACCTCCGAGACCCGACTTGCGCCAAAAGACAAGGAGGCTGCGCACATCGAAATTCACGCGCCATTCCCGCTCGCGTGGAATCAGGTCGGCAAGGCACTCGGCCGGATGGAAGTCGAAATCAGCGACCAGAACCGCTCGGACAAGGTTTATTACGTCCATTTCGGCGAACAAGATGCAGCCAAAGGCGATAGCGGCGGTTTCTTCAGCGATATCGCTGCCGTCTTCAAGAGCTCGCCGAAAGTACAGGAATACCGCATCCTGTTGGAAGACCGGGGCGAGGAGACTAGCGTCTACGTGCTGGATGCGGAGGGCAAGCCGCAATCGGAAGGCGACGGCTATAGCCTGTTGCAAGCCTTGCACCATCAGTTGGCGACAATCGACCAGCCGAAATAGCGGTGTCGCCAGCCCGCTTCGGCACCGACTCCACCCGCATGCCCACCCCATGATAATAAAAATTCACGGCTCTGCCGCTCTGTCGGACTTCCGGTCGCAAAAACTGTTGAGCCGTTTAAAGGCAGTGGAACCGGAAATCAGCAGCTTGACCGCCGAATTTGTCTATCTCGTCGAGGCCGAACGCGAGCTCAACCCGCGTGAACGGGAAATTCTCCGCGGCATTCTTCCGCATTCTGCGCGCGATGCCGCCGCTCACGACGACTATCTCCTCGTCGTGCCGAGGCCCGGCACGATCTCGCCGTGGTCGAGCAAGGCGACGGATATCGCCAGGCACTGCGGCCTGCCGGTCGTCCAGCGCATCGAGCGCGGCGTTGCCTACCGCTTCCAGACGCCGTTCGGTCATCACCTGAGAAACCGGGGCCCGATCGAGGCGCTGCTGCACGACCGCATGACTCAGGTGGTCATGAACCCAGGCCGCGAAAGGCAGTTGTTTCAACGGCAAACGCCGGCGCCGCTGCGCTATGTCGCGCTGATCCAAGAGGGCAAGTGGGCGCTGGCGAAAGCCAACACTCAGTTGGGCCTCGCTCTGTCGGAAGACGAAATCGACTATCTGCTGGACAGCTTTACTGCGCTCGGCCGCAATCCGACCGATGTCGAGCTGATGATGTTCGCCCAGGCCAATTCCGAGCACTGCCGCCACAAGGTATTCAACGCCAGCTGGCGCATCGACGGCGAATACAAGGCCGAGACCCTGTTCGGCATGATTCGCCACACCGCCGGCCAGTCGCCGTCCGGCATTCTTTCGGCTTACCGCGACAATGCGGCGGTGGTCGAGGGGCCGCTCGCCAGGATTTTTATGCGCCACCCGGAAACCGGCGAGTACGCCTACCGGGAAGAGCGCGTGCACCTCATTATAAAGGTCGAGACACACAATCACCCGACCGCCATTTCGCCGTATCCCGGCGCTGCGACGGGCTCGGGCGGCGAGATTCGGGACGAGGGCGCGACCGGGCGGGGCGCTCGGCCCAAGGCCGGGCTGACCGGTTTTTCGGTCTCACACCTGCGCCTGCCCGGTTTCCTCCAGCCATGGGAAAGGCGCGATTATGGCACGCCGGCACGCATTGCCTGTGCCCTCGACATCATGCTCGAAGGACCGATTGGCGCCGCGGCGTTCAATAATGAGTTCGGCAGACCGAATCTGGCCGGTTATTTCCGCACGTTCGAGCACGCCATGGCAGGGGATCGTGGGAGCGAGCTGCGGGGCTATCACAAACCCATCATGATTGCCGGCGGCATGGGTAGCATCCGTTCGCCGCACGTGAAGAAGCAGTCGATACCGCCCGACGCGCCGATCGTCGTGCTCGGTGGGCCGGCCATGCTGATCGGCCTGGGCGGCGGTGCGGCATCGTCGCAGACAGCGGGCGAGAGCGCGGAAGAGCTCGATTTCGCCTCGGTGCAGCGCGAGAACCCCGAGATGCAGCGGCGCTGCCAGGAAGTAATCAACCGCTGCTGTGCGCTGGGGGAACAGAACCCCATCGTTTCCATCCACGACGTCGGCGCCGGCGGCCTGTCCAACGCCGTTCCCGAGATCATTCACGACAGCGCGCGCGGCGGCCGTTTCGAACTGCGCAGCATTCCCAACGCCGACCCCGGCATGTCGCCGCTACAGATCTGGTGCAACGAGGCACAGGAGCGCTACGTCGTGGTGATCCGAGCGGAAGCGCTGGAAATCTTCCGCGCCTTCTGCGAGCGCGAGCGCTGTCCCCATGCGGTGATCGGCCACGCCACCGTGGAGGAGCGCCTGGTTTTGAGCGATCTCGACTTCGGCAACCATCCCATCGACATTCCCATGTCGCTCCTCTTCGGCAAGCCACCCCGGCTCGAGCGCGACGCCACGCGCCGCGCGCCCGCATCACTCGCGCTGGACCTTCGCGCCATCGCACTGGATGAGGCGGTTCATCGCGTGCTGCGCTTCCCGGCGGTGGCGGACAAGAGCTTTCTTATCACCATCGGCGATCGTTCGGTCGGAGGCCTGGTGGCGCGCGACCAGACGGTCGGTCCTTGGCAAGTCCCGGTCGCCGATGTGGCCGTGACGGCGTCCGGTTTTTGCAGCACGACCGGCGAGGCGATGGCGATGGGAGAGCGCTCGCCGCTGGCCTTGATCGATGCGCGAGCCTCGGGGCGCATGGCCGTCGGCGAGGCGCTGACCAATCTCGCGGCAGCGCTTATCGGGGGTGTACAGGACGTGAAGCTCTCGGCCAACTGGATGGCGGCGGCCGGCAGTCCCGGTGAAGACGCCCTGCTGTATGACACGGTGCAGGCGGTCGCTCTCGAACTGTGTCCGGCGCTGGGCATTGCCATCCCGGTCGGCAAGGACTCGCTGTCGATGAAAACAGTCTGGCACGATGGCGATGGGGAAAAAACCATGATCTCCCCCTTGTCGCTGATCATTTCGGCATTCGCGCCGGTGCTCGACGTGCGCAAGGTTCTCACGCCCGAGCTCAAGACCGACGTGGGCGAAACCTCCCTGCTGCTGATCGACCTTGGTTGCGGCAAGGACCGACTGGGCGGCTCGGCGCTGGCACAAGCCTACGATCAACTG
Organism: Methylococcaceae bacterium; assembly: GCA_902812445.1. Taxonomy (GTDB): domain Bacteria; phylum Pseudomonadota; class Gammaproteobacteria; order Methylococcales; family Methylococcaceae; genus CADDZF01. The sequence continues at coordinate 11,275 of CADDZF010000001.1, read as the reverse complement.
GGCGATGAGTGCCCCGATCTCGATGATCCGCAGCGCCTGAAATCCTTTTTCGCGGCGATTCAAGCGCTGAACGAGGCAGGCCTCATTCTCGCCTATCACGACCGCTCGGACGGCGGATTGCTGGCGACGGTCTGCGAGATGGCCTTCGCCGGTCACACCGGCGTCGAGCTCGATCTCGACCCGCTCAACGCCAGTAGCCTCCCAGCACTTTTTAGCGAGGAACTGGGCGCGGTGCTGCAACTGCGCGATGAGTCGCTCGATGCGGTGCGCGACCGGCTGAAACGGGCCGGGCTGGATGAGTGCTGCCACCGCATCGGCCGTCCCGTCGCCATCCCGGAGATCGTCATCCGCCAGCAAGGCCGGATCGTGTTTTCGCAGAGCCGCACCGAGCTGCACAGAATTTGGTCGGAAACCAGTTATCGCATGCAGTCCTTACGGGATAACCCGGAGTGCGCTAGGCAGGCGTTCGATGCCTTGCTTGACGAGCAGGATAGGGGCCTGCATGTCCACCTCAGCTTCGCCATCGATGAGGATATCGCCGCGCCATTTATCAGTCTGGCACGGCCCCGCATCGCCATCCTGCGCGAGCAAGGCGTCAACGGACACCTGGAAATGGCGGCAGCGTTCGATCGTGCCGGCTTCGCCAGCGTCGACGTGCATATGAGCGACATTGCAGAAGGGCGCGTCCGCCTAAAGGACTTCACCGGCTTTGCCGCCTGCGGCGGGTTTTCCTACGGCGACGTGCTCGGCGCCGGGGGCGGCTGGGCCAAATCGATCCTCTACAACGAGCGCGCGCGCGAGGAGTTCGAAAGCTTCTTCGAGCGGGGCGACCGCTTTGGTCTTGGGGTCTGCAACGGCTGCCAGATGCTGTCTCATCTGCGAGAGCTGATTCCAGGGGCAGCGCACTGGCCGCGTTTTGTCCGTAATTCGTCCGAGCAGTTCGAGGCGCGGGTGGCGATGGTCGAAGTGCAAAAGTCGCCCTCGCTGTTCTTCACCGGCATGGAAGGCTCCCGCATGCCGGTCGCCGTCGCCCACGGCGAAGGCCGCGCCGAATTCGCCGGCGATGCCCGCAAAACCCTCGCCAGTGGCGCGGTCGCGTTGTGCTATGTCGACAACCGGGGCGATTTGAGCGCCGCCTATCCCGCCAATCCGAACGGCTCGCCTTTCGGCATCACCGGCCTGACGACGACCGACGGCCGCTTCACCATTCTCATGCCACACCCGGAGCGCTGTTTCCGCAGCGTGCAGAATTCCTGGCATCCGAAGGACTGGGGTGAATACGGCCCGTGGATGCGCATATTCCGCAACGCCCGCGTCTGGGTCGGCTGAGGAGAGCTCGATTGAAGGAGAGCTTCATTGCAGCAAAATTTATCGAAAATTCGCCTTGAAATGAGTGAGCGGGCCTCCATATAGTTCAGTGAACCCAATCCACCAACCAATAAGTTAGTAGGAGGTCACGATGGCTTTAACACGTTACGAACCCTGGAGCTTGCTCAACCAGTTGCAAAGAGAACTCGAGCGCACTTTCGATACGGCGCGGGTCGCCAGCCCTGAAAACTCGGTCGCAACGGCTGAATGGGCGCCGGCGGTCGATATCAAGGAAGAATCGGACCGTTATGTTCTGGTCGCCGATGTGCCGGGAGTTAGCCCGGACAATATCGATATCACCATGGAAAACGGCGTCCTCACGCTCAAGGGGGAGCGCAGCACCGAGGCCAAGGAGCAAAATCAGAACTACAAGCGAGTCGAGCGCATTTACGGCACCTTTCACCGGCGCTTCTCGCTACCCGACACGGCGGATGCGGAAGGCATAGCGGCCAAGTGCAATAACGGCGTGCTGGAGATCTCAATCCCCAAAAAAGCGTCCGTGCAACCGAAAAAGATCGCGGTATCGGCGTAAGCTTTAGCAGATCTTGCGCACTGGAGAGGGGCTTTTCAGCCCCTCTTTTTTTGCCTGCAGAAGCCAAGCGCTGGATTTGTCTCTCCCCGCGGATGCGCTTTTGTCTTATTGGCGGGTGACGGTTCAGCTTTTTGGTAACCGCATTGTAACCTCAGCCGTTTACCGTATAGGGGCACCGTGGAGCACGCTATGGAACTTATTCACTCTTTGTCTGACGCTGAGGCGAGCAAACGCCCACCGCTCGATTCGGCTGCAGGGTCTTTTGCCGAGCCATCCGTCAAGGTTCTACTGAAGGACGTACCAGCCGTCTTCGCAACGGCGAAGTGTCTCGACATACTGGAGCAATTCATCGCCCACCCGGACCTCTATTCGGTGGCCATCGTCAACGATGATCGATCTCCGCGGGGGTTGATCGATCGCAATTCCTTGATCGAGGCATTCATCAAGCCCTATACGCGGGATTTATACCGCAAGAAAACCATCAGCCTGTTCATGCAGGCGGATCCGGTGATCGTCGACATCAAGACGAATATCGACGATCTGGCCCGTATCATGATCGACGCCGGCATGCGGAACATGGTCAATGGTTTCATCATCACGCAGAACGGTCTGTATGTCGGCATGGGTACGGGGCATGATTTGCTCGATGAGATCACACGCCGCAAACAAGCCCATCTTTATTTTCTCGCCCATTATGATCAACTGACCCGGCTGCCGAACCGCCTGTTGTTCGGTGATCGTCTGGACAAGGCTTGTCAGAACGCCAGGCGGAAAGGGAGCAAGGTGGCGCTGTTTTTTATCGATCTCGACCGCTTCAAGTTCGTCAATGACGCCTTGGGCCATGCGGTGGGCGATTTGCTGCTGAAGACGGTGGCGAGGGAATTGCTCGCCTGTGTGCGGGAAAGCGATACCGTTGCCCGCCTGGGCGGTGATGAGTTCACGATCATCCTCGAGAACATCCAACAACTGTCCGACGTCACCGTCGTCGCCGAGCGAATCATTGGCCGCCTGGCGAGCCCTTTCTCGATCCTGGACAATGCCCTGCGCGTGACGGCCAGCATCGGCATCGCCCTGTTTCCCGATCATGATTCGCAGGCGGCTGGCTTGATCAAGAAAGCCGATATGGCAATGTATCAGGCCAAGCACGGCGGGCGGGACGGTTACCAGCTTTATGTCGAAACCTTGGGCGTAACGACGTCCGAGCGGCTGGCTCTGGAAGCGGGCCTGCAGAGCGCGCTGGAGAATGGAGAATTCCGTTTGTTCTACCAGCCGCAGATCGCTCTCGCGACGGCAGAAGTCATCGGTGTGGAGGCTCTCCTGCGCTGGCGGCATCCGCAGCGCGGCCTGCTGTTGCCGGCCAGGTTCATCCCGATCGCCGAAGAGACCGGACTGATCGTCCAGATCGGAGAATGGGCGCTGCGCGAGGCGTGCCGCCAGCACCGCGAATGGCTCGCGTCCGGCTTGCCGCCGATCAGAGTCGCCGTCAACGTTTCGTTGGTGCAGCTTTATCATCCCGGTTTTGTGGATCTCGTTCGCGGCGTGATCGGTGAAACGGGCATCGATCCTGCCTGTGTCGAGCTGGAGATGACCGAAAGCGTCATCATGTCTCATGCTGAGGCTACCATCAGGACCTTGCGCGAGCTGCGGAATCTGGGCATTCAGCTCGCCATCGACGATTTCGGAACCGGCTATTCGAGCTTGAGCTATCTGAGCCAGTTTCCGCTGACGCGCCTGAAGATCGATCAGTCGTTCATCCGGAATATCGATACGGTTCCGGCCAACATGGCGATCGTCAACGCAATCGTCATGTTGGGCACGACGTTAGGATTGGAGATCATCGCCGAGGGTGTGGAGACGGTGAAGGAACTGCAGATGCTGAAGACCAGCCATTGCGGCGAAGTGCAGGGATACCATTTTTCCAGGCCGGTGTTGGCAGCGGAATTCGAGCATTGGTACAAGAGCCACCACGGCGGCGAAGAAAGCCGGCCAGCGCCTGCGTGATACAGAGGCTCCAAGCGCCCGATAACACGGCACCGCGCGGCGCCTGCTGATGATCCCGTCAGACGGCTTGGAACAGTACCTCCAGCGGATCGCTACCGTTGCTTGGCGAACGCGAGCGTCATACGATCCGATTCGCCGATCGCGCGGTATTTCCCCTCATCGACCGATCCCCAACGCAGGGTGGGAGGCAAGGCCCAAACGCCCCCCGGATGATCCTTCGTATCCTTCGGATTGGCGTTGACTTCAGACTTTCCGATCAGTGCGAATCCCGCGTTGCGGGCGAGTTCGATCACTTGTCTCTCGGTCACGTATCCGGTCTCGATCTGCCGGCACAACGGCGTCCCGTCGAAGGCCCGATGCTCCACCACTCCCAGTATGCCGTCGGGCTTGAGGACTTCGTAGAACGCTCGGAACGAGCTTTCGGCAAGGCCTTGCGACAGCCAGTTATGAACGTTGCGGAAGGTCAGCACCCGGTCGACGGAACCTTTGGGCGCGATCTCGCTAAGGCGGGGTGGTGAAAAAGCCGTGATCATGACGCGATCATAGATCTCGGGCTGTTGCCTGAGCTTTTGTTCAAACGCCTCTTGGGTTGCTGTTGGATAATCGGCGACATCGGATGAGCCTCTAACGAAACCTGCCGCATACAGCTTCCCCGAATCGCGCAGGAACGGCGCCAGGATTTCGGTGTACCAGCCGCGACCCGGCCAGACTTCGACCACGGTCATGTTTTCGCGTACGCGAAAGAATGAGAGCGTTTCCTTCGGATGACGATAGCGGTCGCGCTGCCGGTCAGCCGGAGCGCGATGGGGCGCTGCGATGATTCGATCGAGCAGGACTTCGGTCGATGCGCTGGGATCGGAAGCCAATGCGTGCGCCATCAACCCCAGCCAAAAGATTCCGGCGCAGAAGAGCCGCGGGCGGCTCAAGAAGCGTTGCGGATAGTACCAGATAGCGGTCAGAGAAATGCCGCCTCTGCGACAGACGCGCGGTAAAGAAAACATTCCAATGTTCCCGATGACGTGTGTGTTTTTGAGCATACCGCGAATCAGCCAACGCGGGAACGGGATGAGCCATGCAGCGAGTAAAAACGGTCTGCTGCAGTTAAAACCCTTGACGCCCGGCGTCACAAATGACTATTATATTAGTCAATAGAGGGTTTAACGGACAAGATTATGACGCTGGGTCAACGGCTCAAAAGGGCGCGGCAACAGGTACGGCTGAGCCAGCGAGCGCTCGCCCGGCACTCCGGTTTGAGCCAGCAACTGATTTCCAAACTGGAGAACGGCCTGATCGAATCGACCACGGAAATCTTCCCGCTGGCGGCGGCGCTGCGCGTCGATGCCCGCTGGCTGGCTACCGGCCAGGGCACGGATCGCAACGTGGTCGAGGGACCGGACATCCTGGCGCAGGTGCCGCTGATCTCCTGGGTCGCGGCGGGGCAGTGGCGGGAAGTGGTCGATCCCTATCCGCCCGGCGCGGATGACCATTTCGTTCCCGTCACTCGCCGGGTCGGCGTCCACGCCTATGCCTTGCGGGTGCAGGGGGACAGCATGGAACCGGTATTCCCGAACGGCAGCATCATCATCGTCGATCCGGCGCTCGAGCCGCATCATGGCAGCTTCGTGGTGGTGCGCCTGGACGAGGCCGAGCAGGCCACCTTCAAGCAACTGGTGATCGACGGCGGCACGCGTTATCTGAAGCCGCTCAATCCGCGCTATCCCATCATGGAGGTGAAGCAGAGCGCGACGGTCTGCGGCGTGGTGCGGCAAATGGTCATGGATTTCGATTGAAAGCTTTTTTTGCTCGCTATGACTACAAAAGTAGTCTATTGCTGTGGTTTGATTGTCTACCTTTGAGGAGATCCGCCATGCTCGAGAAACTCATCCTTCGCCTCGAACAACTGAACGCTTATTGGGATCGAAGGACGGCGCAGAAACAGCGCGCCCGCTCGCTCAAACGCGCCAAAGCTGAAATCAGCCGGCTAGCCCGGCTCCGGGTATGGTGAAGGGAACACCTCAGGGGCAACCGCTGTTCAAGCGCCCGTTTCCGATATGGATCAGCGCCTTGAAACCCAATTGGCTCATCATGGCATCTGGCGCGCCGGCACCAGATCGAGCGCCGCGATTCCCGGCATTCCCACCGGCCTTGCCGAACTGGACGGCTTATTGCCGGAAGGCTGGCCTTCGGGCGCTTTGACTGAGCTACTGGTCGGCCCTGAGGGCAGCGGCGCACTCTCGCTGGTGATGCCGGCCCTCGTCAGGCTCGGCCAAGAAGCACGCTGGCTGGCCTGGGTCGATCCGTCTTACACGCCATATGCACCCGCGCTGGCCCAGCGCGGCATGGCGCTGTCCCGTATGCTGCTGATCCAGGCAGGCGGCCGACCCACCGACCGGTTGTGGGCTACCGAGCAGACGCTACGCTCCGGCGCCTGCAGCGCCGTACTGAGCTGGCTGGAGACGGCCGAGTTTAGGGACTTGCGCCGGCTGCAGCTCGCCGCCGCGACCGGAGACGCCTGGGGCATTCTGTTCCGTCCTGGGCGCGCGCTCACTGAGGCTTCCCCTGCCGCTTTGCGCCTGCGCGTGAAAAGCGCTGCACGCGGCGGCGTAATCGATCTGGTCAAGCGCCGCGGCGGCCGGACGGCCTCGCTCACTTTGAGGCATCCGTGAGCGGTGTGGGCGAGCCCTGTCGGGAAGAACAATGGAGTGGCTGAGTCTGGGCTTGCCGTATCTGCCCTTCGAAGCCCTCGGCTGGGAGGCGCGGCCCGGGCCGTGCGTGATCGATGCCGGCGGCTCGCCAGCGCGTGTGCTGCTCGCCAATCTAGCAGCCTGCGCGCTCGGCATTCGGCCGGGGATGTCCCTGAACGCCGCCCGCGTGCTGGGTTCCATCGAAGTCATCGCGCGGCGAGAGGACTGCGAACGGCGCGCGCTGGAGGCCCTGGCTACCTGGTGCGGTCAGTTCACGCCGGCGCTCAGCCTGTCCCCGCCGGACGGCCTGTTGCTCGAGGTCGGCGCCAGTCTCCGTCTCTTCGGCGGCGCTGAACCGCTGCTGCAATGCGTGCGCGAAGGCGTGCGGGCACTCGGTTACCGGCCGCGCCTCGCGCTGGCGCCGACGCCGCTGGCCGCCACGCTGTTCGTCAGGGCCGGGGAGGAAGTGTGCATCCGCGGCGGCCGATCGCTGATCGGCCCGCTCAGCCGGCTCCCCCTGACGGATTTGCAGCTGGACCCGAAAATCGAGCAGAGCCTGGCTGGAATGGGGTTGAGGTGTATCGGCGATTGCCTCAGGCTGCCGCGTGAGGGGCTAACCAAACGGTTTGGAGCGGGCTTTGTCCGTCTGCTTGATCGCGCACTGGGCCGGGAACCCGATCCACGGCCCTGGTACACGCCGCCGTCCCGCTTCGAGCGGCGGCTGGAATTGCCCCGGCAAACCGCGCAGACCGAGGCGCTGCTGTTCGCCGCGCAGCGGCTGTTGCGGGAACTGGAGGGTTTCCTGCGCGCCCGTGAGGGCGGCGTGCAGCGGTTGACGTGGAGCCTGGCTCATCCTGGCGCCTCGCCGACCCGCTTCACCCTGGGATGCATCGAGCCCGGTCGGGATGCCGAGCGCTTTGGCCGCCTGCTGCGCGAGCGTCTGACGCGCCTGGTGTTACCGGCGCCGGTGCAGGCTCTTGTCCTGATCGCCGGCGCCATCCTCCCTGTAGCCAGCGTCCAGGGCGAGCTTCTGGATAGCGCGAAGCGGACGATGCGGGAAAGCGGTGAGGCGCTGATCGAGCGGCTGCGCGCTCGGCTGGGCGAGGAGGCGGTACGCGGACTGAAGCTGGTCGCCGACTATCGCCCCGAGTGCGCCTTCCGCTTCTGTTCACCGGGCGAGGCGAGCGCCGCCCCGGCCTGGGCCCGACGACCGCTGTGGCTGTTGCCGGCGCCGCGGCCGCTTGCCTCGCGTGACGGACGGCCGTGTCTGAACGGAACGCTCGTCTTTAGCGGAAGCCGCGAATGCATTGAGAGCGGCTGGTGGGACGGTGGCATCGCCCGCGATTACTTCATCGCCACGGACGCCAGGGGAGTACGCTGGTGGGTTTTCCGCGAGCGCAATAGCGGCCGCTGGTTCCTGCACGGCCTGTTCGATTGAGGCAGCGCATGTCCGGCGCAAGGCTTGCCGACTATGCCGAACTGCACTGCGTCTCCAATTTCAGCTTTCTGCGCGGCGCCTCCCACCCCGAGGAACTGGTTCTTCAAGCGAAGGCGCTCGGCTACGCGGCGCTCGCCCTCACCGACGAGTGCTCGCTGGCCGGGGTCGTGCGCGCGCACGCCGCCGCGAAGGATTGCGGTCTCGCGCTGATCATCGGAACGGAGATCACGCTAGCCGAAGGACCTTCGCTGGTGTTGCTGGCGATGGACCGCGAGGGTTACGGCTATCTATCCGAAGTCATTTCGAAAGGTCGGCGGCGGGCTGAGAAGGGCGCTTACCGATTGGCGCGGGACGATCTGGCTCAGGGACTCGAGCAGTGCCTTGCGCTGTGGCTGCCGCGGCCGTACGATCCGCCCGGGGAATTTCCCGTCGAAAGCTGGAGCGAACAGGCCCGCTGGCTCGCGGAACGGTTCCCGCAGCGCGCTTGGATCGCGGTGGAATTGCTGCGCGACGGACGTGATGGCGAGCGCCTGCGCGGGCTCGAACGGATCGGTCGGGAAGGCGGACTTCCGCTGGTCGCGGCCGGAGACGTGCACATGCACCTGCGGACGCGCCGTCCGCTGCAGGATACCTTGACCGCCATTCGTCTGCACACCACCGTGCAGAGGGCGGGGCATGCGCTCTACTCCAACGGCGAGCGGCACCTGCGTCCGCTCGAGCACCTGCGGCGCATCTATCCGCCGGAACTGTTGGCGGAAACCTTGCGCGTCTCATCGCGATGCCGCTTCTCGCTGGACGTGCTGCGCTATGAATACCCGGAGGAGATCGTCCCGGCCGGCGAAACCCCCGCCACGTATCTCCGCCGCCTGACCGAAAAAGGCGCCAGCGAGCGCTTTCCAAACGGCGTGCCAGCCCGTGTCCGCGGCCAGCTCGAACATGAGCTCGCTCTCATCGCTGAACTGGCCTATGAGCCGTATTTCCTCACCGTGTACGATATCGTCGCCTTCGCCCGTGCGCGCGGTATTCTCTGCCAGGGGCGCGGATCGGCGGCCAATTCGGCAGTGTGTTACTGCCTGCACATCACCGAAGTGGATCCCGATCGCATGGCCCTGCTGTTCGAGCGCTTCATCTCCCGGGAACGCAGGGAGCCGCCCGACATCGACGTTGATTTCGAGCACGAACGCCGCGAAGAGGTGATCCAGTATATCTATGCCAAATATGGCCGCGATCGTGCCGCCCTCACCGCCGCGGTGATCACCTACAAGCCCCGCAGCGCCATTCGGGATGTCGCCAAGGCATTGGGGCTGCCGCCCGATCAGGTGGACCGGCTGGCCCGCTCGATGGCGGGGTGGGACGGTCAGCAGGTCTTGCCGGCGCGACTGCGGGAGATTGGCTTTGATCCGGCCTATCCGATTCTGCAACGCCTCGCCGAGCTCGTGAGCGTGCTGGTCGGCTTTCCCCGTCACCTTTCCCAGCACACCGGCGGCTTGGTGATTGCCCGCGGCCCCTTGACCCGGCTGTGCCCGATCGAGAATGCCGCGATGCCGGAGCGAACGGTGATCCAGTGGGACAAGGATGATCTGGATGCGCTGGGTCTACTGAAAGTGGACGTGCTGGCGCTCGGCATGCTGACAGCCATCCGCAAGGCGCTGGCGCTGGTGAGCCAGCGGCGCGATGCAGCGCTGCGGCTCGAGGACGTTCCGCCGGAAGACCCGGCGGTGTACGCCATGATCGGCGAGGCCGACACGAGGGGCGTGTTCCAGATCGAATCGCGCGCCCAGATGGCCATGCTGCCCAAGCTGAGACCCCGTTGCTACTACGATTTGGTGATCGAAATAGCGCTGATCCGTCCGGGGCCGATCCAGGGCGGCGTGGTGCACCCGTATCTCGCGCGGCGGCAAGGGCGGGAGCCCGTCAGTTATCCGAGCGCTGAAGTGAAACGCGTGCTGGAGCGGACGCTGGGCGTGCCGGTGTTCCAGGAACAGGTGATGCAGCTCGCCATGGTCGCCGCCGGTTTCAGTTCGGGCGAAGCCGACCGGCTGCGGCGCTCCATGGCGGCGTGGCGGCGCAAGGGCGGACTTGCCGCGTTCGAAGGGCGATTGCTGGATGGCCTGCGCGAACGCGGCTATACGGACGACTTCGCGCAAAAGATGATCGAGCAGATCCGGGGCTTCGGCGAGTATGGCTTTCCGGAAAGCCATTCGGCCTCCTTCGCACTCCTGGTTTATGTCTCTGCCTGGCTGAAACGGCACGAGCCGGCGGCATTCACCTGCGCCCTTTTGAACAGTCAGCCCATGGGTTTCTACGCGCCCGCGCAACTGGTCCAGGACGCCCGGCGCCACGGCGTCGAGGTGCGGCCGGTGGACGCGTGCGTCAGCCACTGGGACTGCACGCTGGAGAGAGATAAGGCTGGCCAGCTGGCACTCCGCCTCGGCCTGCGTCAGGTCAAAGGACTATCCACGGCCGGCGCCGAGCGATTGGTCGCGGCGCGGGCGGAAGCGCCGTTTGCCGATATCCAGGAACTCACCCAGCGCGCCCGTCTCGACCGTCGGGATCTCGCGTCGCTGGCCGCCGCCGATGCGCTGTCCAGTCTTGCCGGACATCGCCATCAGGCACTGTGGGCGATTGCGGGAATCGAAGCGCCGTCGCCCCTGTTTGCCGAGGATCGAATCGTGGAAGGATCGCCGTTACTGCGGCGGCCCACTGAAGCCGAGGCGATCACGGCAGACTATGCGAGCCTGCGACTGACGCTCAGACGACATCCGCTCGCGCTGCTGCGAGCGCGCTTCGCGAAGCGGGGCTACGTGACGGCGGCCGAGGTACGCGCTTTGCCGCAAGGCCACTCCGTGCGCGCGGCGGGCCTGGTGATCACGCGCCAGCGCCCCGGCACGGCGACCGGCGTGGTGTTCATCACTCTGGAAGATGAGACCGGCGACCTGAATCTCATCGTCTGGAGCCGACTGGTCGAGCGGCAGCGGCGCGAGGTGCTGACCGCTCGCCTCTTGGGCGTCAGGGGTGAAGTACAGCGGGATGGGGAAGTGATCCACGTGCTGGCACGGCGGCTGATCGATCATTCAAAGCTGTTGGGCGGACTGAGTACCCAGGCGCGGGATTTTTGCTGAACCCCTAATTCCATTTCTAATTCTGAAGTGAATCTATGATCCATGGCCAAGCGACGATCGAATGGACTCGGCCGTGGTCGTTTTCCAGCGTTCTCAAGCTGTCTTCCAAGTGATCCTCCAGAGCGTCGAT